>JAFSHB010000104.1 GCA_017440525.1 Oscillospiraceae bacterium | reverse complement strand
TGCCCGCCCCTACGAACACGAATGCACTGCCGATCATGCCGTAGGGGCGACCATTGGTCGCCCGCGTGCAGGCACTCACAAACACCGAAAGCACCCAAGGTATCACGTCTTGGGTGCTTTCTTGCTTGGAATGAATAATGAATGATGAATATTGAAGATCGAATAATTATGGTGTCGCTTCGCGACGATTCAAATAGCGGGCGGGCAATGCCCGCCCCTACTTAACGACGATTCAAAATAAATATCCCCTCCGTCAAAACCTGCGGTTTTGCCACCTCCCCTTAGCAAATAAGGGGAGCTGTCAGCGAAGCTGACTGAGGGGATAAAATAGGATCGTCGCGAAGCGACACCATAGGCATGATTTTTCCTCTACCAAATTTGCAGGCTTTGCGGTATAATAAGAAAAAAACAGAAAGGAGCAAGGATATGAAAGAACGACTGATCGAGAGCCTGAAAAATATCACGATCGTACTGCTGAGCTGTACCCTGCTCCTTTTGACCCTGTTCGCCATCCCCGCGCCGTCCATCGAGGACCGTCCGTGGCTGGCCGGGCTCCTGCAGCCGGTCGCGCCCCTGCTCGGTCTCTCCGAAGCGGAGCTGACGCAGGTGGCGCAGGCGCAGTCTGTCCGCGATGCCGCACGCCCCATCGCCGTGTCCGTCATGGCAGAGGGCGGACGGCACACCGCCATGTGGGACCGAAACGCGCTGGATGCGACCTTTGAGCGCTTCGCCCCCCATCTGAGGATCGCGTTGGATTCCGCCGGGCAATTCGCCTACACCTCCACGGAGCAGGTGCAGGCAGCCCTGTCCGACCGAAGCGTGTATCTGCGCTACCCCGCGCCTCTGCCTGCCTCCCTGATCGCCTCATGGCTGGGCACTTCTCTGGAAGCCGCTGTGGGCGAGGTGGATACCTGCATCCTCTCCGCCGCAGGCGACACGGTGCAGTTGTATCTGCTGGGCCCCAATGTCTCCTACTGTGCCAACACCGGCACAGAGCCGGATCTGCTCCGCACGCTCTTGCAGACCTTCCTGCCCGACGGCTCGGCCTTCGCCTTTGAGACGGACTATGACCTTGCGCCCTTGAGCCTGCTGCCCGGCGCGGCACCTGCCGTGCCTGCCATCACCGCCTCCGCCTCCTGCGACAGCCGCTATATCGACGCCCTCGCTACCGCCATGGGCTTCAACCCCTACGGCGAGAGCCGCTACACCGACGATCGGGGCAATGTGCGCTTCAGTGAGACCGGCGCATCGCTGGAGATCGACCCCGGTGGCAAGATCACCTACCGCGGTGAGAGCCGCCGCTTCACCGCAGATTCCGACCAGCCCGAAGCATTGGCAGAGACAGCGCGGCAGCTGACGGAGCTGATCTTCCGGGATGTCCCCGGCGAGGGCCGCCTGTATTTGACAGGCTTCTCTCAGGAGGGCGGCACCACCGTGTGCCGGTTCAACTATATGCTCTCCGGCATCCCCCTCTGTGTGGCAAATGATGCCGCCACGATCACCTTCACAGAGAATACCGTCACCGAAGCCGTGGTGCAGGTGTGGTCCTTCACCGGCACCGGTAAGACCGTCTATCCCCTCCCCATCCCGCAGGCCGCCGCCATGCTCCCCAAGGGCAGCGCACTCGAGATGGGCTACTGCATCAACACCGACCTGACCCTCTCCGCCGGTTGGCTGGGATAAGAAAAGGAGCGGCCTATGCCTGTATCGAAACTGAAAAATCTGGCGATCTTGATCCTCCTTCTGGCAAATGCGGCGCTTTTGTGTCTGCTGGTGCCGCGGCAGATCCGCCAGCAGCAGCAGACGGACCGGCTCCGGGAAGCTGTCACGGCGCTGTGCGCCGAGCAGGAAGTCACCATGGAGCCCGACTGCGTGCCTGAAACGGTCACGCTCCACGAGCTGGAGCTGGCAGACGGCGACACCGCCCGCCTCGATGCGCTGACCGCCCTGCTGGGCGAAGCACCCGAAAGGACCGACACCGGCCGCTTCACTGCGGACGCGCTGCGCCTTTGCACCTGGCACGATGACAAGCTCTCCCTGAAGTTCACCGGCGGCCGTGAGGTCTCCGACATCCGGGGCAGCGCCGGACGCACCCTGCGGAAGATGGGCTATGAGGCGAACAGCATCACGAAGCCCCGGCGACTGTCTCCCGGCATCTACGCCATGACCGCTACCCAGTCGATCCTGGGCATGCCGGTGTTCTCCGAGGGGCTCACCATCACCTACTCCAACAATGCCCTGTCGGATCTGGAGGGCAGCTTCTTCGCAGGGACACTGACGGCCGCCGGCAGCACCGCCTGCATCAATGCCGCCGAAGCCGTGGTCGCCTTCCTCTCCGCCCGTGTGGAGCTGGGCTGGGTGGGCAGCACGATCTCCGGACTGGAGCAGGGCTACTACCGCTATGAGACGGCGGGCAGCACCGTCCGCCTGACCCCCGTATGGAAGATCGTCACCGACACCGGGAGCTTTCTGATCCACGGTCTGAGCGGCGAGGTACAGCAGTTGCCATAAAAAATTATTATGTAGATCGGAGCTGAGATTCCACAAGATTTTGTGAGGATCTCAGCTCTTTGAAACAAAATACAGGTATTTTGTAGCCGTTTTGCCTCCGTTTTGTTATCTTTCCTCTTTACATCGGGCCGCATTTATGGTACACTAAGCCATGGTAAATAATAGCGTTGTATTTTCTGTCGATGTCGGTCATACTTTTATTGAACAGTTTTTTCTTTCTCCCCTCCTCGAGTCAGAAAGTATGGGCCCGATCTTTACAATGAATGAGGGATCTTTTATGATCAAATATATCATCGAGGGCGGCAAGCCGCTGTCCGGAGAGGTCACGATCTCCGGTGCCAAAAATGCGGCCGTTGCCATCCTGCCTGCCACGCTCCTTGTGGAGGGCAAATGTCATATCGAAAATGTGCCGGACATCTCCGATGTCCGTCTGCTGCTGGAGATCCTCAGCGACATGGGCGCCCAGATCCGCCGCATGAGTCCCAACACCCTGGAGATCGACTGCTCCAGAGTGCGCTGCTCCACCGCTCCCATCGATCTGGTCCGCCGCATCCGCGCCTCCTACTATCTGCTGGGCGCACAGCTTGGCCGCTTCGGTCACGCCAGAAATGCCATGCCCGGCGGCTGCAATTTCGGCGCACGCCCCATCGATCAGCACATCAAGGGCTTTGAAGCCCTCGGCGCGATCGTGGAGCAGTCCGGCGGCTATGTGATCTGCGACGCACCTGAGGACGGCCTCAAGGGCGGCAGAGTTTACCTGGATATCGTCTCCGTGGGCGCCACCATGAATATCCTGCTGGCAGCCACGCTGGCCGACGGCACCACCACCATCGAGAACTGCGCCAAGGAGCCCCATATCGTGGATCTTGCCAACTTCCTCAACTCCATGGGCGCACGCATCTCCGGTGCGGGCACCGATGTGATCAAGGTCCGCGGCGTCAAGAGCCTGAAGGGCGGTAGCTACTCCATCATCCCCGATCAGATCGAGGCCGGCACCTACATGGCAGCCGTTTCCGCCGCAGGCGGCAATGTGACGATCCGAAATGTCATCCCCAAGCATCTGGACTGCATCACCGCAAAGCTCCGTGAGATGGGTATGGTCATCCGCGAGGACGGCGACTGCATCCACATGGAAAAGACCCGCAGGCTCAAGCGCGCCAATGTCAAGACCATGCCGTATCCCGGCTTCCCCACAGATATGCAGCCCCAGATCGCGGTGTGCATGTCCACCGCCAACGGCACCAGCATCGTGACCGAAGGCATCTACGACAACCGCTTCCGCTACACCGCCGAGCTCAACCGCATGGGCGCCCATATGGAGGTCCAGCACAAGGCTGCTGTGATCGAAGGCGTCAAGGAGCTCCATGGCTGTACGGTCCATGCCTGCGACCTGCGCGCCGGTGCCGCCATGGTGATCGCCGCGCTGGCAGCAGAGGGCGAGACCGTGATCGAGGATGCCCACTATATCGAGCGCGGCTATGAGGATATCATCGGCAAGCTGACAGCTCTTGGCGCCAGCATCAAGCGCGTGGAGACCTTCGACCCCCAGCCTGTGGGCTCCAATGTAGGATAAACAGCAAATATAAGAGCTTCCCAAGGGAAGCTCTTTTTTCATGCCTGCAGCATCGAATGATATCGTAGGGGCGACCATTGGTCGCCCGCGGGCGGTCGATGACCGCCCCTACAAAATGGTGCGTGGACGATATAGAAATACTTCGTGGCTTTGTCGCGCCGTGAGCAGGCAGTATTTCTGCACATGTAGGGGCGACCAGAAGGTGAATTGCCCGAAGGGCAAGAGAGGCTGGCCTGGGCCATTGGTCGCCCGCGGGCGGTCGATGACCGCCCCTACATCCACAGTCGAAGTATTTTCTACTTGACGATCGAGGGTGGACATTCGATAATGATAGCAGCGATATGTTAGGAGGCTTTTATGGCTGTTTTTGATATGGATCTTGGGTGGAAGTTCCACCGCGGCGAGATCGAGCGCAGGGGCGCAAGCTCCCATTCCGAGGCCTACGGCGGCTGCAAGGCCGGCGGTGTCATGGGCCCCGGCGGTGTGATCTATGACGATTCCCAATGGCGCGAGGTGGATCTGCCCCACGACTTCTTTGCCGAGAGCGGCTTCTCCCCCGACAACCTGATCTCCCACGGCTACCGCGACCGCTGCAACGGCTGGTACAGAAAGACCTTCCGCCTGCCGGAGGAGCTGCGCGGGAAGCATCTGCTGCTGGTGTTTGAGGGCACTGCCGTCAATGCCGAGTTCTACTTCAACGGTTCTCTCATGGCCCGCTCCTTCTCTGCCTACACAGAGACGGCCTTTGCGATCACCGACCGGGCCAACTTCGGCAAGAAGACAAACACTCTGGCTGTCTACATCAAGGGCCTTGAGACAGAGGGCTGGTGGTATGAGGGCGCAGGCATCTACCGCCATGTGAAGCTCTATGCCAAAGCGCCTGTCCACATCGCCCACAACGGCATCTTTGCAAAGCCCCGGCTGAAACAGGGCACCAAAAACAGCTGGACCGTGGAGCTTGAGACCACGGTGGAGAACAGCTCCTATGGAGACATCCCTGTCTCCGTCCATGCGGCGCTCTATGATGCCGATCGCTGCATCGCGGAAAGCATCTCCAAGGAGATCCTTTGCCCCTACTGCGAAAAGACCGAAGTGCGCCAAAGCTTCTCTGTCTCCCGTCCCATGCGGTGGGATGTGGACTGTCCGAAGCTGTACACCCTGAAAGTCACCGTCGGTGAAGAGACCGAGGAGGTCAGCATCGGCTTCCGCACCTTCACCGCCGACAAGGACGAGGGCTTCTTCCTCAATGGGAAAAAGATCTTCCTCAAGGGCGTTTGCTGCCATCAAGATCACGCCGGTGTAGGCGTGGCGGTACCCGACTCCGTGCAGGACTACCGCATCCGCCGTCTGAAGGAGATGGGCTGCAACGCCTACCGATGCAGCCACAATCTGCCCTCCAGGGAGATCCTCGATGCCTGTGACCGCCACGGTCTGATCGTCATGGACGAGAACCGCCGCTTCGAGACGCGGAAAGAGGTGCTGGAATACTTAGATATCATGGTCCGCCGCGACCGCAACCACCCCTGTGTGGTCATGTGGTCCCTGTTCAACGAAGAGCCTTTGCAGAACACCGCCGAGGGCGCACGGATCTACCGCCGCATGGCGGCTGTGGTAAAAAAGCTCGATGACAGCCGAATGATCACCGGCGCGATCAATGGCTCTGCCGAGGGCGCAGGTCTGGAGATGGATGTGACAGGCGTGAACTACAATCTCCGCGCCGTGCCGTCCATGCGTGCCTTCCACCCTGACCGGGTGTTCTTCGGGTCGGAGAACAACTCCGCCGTGACCACCAGAGGGTGCTATCGGACGGACTATGCGCGCAATGTCCTTTCCAATTACGACGAGGAGCGTGTCCTCTGGGGACAGACCATCGCCGAGACCTGGGACTTCGTCCGCACCCATCCCTACTTCGGGGGCATCTTCGTCTGGACCGGCTTCGACTATCGGGGCGAGCCTTCGCCCTTCGTGTGGCCCTCCGTGTCCTCGTCCTTCGGCATCATGGACACCTGCGGCTTTGAAAAGGATGCCTTCTACTTCCACAAGGCCTGCTTTACCGCAAAGCCCATGATCCATCTCCTGCCCCATTGGGATCATGAAAAGGGCGAGACCGTCCGTGTCATGGCGGCGACCAACTGTGAGGAGGCGGAGCTGTTCCTGAACGGCAAGTCCCTCGGACGCAAAAAGGCGGACCTGTGCCAAAGACCGGAGTGGATGGTGGCGTTCGAACCGGGCAGGCTCTGCGCCAAGGCATATAAAAACGGCCGCTGTGTGGCAAAGACAGAGCATCGCACCCCCGGAAAGGCCCATGCTGTCCGGGTGGAGACGGTCAACGGCACGATCTTGAACGACGGCAAGGACACGGCGATCTTGAATGTCTTTGTCGTGGACAGGCAGGGCAGGCCTCTGCCCAAGGCAGAGGATCTGATCCGCTTCGAGATCGTCGGCGACGGCATCCTGCGCGGCGTGGGCAACGGCGATCCCAATTCCCACGAGCCGGACGATGCACCGTATCGCAGGCTCTTTGCAGGCCGCTGTCAGGCCCTTGTGTCGGCCCTGCCCGGCGCAGGCACGCTCACCGTCCGTGTCACGGCTGAGGGCCTTGCGCCCTGTGAGGTGCCGCTGGAGGTGCACCCCTGCGACCGCTCCCATGCGATCGGGCTGTGCGAGAATAAGGAGCTTGGCGGCTTCACCATGTCGGAGCTTGCCATGGAGCGACCGAATCCTTTGGTACAGCTCTCCGACAACGATATGAATTCCTTTATCCCCGTCCGTTTTCAGGAGGGTGTCTATCAGCTGGACTTCCTCCGGGGCTGGCGGATCTACCGCACGGTCTATCCTGCAAGCGGCACCTACAGGCTGACCTTCGACCGCGTGCTGGCAGAGAGCATGGAGGTCTATGCAGGCACGACTTTGTGCTGTGAAAAAAAGGCCCTGCGCCACGAGCCGGTCTCCTGCACCTTCACGGCAAGCGGCCCGACCGAGCTCCGCATCCTGATCCATGGTGAGACTGAGGATGCCACCGGCTGCGGCATCAGCGGCATGATCGAGATCGAAAAGGTGTGATAGAAAAGTTGGCCCCTCCCTATGATGATCTGTCATAGAGAGGGGCTTTGCTTATTCTTTCGATGCCGCACTTTCCAAGGCTCCCTCTCCTCCGGCCCAAGAGCCGCCCTACGGGCGGTTGGCCTATGTACGCCCGCCTGCGGGCGGGTGTGACGAGGGAGCTGTCAGCGAAGCTGACTGAGGGAGAGAGTTTTGCACGACCATATCGATGTACTCACATACACCGCGGAAATTTCGGTCGATATCCAAATTGCAGAGCCTTACGACCGTTAGATTCATGGCTGTCAGATCATTTGTGCGCTGTTCATCTTTCCTTGTCTGCTCCGGCGTATAATGCCCCCCACCATCAAGTTCGATGACCAGCCTCGCTTTGGCGCAATAAAAGTCTGCAATATAATTACCGACCGCTTTTTGCCTTTGAAAGCGTATCGGATAATTTCGCAAAAAGTCATACCACAGCTTCCGTTCCCATGGTGTCATATTCTTCCTCAACACCTTCGCCAGAGGGATGTTGTCTTTGTTGTAGGCTTTCATGTTTCTCTCCCTCCGGGTTCGCTTCGCTCACCCACCTCCCTCATCAGAGGGAGGCTTTGGCAAGTCTTTTCATATCTCCGTCAGTTCGTAGATGTAGGTCACGGTGCCGTTGTCATAGTGGTAGATGGTGGTATCGCCGTCTGTCTCTTTGGTGAACTTATCATAGTCCACGCTGTGCTTGGCACGGATGTAGGCATCGGCTGATTCAGCCTCCACCTCCTCCACGGTCTTTTGGGGATACGCCGCACCGGCACAGCCGTTGAGATAGGTATAGACCACTTCAAATTCTTTCATCATGCTCACTCCTTTTTCCATATTATATCATTTCCGCTGTGGAAAACAAGAAGGAAACATGGTATGATAGGGAGGTGATGCTCGGTGTTCGATACGCACCGCATCGAAGGCTCCCCTTGTCAGGGGAGCTGTCGAGCGCAGCGAGACTGAGGGGTAGTTGTCTCTCCCTCCGGGTTCGCTTTGGTCGTCCTGTTGCGGTGCCCGAAAAAATGTTCGCACATTCGTTTGCTCCATTTTTTCGACCGCTGCCACTCGCTCAGCTCCCTTTATCCGCCACGGGCGGCGGTCGCATCGCTCCCCACCTCCCTCATCACACCCGCCCGCAGGCGGGCGTACATAGGCCAACCGCCCGAAGGGCGGCTCTTAGGCCGGAGGAGAGGGAGGCTTGAAACATCCCTTGCCATTTCAAATCGTCGCGAAGCGACACCACGATCGTCAATGAAAAAAGGATGATACCATGCTGCAAGATCTGACCTTTGGAAAACTGGAGAACGAATTTCATCACAAGAGCCCCTGTGCCGAGGACATCCTCATCTGCATGGAGGGCGACCGGGCAATGATCTGCCGCCATGCCGATGATACGCTGGAGCTGCCCACGGTGGGGCAGGTCAACACCGCCCTGTGGGAGCATTGGGACGAGGAGCCCTATCGGTATCTGTTCCGGATGCAGGAGCGTGACTACTATCTCTGGATGGGTGAGCCTGAGACCTGCGAGGGCTTCGGCTATGAGAATGCCAGGGCCCTGCGGCAGCTGCAGAGCAAGGATGTCTGCTTTGCCGTCATGACGGCGCGGCATCTTTACAATTGGTATCGCTCCAACCGCTTCTGCGGCCGCTGCGGCACGAGAACGGCCCACGACACCAAGGAGCGGATGCTCCTTTGCCCTCATTGCGGCAATATGATCTATCCGAAGATCTCCCCTGCGGTGATCGTGGCGATCACCGACGGCGACAGGCTCCTGCTGAGCAAGTACGCAGGGCGGAGCTATACCCGCTACGCCCTGATCGCAGGCTACACCGAGATCGGTGAGACCATCGAGCAGACGGTCGAACGAGAGGTCATGGAGGAAGTGGGGCTGAGGGTCAAAAACCTTCGTTATTACAAGAGCCAGCCGTGGGGCGTGGACGGCAATGTGCTGATGGGCTTCTTCTGCGATCTGGACGGCGATGACACCGTCCACCTGGATGAGACAGAGCTTGCCCTTGCCGAATGGCATCAAAGAGATGCCCTCCCTGCCCATGACGACGGCATCAGCCTGACACGAGAGATGATCCGGATCTTCGGAGAAGGCAAAGAGCCGAAATAATTTTTTGAAAAAAGTTGTTGACAAACAGGCAGCAGGTGTGTATAATAACTCCTGCTGACGGACGATTAGCTCAGCTGGCTAGAGCATCCGCTTGACGTGCGGAAGGTCATAGGTTCGAGTCCTATATCGTCCACCAAAAAAAGAAGACACCGTGTGGTGTCTTCTTTTTTTGGTTTGGACGAAAGGACTCGAACAGGGCGGCGGTCCGCAGACCGCAACGAAGTGTCCGGTGGACACTTCGTTAGCCCGCGGAAGAGGCCTATCAAAAGCCGGACGCAGGCACGCGCCTGTGGACGGCTTTTGATCATGATGCTCGCGGAGCATTCCTATATCGTCCCATTCATATATCCCCTCAGTCGCCTACGGCGCCAGCTGAAGGTGAATTGCCCGAAGGGCAAGAGGAGCCACTCTGGAGTGCCCCTTAATATATAAGGGGAGCCTTTGGTGCTTGGCAGTACGCAAAGCCTCCCTCTGATGAGGGAGGTGGCAAAACCGAAGGTTTTGACGGAGGGAGAGAAAGCACATAGGTCTCTCCCCCAGTCGCGGCTATCGCCGCGCCAGCCCCCTCGTCAGAGGGGGCCTTAAAATTCAGCATTCAGCATTCTGCATTCTGCATTAAAAAAGACGCTCCCACAGGAGCGTCTTTTCTTATGCGAACACGATCGCCATGCCGACGAACACACCAAGGATGGTGGCGAAGGCCGGCAGCTTGGAGCGCCACATGAGGATGCTCTCCGGCAAAAGCTCACCGAAGGACACATTGAGCATGGCACCCGAGGCAAAACTCAGAGCCACAGCCAGCATCAGAGGGCTCATGGTGCCAAGGTAGTGTCCAACGATCGCACCGAGGACGGTGGGCACACCGGTAAGCGCCGTGAGCAAAACAGCGCTCACCCGATCCATACCGCCGGAGACCAGCGGCACGGAGACTGCCATGCCCTCGGGGATGTTATGCAGACCGATGACCACAGCCAGCGCAAGAGAGCCTGCTGCCGCACCGGATGCCGCATAGGACGCGCCGATGACCATGCCCTCCGGCACATTGTGCAGGGCGATGGCGCAGGCCATGACAAGACCTGCCACAAAGAGCTTCTTACGGTCGCCCTCCTTTTGATGGAACTGCAGATGGTCGGCATGGATCAGCTCACCCAGATCGTCTGCCGTTCTGGGATGGCTCTGATCGATATGGGCTACCTCGGGGTTGGCATGGGCGTCGATCAGATAGTTCAGCAGCTGCACGACCACATAGCCAAAGAATGTACCTGCGATCACCACCCAGACCGATGCCCCTTCCATGGCCTCGGGCATCAGGTCAAAGAAGCAGATGGCAAGCATGACGCCTGCCGCGAAGCTCAAAAGGAGGCTGACGGTCTTTTCGGATTCCCGCTTCAAGATCACGCCCAGAAGGCCGCCGAGACCTGTGCCGCCGACGGCGGCCAGCAATGTTACAGCAATGACAGTCCCAAGCATATCACACCTCAAAGTCCACGGCGCCCCGCGCCTCACGGATGGACTTGCACAGGGCAGACACCGCCACATGGCGGGGGTCGTTCTTATAGCGTTCCAGCGCGTCGAGGTCGGCAAAGTCCGCGATCAGGCAGGCATCGTAGTTGTTGCCGTCCTTGCAGTTGATGCCCACTTCCATATGCAGGATCTCGGGGATGACACCATCGAGGGCCTTGAGGGAAGCGAGGAACTTGTGCATATTCTCCTCTTCGCCCTGCTTGAACTTCCACATGATGACATGACGAATCATTTTCTCTCTCTCCTTTGTTGGCAAGCAAAGCTTGCCATCGCTATGTGCTTCGCACTCGATAGGACTCCTCGGCTCCCCTTGTCAGGGGAGCTGGCACAGCGAAGCTGTGACTGAGGGGTAGTTTTCTCTCCCTCCGGGTTCGCTTCGCTCACCCACCTCCCTCATCAGAGGGAGGCTTGAAACGGGACTCTCCATTTCAAACCATCCCCAAAGGGGACACCACAATTATCAACTGTCAATTATCAATTGTCAATTAAAAGCAGCCGGGGCTGAATGCTCCGGCTGCTTTGGGAAAATTACTTCAGGATCTTCAATGCGCCGGTGGGGCAGAGGTCTGCACACTTCAGGCAGTCCTTACAGCCTGCCACAGCGTCGGTGCCTTCGAATTCGGGCTTGACCACGGTCTTGAAGCCACGGCCGACCAGACCCAGGATGCCCTTGCCGACTTCTTCACGGCAGGTGCGGACACAGAGATTACACAGGATGCACTTGCCCTGATCGCGCTCGATGGTAACGAGGCGCTGCTCCTTGAAGCACTCGTGCTTGCCGCCTGCCAGACGGTCGGGATCGATGGGCTGGAAGTTGGCATAACGAATCAGCTTGCAGTCGTCAAAGTCATGGCAGCCGCACTCGAGGCAGCGCTTGGCTTCATTTCTTGCCTGCTCCTCGGTGAAGCCGTTGATGACGGCATCGAAGTTGCCTCTTCTGACCTTGGGATCCTTGCAGGACATCTCGGCTCTGGGCAGCTTCTCACGGTCGGCGAAGTCAGCCTCGGTGACATTGCGCTTGGAATAATAAGGCTTTGCGACCACGAGGCAGCGGCCTGCCAGATATGCATCGATGGCATTGGCGGCGGCGTTGGCCTCAGCGATGGCGTTGACTGCGATGGAGGGGCCACGGTTGGTGGCGTCGCCCACAGCGAACACGCCCTCGAGGTTGGTCAGACCCGTATCCTCGTTGGCCTCGATGGTGCCCTTCTTGGTCTGGGTGAGGGCTTCAAAGCCCTCCAGCGCGCAGCGCTGACCGATGGCGGAGATGACGGTATCCACAGCCAGCGTCTCGAACTTGCCTTCCACAGGCACGGGCTTGCGGCGGCCGGAAGCATCGGGCTCGCCCAGCTCCATGATCTGCAGCTTGACGGCTGTGACCTTGCCGTTTTCGCCGATGATCTCGGCAGGGTTGGTCAGCCACTTGAAGTCCACGCCTTCCTCCAGCGCCTCTTCGATCTCCAGATCCTCAGCAGGCGCTTCGGCGCGGGTGCGGCGATAGATGACATACACATTCTCCGCGCCGCAGCGGACTGCGGTACGGCAGGCATCCATGGCAACATTGCCGCCGCCGACGACAGCCACGCTCTTGCCAAGATCGGGCAGCTTGCCCTCGTTGACCTCGCGGAGCATATCGATGCCGCCGACCACGCCCTGCAGGTCGTCGCCGGTGCAGCCCACAGCAGTGGACTTCCATGCACCGACCGCCACCAGAACGGCATCGAAGTCTGCCTTCAGGGTCTCAAGGGTGATATCCTTGCCGACCTTGACATTATTCTTCATGGCAACGCCCAGATCTGCGATCAGCTTCACTTCGGAAGCCAGCACCTTCTTGGGCAGGCGGTATTCGGGGATACCGTAGCGGAGCATGCCGCCCATCTCGGGCATCATGTCGAAGATGGTCACAGCGTGGCCCTTGACAGCCAGCTGATAGGCCGCAGTCAGACCTGCGGGACCGCCACCCACGATGGCGACAGTCTTGCCGGTAGCAGGAGCCACAGTCGGCATATAGGGAGCGCCGGAAGCCAGATCGTTGTCAGCAGCAAAGGCCTTCATGTAAGCGATGGAAAGGGGTGCTTCCACCAGACCGCGGCGGCACTGAGTCTCACAGGGATGGGGGCAAACACGGCCTACGGATGCGGGCAGGGGCACCTTCTCCTTGATGATCTTCACAGCCTCACGGTCGTTGCCGAGGGCGATCTGCTTCACATAGCCCTGAGCATCGGTCTGCGCGGGGCAGCCCAGCACACAGGGGCCCTTGCAGTCGCCCTCATGGTCGGACATGAGCAGCTCCAGCGCGATCTTTCTGGCCTGACGGACACGCTGGGTGTCGGTATGGACGACCTGACCGTCCTGGGCCACGGTGGCACAGGCGCGGAGGAGCTTGGGGACATTCTCCACTTCCACCACGCACAGGCCGCAGGCGCCATAGACCTTCAGGTTCTTATTGTAGCAAAGATTGGGGATCTCGATGCCGTTCTGCGCGGCAATGGTCAGGATGGTGTCACCGGCCTTGCCGATGCACTCGCGACCGTCAATGATGATCTTGATGTCTGCCATTTCAGTCGCCTCCTTATTCTACGATGATCGCATCGAACTTGCAGTTCGTGCGGCACTGGTCACAACGGATGCAGAGATCTGCATTGATCACATGGGGCTGCTTCTTCTCGCCGGTGATGGCACCCGCAGGGCACTTCTTGGCGCACATGGTGCAGCCCTTGCACTTGTCGGGATCGATGGAATAAGTACGCAGAGCCGGGCATTCCTTGGCGGGGCACTTCTTATCGTTGATATGTGCTTCGTACTCATGGCGGAAGTAGCGGATGGTGGTCAGGACAGGGTTGGGCGCGGTCTGGCCGAGACCGCACAGGGCGCCGTCCTTGATGCCGAGGCACAGCTCTTCCAGCAGCTCGATGTCGCCTTCCTTGCCTTCGCCGTTCACGATACGGGTCAGGATCTCCTGCATACGCTTGGTGCCGATACGGCAGGGCACGCACTTGCCGCAGCTCTCGTCTGCGGTGAAGTCCAGGAAGAACTTGGCCATGCCGACCATGCAGGTGCTTTCATCCATGACGACCATGCCGCCGGAGCCCATGATCGCGCCGGTGGCGCCCAGGGCCTTGTAGTCGATGACGGTGTCGAGGAGGTCAGCCGGGATACAGCCGCCGGAGGGGCCGCCCATCTGGACTGCCTTGAACTGCTTGCCGTCACGGATGCCGCCGCCGATGCCGAAGATGACATCGCGCAGGGTCTTGCCCATGGGGATCTCCACGAGACCGCCCTTGGCGATCTTGCCGGTCAGGGCAAAGACCTTGGTGCCCTTGGAGTTCTCGGTGCCCATGGCTGCGAAGGCTTCGCCACCGTTGGCCATGATCCAGGCAACATTGGCAAAGGTCTCGACATTGTTGATGTTGGAGGGCTGATCGAAGTAGCCCTTCTGTGCGGGGAAGGGGGGCTTCAGACGAGGCATGCCGCGCTTGCCTTCCAGAGACTCGATCAGAGCGGTCTCTTCGCCGCAGACGAATGCGCCGGCGCCGGCCTTGATGCGCATATCGCAGCTGAAGCCGGTGCCGAGGATGTTCTCACCCAGGAGGTTGGCGGCCTTGGCCTGCATGCTTTACCTTCATAGGTGCCCATATTAACATCTACGATTTCGATTTCAGGATTTACCGTATCATCAGATTTATCTACTGCATAAACTTTCATTTCATGAATAATAAATGCATCAGGATTATCACTTTCGCTTCCGTAAGTCATAGTTTCATATGGTCCCGGTGTTCCATACACTCTTGCATATCTGTAAGCTGTATTACCTGAATATGACCAATATGACTTATGGTCTACATATTGTGCCCAATCCGCATTATCTGCTGCTACTCGCTCTGTGCAAGTCATTTCCTCGTATCTAGCAAAGTTTGGATCATTTGATAGATGGATAGTTTTTACTTTTCCTGCTCCTGTCCATGCCCAAGGATTTGTACCTAAAATTTCAATTTCTCTTATAGTCTGTGTTTCTCCAAAATCAGCCTGGATATACTGACCATCTTCTGCAGCCCATAGTCCGCCGTACCAGTCTTTCCACTGGCCATTTTCGTCATTACCACCAGTTGCCCAGCTATTTTCCTCTGTTGCATACTTTCCGTCAACAACCTGGGAAACTGACCAGAATGAATCATTTCCGTTAGTAGACATTGTAGCTGTGCTCGAAATATCTACAAGTGAATCATCTGATCCATTTGCAAACACCGTAGTTGTTGCCACGGTAGTAGCAAGCATTGACATTGCTAAGAGCAATGCCAAAAGTTTCTTTGTTTTCATAATATCCTCTCCTTTTATTTTATTCGCAGTGTCAGGGTCCAAACTGACCTCCTATTATCAGGTTTTTCCTATGGATGCAATCTCCCCTGACACTCCGTTTTTTTATTTTACCATGTGAATACGGATACATTCTTATTATCAGCGGATGAGTTTTCTTTATAAATCTCATACATAGTAGCATTTTCACCTGTAAATGTGGATGCATCAACGATTTCACCGCTTGATGTAATGATATCTTCTATATCGAATTTTGTAATTGTTAAATTGATTTTAGTATATTTTTTCATAATCAATCTCCTTATTCCATAGTTATATCAAGTGC
>JAFSHB010000103.1 GCA_017440525.1 Oscillospiraceae bacterium | reverse complement strand
TTGCAAGCCGCGGCATTTGTCTGTGCTAAAATACTATCCCATTATCGTGCCAAGTGAGAGACATTGCTCTTGGCCTTGAATGTACAGGTGGGAGCACCACCGCTCAGCCATGTGATCCAACTGGCATTCACGGAGTTGTAGATGCCACCGATGTAGCTTCCAATCGTTGCCGTGTTCCAAGCGTATACACGAACTTTATACTGTGTGTACCCTTTCATGGACAATGTGCTGGAGGATGCATTTTTGAGATTAGTCTTGGAAAGATAGGTCCAGCTTTGAGATGTGCTGTTTCTGCCCCAGATCTGTACTTCAAAATATCCATACTTGTTACCGATGCCGCCGGTATTTGTTGCAAATTTTCCTCTTGTGCAAGAATAGGAGATCTTTGTCGTATTTTTGTTTTTTGCGTTAACATAGAATGTCATGGTGTTCTTGCCGTATTGATTGCTGGTCAGGCTTGCACTGGAAACCGTGACTGCAGAAGTGATGGGGATGATAGATACGAATGTAAGGAGAACGAGCAATACGGACAGAACTCTTTTGATTTTAGTGCGCATGGTTTATTTTCCTCCTAAATAATGATGTGTGGCCAATAGTAGAATATATGCACCGTTTTGTACCTGTGCACGATTTTCTGAGACCAAAATTATTTTAGCGAATTTTTCGCTAAATGTCAATAGCGAAAAATTTTCTAAGTATACTATTGCTAGTCAAGAGAGTAAAGGAATGCTGGATATGCCATATTATCCTCGGATACGCGATTTGCGAGAAGACAAGGATCTGACACAGAGAAAAATGGGAGAAATACTAATGTGTTCACAACGCGTATATAGTAATTATGAGCGCGGAGACATCGATATCCCCACGACTACACTGATTAGAATGGCTGATTTTTATAAAGTATCAGTTGACTACATTTTAGGAAGAACGAATGACCCGAGATTTAACAAATAAAGCGTGAGGAAAGGATAAAACATCTTCCTCACGCTTTATTTGTTAAAATTTTCAAACTTATACAAGCGAACTGGTTATATTGCCCGTTACTGTTTCAGATAGTCCCGGATGGCCTTTTCTGCCATCTCCACTTCCATGCGGAAGTTCTCGGCGGACATTCTTTGTGCGCCGTGGCCTAAGATGATGATCTGCTCCAGACCGTCGGAGGTGGCGACACGGACGCGGTGCTTTTTGCCCAGCTCGTGGGTCACGCGCTCGATATACATATCCGCAGTCTCGGCCTCTTTGGTGTAGACCACGCTGAAGTCTCCGAAATGCTCGATGGAGCCGAGACCGCCCTTGACCTTGTAGGCATCGAATACCACGATCACCGGGTGCTGGCGGAAGCCCTGATAATTTCGCAGGCGTTCGATCAGGGTCGTCCGCGCCAGGTCCAGATCCTCTCTGCCCAGCTTTTTCAGATCGTCCCATGCGAAGATGATGTTATAGCCATCCACCAGCAGATACTCCGGCCCATCGGGCTGGGGCTTCGTTTTATAGACCTTGTCCTGCAACTCATGACGGGCCGGCTTGAAGGCCACATTGTGGTCTGTTTTGATCGGGCCGTAGGTCCGCTCAAAGACCTGCAGAAGCTCCTTGTCCGTTGCCACCATGGTGCAGTATTCCCGCGCTAAGTCACGCAGAGGCGTTTCGTCCTGCTCTTTTTGAAGGCACGAGGGCAGGTGCATATATTTTGGTACATCGTACCATTTTACATTGAAGCCTGCGCCGTGATCGCAGAATACGCTGTCGGGGGAGTTCTCAAGGTCTGCCTCCGGGTCGTAGCCGAAAGCTTCTACCACGGCGTCCTGCTCTTTGCAGGGGGCATAGCCCTTGAGGGAACAGGAGAATCTGCCAAGGCCGCCGGTGTAGGCCACCACCTCCTGCGGATAGTCCTCCATGGCGGAAACAGGAGCAGAGCCGACCAGCACAGCAAAGTCGCCCACAGTCTCGGGAGGGTCGAACTCCGCGCCCATGCGGTCGAGATCCGTCATGGCGCGGCCCACATTCCCCTGCGGCACTTCCAGTCGGAAGCTGTACCAAGGCTCCAAGAGCACGCTCTTTGCCTGCATCAATCCCTGCCGCACAGCGCGGTAGGTGCTCTGGCGGAAGTCGCCGCCCTCGGTGTGCTTCAGATGTGCTTTGCCGGACATGAGGGTGATGGTCATGTCGGTGATGGGCGAGCCGGTCAGTACGCCCAGATGCTGCTTTTCGGAAAGATGCCCCATGATGAGCCGCTGCCAGTTGCGGTCAAGGTCGTCCTGATGGCAAGCCGAGCGGAACACCACGCCGGACCCTGCCGGGGCAGGCTCCAGAAGCAGATGGACTTCCGAATAGTGGCGCAGAGGCTCATAGTGGCCCACGCCCTCCACGGCCTCGGCGATCGTCTCCTTATAGAGGATGCTGCCTTGGGAGAACTCGACATCCAAGGCGAAGCGGTCCAGAAGCAGTTGGTGCAGGATCTCCAACTGCACGGGTCCCATGAGCCGCACGCGGATCTCCTGCAGGTGGCTGTTCCAGTCCACATGGAGCTGCGGGTCCTCCTCCTCAAGCTGACGGAAAAAGCCGAGGGCCTTGCTGGCATCGAAACCGTCGGGCAGGATCACACGATAGGTCAAAACAGGCTCGAGGACAGGGGGCAGGCCCTGCTGCTCCGCGCCAAGACCAAGACCCGGCATGGTCCGTGTGAGACCTGCTGCCGCCACCACATCGCCGGGGAGGGCTTCGTCGATGGCGGTGGACTTTGCGCCGGAGAGCTGTCTGAGCTGGGTGACTTTTTCCTCCCAGCCGTCACCGGAGAGGGTATCACGGACTTTCAGCTTGCCCGATGTGATCTTCATATGGGTCAGGCGCACGCCCTGCTCGTCTCTTGAGATCTTAAAGACCTTAGCGCCGAAGGCTTCGCCGCCCTTGGTCACAGGGGCATAGCGGTCAAGGGCCGCCATAAAGTCTTCTACGCCCTCCAGCTTCAGTGCCGCGCCGAACCAACAGGGGAAGAGCTCGCCTCTGTGGATGGCGGTGCGGATGTTCGCTTCGGAGACTTCGCCTGTCTCCAAAAATTCTTCCAAAAGCTCTTCACTGCCCATGGCCACATTTTCCGTGTCGGTCAGCTCTGCGAAATTTCCGCCTAGATCCCGGCGCAGCTCGTGGAGGATCTCCTGCCGCTCTCTGCCGGGCAGATCCATCTTGTTGATGAACACGAAGGTGGGGATCTTTCTTTGACGCAGCAACCGCCACAGGGTCACGGTGTGGCTCTGGATGCCGGCCGGGCCGCTGATGACCATGATCGCGCAGTCGAGCACATCCAGCGTCCGCTCCATCTCTGCGGAGAAGTCCACATGGCCCGGCGTGTCCAAGAGGGTCGCCTGCACATTGGGCAAGGTCAAGATCGCCTGCTTGGAAAAGATGGTGATGCCCCGCTTACGCTCTAAGGCAAAGGTATCCAAAAAAGCATTGCCGTGATCGACCCGACCGAAATTGCGGATCGAGCCGGAGATATAGAGCATGGCCTCGGAAAGGGTGGTCTTGCCTGCGTCCACATGGGCCAATAGACCAATACCACAAGGTATCTTTTTCGGTTGTTCGGACACAGTACAGCACCCCCTGACCTGATAATGTAAGTGCATTATATCAGGTCAAGGGGCGTAAGTCGATAGATAAACCGATGAATTTATAAAATTGTGGTATTACTTGCTTACGCAACTGTGGTACTGCCTGCGTATAGCAGGAAAATCACTTAGGCAGGTTAGGATAGATATTTACCGTCAATTCATTGTCAGGGGATCGGTACACGGTAGCTTTCTGCATCACCAGTTTCCACAGACGATTCTTCTCGGCAATTGTGAGTGTATCGTAATTGTCAAGGATATGCTGGGCCGTCGGGATGATCTGAACGGTTGCCTGCTTCTTCTGTTTTCTTTCTCCCTGCTGCCGGAGCAGGTCTGCTTCGGCACTCTGGAGCTGCTTGATCTCCTTTGCCAGGGATGCATTTCGTTTGGTGAACATATCGATGGTGTACACACCTTTCTCCAGATACTCGCAGATGTTTTCCTGCTGAAGCTGGAGCTGGGTGAGTTGACCACGGACTGCTTCCAGTGCGGTAGCAATAGGGTCTGCTTTCGGCTGATGGTCAGCTTCAATTTGGAGGATATAGTTCTCCAACCATTCTTCCATGGCATCCCGGATGTTATCTTCCACGACTTCGCATTTAATCATCTTGCAGTCACACCCACGGGTTTGACAGCGATACCATGCGATAGGGCTTTCTTTGGGATGCGGAAGGTATCGTTTCATGATGGCACCGCACTTTTCGCAGGAGAGGATTCCTGCAAAGGGATTTTTCAATTCCCTTTGTGTATGAACGGAGGCATGGCTGTATTTGGCTTGCACAGCCTTTACCTGGCTCCATTGTTCTTCTGTAATGATAGGCTCGTGGAGACCATCATAGAGATCATAGTCATCGTTTTGGATTCGCTTTTTGGTCAAGAAGCCATCCTTGACCACTTTCTTCACAGGTTCCCTACGCCAGCGGATTTTTCCTAAGTACACCTCGTTGGTCAGGATGTTCACGATGGAGGTTTGGCTCCACTCACCTTTTCTGGCGGGGATGTGCATATCATTAAGGGCATAGGCTATCGCATTGTAGCCCATGCCCTGTTTTCCGTACATATCATAAATCATTTGAACGACCTTGGCTTCCTCCGGCTCGATGCGCAGACTGTTGCCTTTGACACCTGGGAGTTTGTAAGGCCGGTATCCGTAGGGGGCCATGGAGCCCATAAACTTGCCCTCGGATGCGGACTGGTTTCTGCCCCGCACCAGCCGATTGTTAATGGTTTTCAGCTCGTAGCGGCTGAACATAAATTTCATATCGGTGAACTGTT
>JAFSHB010000102.1 GCA_017440525.1 Oscillospiraceae bacterium | reverse complement strand
TCGCACAGCCACTGGCCGTAGAGCTTGCCCCACAGAGACTTGGCCCAGCCGGTATCGGAGATGGTCAGATGCAGACCGTCGGCATTGACCTGATGCCAATACTTGGCGGTGATGAAATGACCAAGGGGATATTTATAGTTGTGTGCAGCCATGTTGGGGTAGCCGGAGGTGCCGGAGGTGAAGAACATCAGCATGGGATCGGAGCCGCAGGGGGCATCCTCGGTCCTTGCATAGTTGCTGCTGAACATGGTGTATTCTTCGTTGAAGTCGTGCCAGCCTTCCCGGCTGCCGTTCACCATGATCTTCAAAGTCAGATCCGGACAATTGGCGGCAGCGGCATCCACCTCGGAGGCCACATTGCCGTCTGCGGTGCAGACGACGGCCTTGACCTGACCCGCAGTGAAGCGGTAGGTGAAGTCCTTTTCCTGCAGCTGATTGGTGGCCGGGATGACCACAGCGCCCAGCTTATGCAGGCCGAGGATGGAGAACCAGAACTGATAGTGCCGCTTCAGCACCAGCATGACGCGGTCGCCGCGCTTGATGCCGAGGCTCTTGAAGTAGTTGGCAGCTCTGGCAGACTCTTTTTTGATATCCTTGAAGGTGAAGCGGCGCTCTGTGCCATCCTCACTCAGATGGAGCATGGCAAGCTTATCGGGCTTGCGCTCTGCAATGGCATCCACCACATCGAAGGCGAAGTTGAAGGTCTCTTCGTTCTTGAAGCTGATGGCAGTCAGCCTGCCGTCTGTTTCGGTGGGGATGATAAAGTCGCGATACACGCGGCTCTGCTCATCGTCCCTGCGGGCGGAGCGGATGGGCTTTGCCTCGGCCGCGGCCTGCTCCTCCTGTCTTGCCGCCTGATTGCGCAGGACGATGGCATAGAAGGCGCAGTCCTCGCCGTCTACGGCGATCATGCCGTGAGGCGTGGAGGAGTCATAGTAGATGCAGTCGCCGGGGTGGAGCACCTCCGTGTGACCGCCGATCTGGATCCGCATATGACCGCGGATCACGATGTCGCACTCCTGACCCTCGTGGGTCACCAGCTCGATATCCTCATACTCGGCACCTTCGCGGTAGCCAAGCTCCATATACAGGGGCAGCGCGATACGGTTGCGGAAGTCTGCCGCCAGA
This sequence comes from Oscillospiraceae bacterium, assembly GCA_017440525.1. Lineage (GTDB taxonomy): Bacteria > Bacillota > Clostridia > Oscillospirales > Oscillospiraceae > Avoscillospira. Next base: position 1,430 of record JAFSHB010000102.1, on the reverse strand, counting down.
TTGTAGCCGACCATATGGTGGGCTTCCTCGATCTTCTGGCCCATGCCCTTTCTTGTCAGCGCATAGGAGCGGAGCTTGGGGCTTCGGCCGCCCAGCAGATCGCCCATATCGACGCCGAAGGACAAGGTACAATCGTACAGGAACGCGATGCTGAGGTCTCGCTCACCTGCTTCACACAGGAGGTATTCCTCCACAGAAAGGCCTGTGCGGGCCGCCATATCTTCTACCGTGATACCGGTGATCTCCCGCAGCTCCCGGATACGGGCCGCAGTCTCCTTGATCTTATAGGTCCTGCCGGTCAAATTCTGTTCCATGTTACACCTCAAATAAGAGCAAAAAAGCTCGTCTCAAAGAAGATTCCTTTGAGACGAGCCGAATTTTTAGCCCGCGGTACCACTCAAATTGCATCTGCCTCACAGCAGATACCACTCATTGGGTGCAGCCACACCCTAAGCACTGACGCAGCTGACGCGTGGAGGTTCTACGGCGAAACGCTTTCTTCCTCCCAGCTCCGGAGCGACAAACCTGCAGCTTTCGTCATGGCTCGCACCGACCGCCAATTCTCTTGGACCGAACTTCTGCTGTTTTTCTCCATCGTTGCTTTTCGATGCAGGAATCATACCACTATTTTTGAAAAATGTCAACACAAATTTCACTACTGCGCTAAAGTATCTATTGGGCGATCTTTACAATTTATTACGCATGATCTTACCGCTGATCGTCTTGGGAAGCTCCGTGCGGAACTCCACGATCCTGGGATACTTATAGGGCGCGGTATGCTCTTTGACATAGGTCTGGATCTCTTTTTTCAGTTCGTCCGTGCCCTCCGTGCCGGGGACCAGCACGATGCAGGCCTTGACCACCTGACCGCGCACCTCATCGGGTGCGGCGCAGACACCGCATTCGAGAACATAAGGCAGCTCCATGATGGTGCTTTCGATCTCGAAGGGCCCGATGCGGTAGCCGGAGGACTTGATGACATCGTCGGCACGGCCTACATACCAGTAGTAGCCGTCCTCATCGCGCCATGCAACATCGCCGGTATGGTACATGCCGTCATGCCAAACGGCATCGGTGGCTTCCTGATTGCGATAGTAGCCAAGGAACACGCCGCAGGTAGGCGTGGGAAGGGTGCGGATGACGATCTCGCCGTTGACACCGTCCTCCACGGGATTCCCATCGGCATCCACGATATCGATGCCGTAGCCGGGCACAGGCTTGCCCATGGCGCCGGGCTTGATGCTGGCACCGTAGAGGTTGGCGATGCCAAGGGTCATCTCGGTCTGACCGAAGCCCTCGTGGATGCGAAGACCGGTGGACTTCTCGAACTGATAGAACACCTCGGGATTCAGCGCCTCACCGGCGGTGGTAGCATGATGGATAGAGGAAAGGTCGTAGCCGCTCAGGTCCTGCTTGATCAGCATGCGGTA
>JAFSHB010000101.1 GCA_017440525.1 Oscillospiraceae bacterium | reverse complement strand
TCTGTGCCGGCAGGAGAGATCTGCTCGGAGACATCGGCGGCAGGGATGATATGCTCTGCATAGGAGCAGTTGTAGTTCTGGACGAAGACCACCTTCAGCTTATCGGCCACATCGGGATCGCTGTTGATCAGCTTGGCGATGCGGTTGATATAGCGGATGGTCGCCTTGGCTCTCTGGTAACCGGGAGCGGCCTTGGCACCGAAGATGAAGGCAGTGGGGGTGAAGTCGGTCAAAGAGCCGTCCTTCAGGCCCTGATAGATATACATGATGGAGATGGCGTTCATCAGCTGGCGCTTATACTCATGCAGACGCTTGACCTGCACATCGAACATAAAGTCGGCATCCAGCTCCACGCCTTCGCGCTCCTTGATGATCGCCACCAGCTGCTCCTTCTTCTTGCGCTTGACCTGATTGAACTCATAGACGATCTGCTCGTCGATCACTGGCTTCAGCACCTGCAGCCAGTCAAGGCGCGTCAGGAAGCCGGGGCTCACATACTTTTCCAAGAGCTTCGTCAGCTCAGGGTTGCACAGGCCCAGCCAGCGGCTGGGGGTGATGCCGTTGGTCTTATTCTGGAAGCGCTGGGGATAGACGGCATACCAGTCCTTGAAGAGGTCATTCTTCAGGATCTCGGAGTGGATCTGTGCCACGCCGTTGACGGCAGTGGACACATACACAGACAGATTTGCCATATGGGCCTTGTGGTCGTTGATGATCCACAGATGACCATGCTCCTCACGGCAGCGGGCATCGATGCGCTTGATGATCTCCAAATCTCAGGCACGACGGAGGCCAGCAAATCCAGATCCCACTTCTCCAGAGCCTCGCCCATGACGGTGGGGTTGGTGTAGGAGAAGGTGTTTCTGGCAATGCGGAAGGCCTCTTCAAATTCCAGCCCCTCTGCCATCAGCAGACGGATGAATTCGGGGATAGACATGGCAGGATGGGTATCGTTGAGCTGGACTGCCACATAGCGGGACAGGGCAGACAGGTCCTCACCGTGGGTCGCGTGGTAGACACGCAGGATATCCTGCAGAGAGGCGCTGCACAGCAGGTACTGCTGCTTGATACGCAGGCGCTTGCCATCGGGCGTGGAGTCGTTGGGATACAGGACTCTGGTGATATCCTCGGCGCGGTTCTTCTCCGCCAGCGCTCTCTGATAGTCCTGTGCGTTGAAGGCATCGAAATCCAGCTCCTGCTCAGGCTCGCACTGCCACAGGCGCAGAGTACCGATGTTGTCGTTGCCATAGCCGATGACGGGCATATCATAGGGCACGGCGATGACCGTCTGATCGGCAAAGCGGACCTTGACCGCGTGCTTGTCGCGGCGGTAGCTCCAGGGATCGCCGAACTTGGTCCAGTCGTCAGCATTCTCACGCTGAGAGCCATGCTCATCGAAGCGCTGCTTGAACAGACCGAAGCGGTAGCGCAGGCCGTAGCCGGACAGAGCCACGCCGCAGGTCACGGCGCTGTCGAGGAAGCAGGCAGCCAGACGGCCCAGACCGCCGTTGCCCAGTGCGGCATCCTCGATCTCTTCCATGCAGGCCAGATCCACGCCCTTGGCCTTGAAGGCGGCATCGATCTGCTCCAACAGGCCCAGATTGAACAGGTTGGAGTGGACCATACGGCCCATGAGGTATTCAGCAGAGAAATAATATGCCTTGCGGCGGCTCTCACGGCTCTTCTTGCTGGCCGTCCAGGTCTCATTGATGGCCATCATCACGGCCTGACCAAGGCAGTCATGCAGGCGCTGCGGCGTGGTAGACTGCAGGGTCTCATCGTGGCGCAGCTTCAACAGCGCCTCGGTATTGGAAATGATCGCGTTGACATTGTAATTCATAGAAACTCTCCAAATTTTGATATAGGCTTCGCCTATTATATTGGATTTTACCAAAAAAGAATGGGAATTGCAAGGATCCACTTGCACAAATGTCTTTCCCATGTTATGCCCATCTTCGGAAGATTTGACACTGCGCCCAAATCGTGATAGAATAAACGCGCTCAAGAGAAAAATGGAAAGCGGAAAGTTATGGATAGTGTTTTGGAGCAGAAAAGGTTTCAATTTGCAATACGGACAGTCAACCTGCGCAAACACCTTCGAAGCACAAAAAAGGAGTATACGCTTTCAAAACAGTTCCTGCGTTCCGGAACAAGTATCGGCGCAAATATTGCTGAAGCACAGCAAGCACAGAGTAAAGCTGATTTCATTTCCAAACTGAGCATCGCACTGAAGGAAACAACAGAGACCAAATATTGGATCAGGCTCATGTCTGCTACCGGATATTTGTCGGAGCAAGAATGTCGGTCCATTTTCTCCGATTGTGTCGAACTTGAAAAAATGTTAGTTGCAAGTGTAAAACTGCAAAAGCGAACTGACTGTCCTCTTTACACTTTCAACTAAATATATGCGGGCATGATGGAATTGGCAGACATGCAGGATTTAGGTTCCTGTGCTTCGTGCGTTGGGGTTCAAGTCCCCATGCCCGCACCATCATATAGCCACAGAAAAACTCTGATAAAATCAGAGTTTTTCTGTTTTAATGGGCGAGATCTCAGCGTTCGGTCCATGCGCGCAAAAAAGAGCTTTTCAGGCCAGATCCGGGCCCTCACAACATCGCCATATTGAAGGAGCATAGAAGCTTCTGTGTTTCTTTTACTATGCAACTATGACTTTTTCGAAGCATTCCCGAATAGACCCACATAAAACCTTGAACGATTCCGTGAATTTTGTTATAATACATTATGTGAGAGCGTATATTTGTAAGAATGGAGGTTTTCACCATGGGCAACGACCTTGAACGCTGGTATTCAATGAAAGAGATCATGGGATACTTGGGTGTTAGCCGTGATACAGTTCTCGACTGGATCGAACGCCGCAATATGCCCGCCGCAAAGATCGGCAGACTGTGGAAATTCAAAGTCAGCGAAGTTGATGCTTGGATGAGATCCGGTGTTGCGGCTGATAAGTGATCAGAATTTGGAGATGCAGTATGGCTCTTGAGAATAAATTGGGACTTACAAGCTCCGCAGACCTTGCCCGCGAGGAAGAACGCATCAGCAAGAAAAAGGCTCTCGAGCTTTTCGAAAACGGTATGCTCGGTAAATTGAAAGCAGGAAGCTTCTCTGCGCTGAAAACGATCCATAAGTATCTGTTCGACGAGATCTATGATTCTGCCGGAGAGATCAGGACCGTAAACATTTCCAAGGGCAGCTTCCGTTTTGCTCCCTTGATGTATCTCGAAGCGGCGCTTGCTAACATTGATAAAATGCCGCAGTCCACTTTCGATGAGATCGTCGAAAAGTATGTAGAAATGAATATCGCCCACCCCTTTAGAGAAGGAAATGGGCGAAGCACTCGTATTTGGCTCGATCTTATTTTCAAGACCGAGCTCCAAAAAGTAGTTGACTGGAGCAAGATCGATAAAGAAGACTATCTTCTCGCCATGGAACGCAGTCCCATTAAGGATATCGAGATAAAACATATCCTCAAGGCGGCTCTTACCGATGACATCGATAGCCGTGAAGTCTATATGAAGGGTATCGACCATAGCTATTACTACGAAGGCTATGCGACCTTCAAGGCGGAAGAATTGTAAAATGCTAAAGTGTTTGATCGACACTTTGGAATCGTGAATGTGAAACATTCACTTAACGAGTATTTAGGAGATCATGATCACGGCGAGAAGGATACGACTCGTTTGGGCGACATTGAGCGAATATATCCCGGCCTTGCGCGATGCAGCTCATCCATATTGAAATGACCAAAGGGCAGCCATACCGATAGGATGGCTGCCCTTTTTCAGCGAAATATGTTTCAAGCGCACATCCCATATTGCCTTTTTCCCCCTTTGGTGCTATGATAGAGCGGCAGAGATGAGAAAAGGGGGATAAACTTGGAACTTTACGATATCATCGCGCAGGGGCTGGGCATCCTCGCCATGGCCTTCAACATCTTCTCCTTCCAGAGAAAGACCTCCAATGGTGTTATTTTGTGCCAGTTCTTTGGCGGTCTGCTGTTCTCCGCCAGCTTCTTTATGCTGGGCGCCACCGTGGGCGGCATCCTCAATGCCGTGGCGGCCTTCCGCGCCATCATCTACATGAATGAGGAAAAATTCCGCGCCAGGCACATCGCATGGCTGGTGTTCTTTGAGGTCGTATTCGCCGCATCCTATGTGCTGACCTTCACCGTGTTCGGCAAGGAGTTCAATTTGACCAACGCATTGGTGGAGCTGCTGCCCGTGGTCGGCATGACCGCCTCCACCATCAGCTTCCGGCTGCAGAGCGCCAAGGCGATCCGCAGGTTCGGTCTGGTCAGCTCCCCCTCGTGGCTGATCTACAACATCGTCAACTTCGCCGTGGGCGCGATCGTATGCGAAGTCCTGAGCATCGTCTCCATCATCATCGGTATGCTCCGCTACGACATCAGGAAAAAAGTATGACCAAAAACGCATCCTGCCCATCAGGATGCGTTTTTCAATAAGAGGTGAACGATATGCAGTGCTTCAAATGCGGCAGTGACCTGCCGGAGGAGAGTATATTTTGCCAGGTCTGCGGTGCCGATCTGCGGCAGAAAAGGATCTGCGCTGCCTGCGGCACAGAGCTGGCAGAGGCTGCCGTCTTCTGCCCGCGATGCGGTCATCGGCGTGAGACTGCGCCGCAGCAGCCCATCAAACGAAGTTCCATACGCCGTCTCCCCACCGTGCTTTTGATCGCGGTCCTTCTGGCGGCGATCATCGCGCTGCTGTGGATGTTCCGCACGCCGAAAGCGGAGGAAGAGCCGCCTGCCCTCTCCCCGGCTGATGCGGCAAAGAGCGTTCTGTACTTAGAGCAATACGACTCCACAGGCGATATGATCGGCAGCGGCAGCGGCTTTTTGGTGGGCGACGGAAAGACGGTCGTGACCAATTTCCATGTGATCGAGGATGTCTACGCCATCTCTGCCTTTGATGCACAGGGAGACTATGCCGCCGATGTCCTGCAAGTGCTCCATGCCAACGAGCGAATGGATCTGGCGGTACTGGAGCTCGACCGCGACACCGGGCTTTCTCCTCTGCCGCTGGGAGACTCCGACCCGCTCATCCAAGGTGACAGCATCTATGCCATCGGCTATCCGCTGGGCATGAACAACACCGTCTCCGACGGCATCATCAGTGCCATGTACACGGAAGACAACATCGAGATCCTGCAGATCACAGCGCCTGTTTCTCCCGGCAGCAGCGGCGGCGCACTGCTGGATCCTTCCGGCACTGTCATCGGCATCGTGTTTGCCGGCTATGAGGACGGACAGAACATGAATTTGGCCATAGCAGTCAAGGAACTGAAAACACTGCTGACCTACTACAGCCGCCCTGCAGGGCTGGATGCGCTGTATCTGGAGAGCCATCCTCAGATCAATTACGACCGTTACGAGGTCGGTGTCAAATACCTCAAGGCCCCCTCACTGGCTTCGGTCGAAGCGATCCGGTCCTTGTGGGATGTGTATGACCACTCGGTCACCGACTTTGAGATCCTGATCGATGAGGCGCTCGCCTTCTATGACTGCGAATATTGTAAAGAAACGCTCTATATCGCCCCCGATATTTTGAGTGATGACTTCAACGACTGGTTCTTTGATGTGGACCGCAGCTTTGGTGACACCTTGCTCGTGGAGGAAGATGACGGTCATTATCTCTACTTCTTCTATGAGGTCCGTGAGACGGCAGAGCCTGTGGAGGATGCCGCAGAAGAGGCCGCGGAAAAGCCCGCAGAAGAGCCTGTGGAAGAAGCGATCGAGGAAGCACCTGCCTGCACCCACATATGGAGCATTTGGGCTGTTGGACGAACGCCCTCCTGCACCTCGGAAGGACAGGCCACGGCCTGCTGTACCCTGTGCCGCGCATGGGAGCGGCGCGTGCTCCCGGCGCTGGGACACAGCTATGAGAACGGTGTCTGTATGGTCTGCGGTGCAGAGGCACCTGTGTATGTGCCGCCCGTACAGACCGAAACACCCGCCGAAGAGCAGGAACAGCCGTCCGAACAGGAAGCCCCACCGGTCACAGATATCCTTACAAAGGAAATGCTGCAGGGAGATTGGAGGACCGGCGAGCTCGACGGCATCTACGGCAGATGCCAGACCTACACCTTCTCCGGTCAGTCCTTCTATTGGAAATTCTGGAAAGGCGGCATGAACAGCGGCGGTGAGGATGCCATCGAAGCCAAAGACAGCGGCACATTCACCATCGATGGGAACACCATCTATTTCTCCAACGGTGCCGTTGGCACCTACGCAGGCGGATGTCTGCATATAAACGGCTTGGTTTTCTACCGAAGATGAACATTTCCGTTCCACGGCGGCCGAGGGTCCGGCCGCCCTACAGATGCATTCGTAGGGCCGTCAGACCCCTGACGGCCGCTCTGACGGCACATAAAAGCTCCCAAGGAGATCTTCCTTGGGAGCGTTCTTATTTATAGCATATGAGCGATGATGTCCTCGCGGGATCTGGCGCTCAAGTCGGCGGGGGTGATATCAAAGATCGTCTTACAGCCCTTTTCGCCGCGGGCGGCCATCTTATGGACCGCTCTGGCGCAGGCCGCCAAAACACTGCCTGTGAACTGGGGATTGGAGTCGAGGGTCAGCTTATATTCGATGGTCTGGCGACTCTCACCGTCAAGCCCTGTCACGCCGCTGCGAATCACGCTGCCGCCGTGGGGCAGACCACTGTGGTCACGCTTCATCTGCTCCATGGTGATGAACTCCACCGTGGTGTCATAGTCGGCAAAGTAGCCGGGCATGGTCTTGATCGCCTGCTCGATAGCGGCCTTATCCGCGCCGTCCTCTGCTACCACATAGCAGTAGCGGGTGTGCTTTTCTCTGGTGGTCAGCTCAGGATCCTCCCCATTGCGGACACGCTCCAGTGCTTCCGGCACAGGGATCGTATACTGGCGGCAGTCCACCACCCCGGGCAGACGGCGCACCGCATCGGAATGGCCCTGGCTCACGCCCTTGCCCCAGAAGGTGTAGTCCTTGCCGACAGGCAAGATCGCGGAGGCATAGAGTCTGTTCACAGAGAACAGGCCGGGATCCCAGCCTACGGAGATCACCGCCACATGACCGCTCTCGGACGCCGCCGCATCCACCGCCGCGTAATGGACAGGGATCTTGCTGTGATTATCGAAGCTATCGACCACATGGAAGTCCTTTGCGAACTGCGGGGTCATCTCAGGCAGATCCGTGGCACTGCCGCCGCAGAGCACCATCACATCGATCTTCTCTTTCCAGTCGGCGGCAGCTTCCAGCTTCAAAACAGGCACATTGGGCGTCCTGATCTGCAAGGATGCAGGATCACGCCTTGTAAAGACCGCCGCCAATTCCAGATCGTCATTTTGGGCGATGGCACATTCCACGCCTTTGGCCAGATTGCCATAGCCGACGATACCGATCTTCGTCATATTTACACTTCCTTACTTTACCATATCATCCATGTTATACAGACCGGGGGCTTTCCCTGCAAGGAACTCCGCCGCCGCCAGCGCACCCTCGGCAAAGAGGGAACGGTCCTGCGCCTCATGCTTGAGGGTGATGATCTGTGTGCCGGTGTTCACGATCACTTCATGGATACCGACAGTATTGCCCATTCTCAGAGAATGGATACCGATCTCCTGCCTGGTGCGCTTGCCGTTCTCATGGCGGCCGACCAGGAACTCCGCCTCGGGGCGCGCGTCCTTGACCGCCTTGGCCAGCATCAGCGCCGTACCGCTGGGCACATCCAGCTTCTGGTTGTGATGGCTCTCCACGATCTCGATATCGGCATTGGGGAACATGGCGGCAGTCTGGCGGGCAAGGCGGGTCAGCAGTGCGATGCCCACGGACATATTGCCGGAATAGAACACAGGGATCTGCTCGGAAGCGGCTCTGATCTGAGCCAGTTCTTCCTCCGTATGTCCGGTGGTAGCGACCACCACAGGCAGCTTCTGCGCCTTTGCATAGGACAGCAGGGCCTCTGTGCCTGCATGGTTGGAAAAATCGATGATGCAGTCAGCCGCGGGGGCTTCTGCCAAAGAGGCGATCATGCCCTCACCCTGCACGAAGGGATCCACAGCCGCCGCCAGATCGCCGGGTGTGATCATGGCGCGCAGCGCCTTGCCCATGCGGCCGCCTGCGCCGTTGATGATGAACTTCATGCTCATACCTCCACGCCCACATCACGCATGCACTGCAGCAGCACTGCCTTGTGGGCATCCTCCATGGGCGTCAGGGGCAGACGCAGGTAGTCCTCACAGAAGCCCATGGCAGCCATAGCGGCCTTGACAGGGATGGGGTTGACTTCCGAGAACAGGGCATTGGTCAGCGCCAGATACTTCTTCTGCAGCTCCATGGCACCTGCCACATCGCCTGCGAAGAACTTCTCGCACAGCTCCACAGTCTCCCTGGGAACGACATTGGAAAGGACGGAGATCACGCCCATGCCGCCGCAGGCCAGGATGGGAACGATCTGGTCGTCGTTGCCGGAATAGATATTGAGCTTATCGCCCACCAGTGCGGCAGTCTCCACGATCTTGGAGATGTTTCCATTGGCTTCCTTGATAGCGCAGATCTGAGGATGATCCATGAGTTTTGCGTATGTAGCAGGCTCGATGCTCACTCCGGTGCGGGAAGGCACATTGTAGAGGATGATAGACTTGGTGGAGGCATCGGCGATGGCGGTGAACATCTTGACGAGGCCGTTCTGGGTGGCCTTATTGTAGTAGGGAGTGACCACCAGCATGGCATCGTAGCCGATCTGGCAGGCATACTCGGTCAGCTCGATGGCATAAGCGGTATCGTTGGAGCCGGTGCCTGCGATCATGGGGATACGGCCGGCGGCCGCTTCCAGAGAGAAGCGCAGGACCTCGCGGTGCTCCTCGTCGGAAAGCGTAGAGCCCTCACCGGTGGTGCCGCAGATGACGAGGGCATTGATGCCCTGCCCGATCTGCCACTCGACCAGTTCCTTCAGCTTGGGATAGTCTACGCCCTTCTCGTTCAGGGGGGTGATCAACGCGGTAGCAACGCCCTTAAAAATGTGTTCAGTCTTCATAACAGTCTCTCCTTTAAGATGAGTTTTAACCACAGCACACAATAAAAATAACCGATGCATGCATCGGCTACCGGATTCGGCGTTTCCCCACTCCGGGCCCTTTTCCGCCGATCGATGATAGCACTCCGCATATGCGACAGTCTAAGAGATCTTATTCCCTCAAACCAGCAAAGCCTTACGCCTCGGCTCCCTTCGGCGATGTTCCCTTTCCCTGCTGCCACAGCCCTGCGAAGGCCTCCCGACATGGGTACTGATGTTCACCGCGCCTCTATCATGTTACAGTGATTTAATTAACTGCAGTTTAACATATCTGACAGAATGTGTCAATACATTTTATGCAGGTTTTCCGAAAAATGTGCGGATAGCAACAGGACCGAGCCCATGGGGGCTCGGTCCTGTTTTCGGCCGTCAAGGGTCTGACGGCCCTACGCACAAATGGAGCTGTAGGGCGGGCAGACCCTTGCCCGCCGTGATCGCGGTCTTATCTCGACTGCGGCTCTTACTTCAGATAGAAGGGAGTGGTGCAGCAGATGCGGTGGCAGACATCGCCCACGATCTCCACGCGGATATAGTTGCTCAGCTTCTTATCGGCCAGAGGCACCTTGACCTCGATGGAGCCGTCCTCGCCGCCTTCCTTGATCTTGGCGATGACCTTGGTGCCGGAATAGACACGGATCTCGGTCACAGGGCCGCGGGAAGCCTTGGCGGAGATGGTCAGTGTAGCCTTCTTTGCCTCCTCCACAGTCAGCTCATCGCCGGGAACGAAGTCACCGATGCACACATCACACTCGTCGAAGCCGCAGGCGGCGATGGTGTGACCGGCACGGACAGCCTTGACCACGCTCTCACGGCAGGGCACCTCGCCCTTGAGGTAGATGAAGTTGGTGGCAGGATTATCCAGCGCACGGCGAGGACCATAGAGGTCCACGGAGTTCATGATGGCCTTTCTGCCGCCGTCCATCCAGAAGCGCTCGATATTGGTGCCGGCCAGAGGACGCATAGGCTCACGGTCCACTGCATCGTAATCGTAGTTCTTCCAGTAGTCCACGATCTGGGGATGGGTGGCGCAGATGGCGCCGCCTGCGTTATGGACATGCTCGATGGCTTCCTTCAGGTAGGCATCGACCTCCTCATCAGAGAAGAAGCTGCAGGTGTACTTGGGGGTGTAGGCATCGGGATCGATGCCCATAGCCAGCATATGATAGCAGTTATGATGCAGATGCTCGTAGTTGTCGTTGTAGTTGAAGGGATGGTACTCCTGACCGTCCAGGAACAGGACCTTGTCGTCACAGTACTTCTTCATGTCCAGCTTGCCCTTGTAGGGCGTGGTATCCTTGACGGCCAGTGTGCAGATATCCCAGCCCATGTAGCGCATGATGGCATTGATGGTGCCGGGCTGAGAGTCAGCACCGTACCAGTCCAGAGAGTGCATATGGGTGGACATCTTGTAGTTCTTCTTGATGGGAAGGGTCTTGGGCTCCTGTGCCGGGAGCTGCTCGCTTTCGCCGTTCTTGAAGCGGGTGAAGTAAGCCACAAGGTTCTTTACATACTTTCTCCAGAAGCTGAGGCAGCGCTCGGAATCCTCGGTCAGCTCTTCGGGGAAGAGGATCTGGTTCAGGAAATACATGCCCTTGCCGTAGTTGCCACGCATAACGAGCGCGCCGTCACGAACGGCACAGTCCATAAAGGAACCGAGGACTTCCCAGCCGCTTTCACCGAGGGTGACAAAGCAGGACTTTGCCGCAGTGCGCACTTCTGTCGCGCTCTGGCTGCCGGTGGCATGGGTGATGTTGAAGCTGTCCACATTGATCTTCCACATGAGCATCTCATCGGGGGTGATCGTTTCAGGCTCGGAGAACAGCCGTCTGCCGGGTTCTTCCACCCAAGGCATCAGATAGGTCATGTACAGAGAGGGATCTTCCGTGAAGGAAGGATCTGCCGCGCAGGCATAACCATTGATGGTCTGGATGTAGCGGTGGATGAGCATGGTGTCGCCCAGCTCATGGGGCAGGAACTGAGGCACCCAGCGCTGATAGTCCTGATGCATCATGACCATGATGCCGCCGCGCTTGACCCAATCCTGGATGTAAGGCTCATCGTTTTCAATGTAATCGTTGAAGCCGTGCTGCTCGATGATGGCAACATCATACTGCTCCAGATATCCTTTCTTGGAGTAGTCGATCTTTTCGATCTCGATGCCCTGCTCTTTGAGGAAGTCCGCAAAGACATAGGGCGGACGGTGCCAATGTTCAAAATAACCGATCTTCATAAGAAGCGCCTCCTGTTTTTTTCGTCATGACAACTGTATCATATCCGCACCTTTTCGGCAAGCAGAATGTATGGGTATATTGTGTTTTTTTGACCGGCAGCGAACATTATACCAAAGCGCTCCTATGTTCCATCACGCCCTCATATCCCCGCGCACGCACGGGCGGACACATGGGTCCGCCCATGACCATAAAAAGATCCCGAGAGCCGCAGGGGCTCTCGGGACATGGATCTCGAAAAGAAAATTATCTCTTGGAGAACTGGGGTGCGCGACGGGCGGCCTTCAAGCCGTACTTCTTTCTTTCCTTCATTCTGGGGTCGCGGGTCAGGAAGCCGGCGGCCTTCAGAGCGGCACGGTACTCGGGGTTGACGCCCAGCAGAGCGCGGGCAACACCGTGACGGATAGCGCCGGCCTGACCGGTAACGCCGCCACCGGCGACAGTCACGACCAGATCGACCTTGCCCAGCGTGTCGGTGGTGACCATGGGCTGACGGACCAGCAGCTTCAGGGTCTCAAGGCCGAAGTAATCGTCGATATCGCGGCCGTTGATAACGATGGAGCCGGTGCCGTTTTCATAAACACGAACACGGGCGACGGAGGACTTCCGACGGCCGGTGCCGTAGTGATAAGCTCTTTTGCTCTCGTACATGATCTCTTACCTCCCAATTAGTCCAGAGTCCAAGCTTCGGGCTTCTGGGCAGCATTGTTGTGCTCAGCGCCGGTGTACAGCTTCAGACGGGTCATAGCAGCGCGGCCGATGGTGTTCTTGGGCAGCATGCCCTTGACAGCCAGTTCCATAGCGAACTCGGGGCGATCCTGCATCAGGGTGCGGTACTTGACTTCCTTCAGGTTGCCGATCCAGCCGGTGTGATGCTGATACATCTTCTGATCGAGCTTCTTGCCGGTCAGAACAGCCTTGTCGCAGTTGATGATGATGACGAAATCACCGCAATCGACATTGGGGGTGAAATCGGGCTTGTGCTTGCCGCGCAGCAGCTTGGCAGCGGTCACAGCAGTACGGCCCATGGGCTTGCCTGCTGCATCGAGAACATACCATTTTCTCTGGACGTTCTCCTTCTTGGCCATAGTAGTGGACATGAGGTTACCTCCATTGAAAGCGTTTGCTTTCTATAATAAAAATTTTGACAAATCGAAGGCGCAAAGATACAATATCCTTGAACGCGCCTATACTTTATAACATAATTGAAAATAACTGTCAACCACGATCTTTGATTTTTTTATTTTTCTTCGGAAGAACTCTCATTTTCTCTCATATCCTCTTTTTATCTCTCGTTTTCTCATTTCTCATTTTTCATTAAAGGAGTTCACATATGCAGCATTTAATGGGTCTTATCCGCCGCTGTGCGGATGATTATGATATGATCGAAGCAGGCGACCGCATCGCGGTGGGCGTCTCCGGCGGCAAGGACTCCCTTGCCCTGCTGGTGCTGATGGCAGGCTTGCAGAAATATTATCCCAAGCCCTTCGAGCTGGAGGCTGTCACCATCGACATGGGGCTCGGCATGGACTTCTCCCCTGTGGCGGCCTTCTGCGAAAGTCTGGGCGTACCTTACACGCTGGTCAAGACTGAGATCGGCCCGATCGTATTCGAGCACCGCCGGGAGAAGAACCCCTGCTCCATGTGCTCGAAGATGCGCCGCGGCGCGCTCCATGATACATTAAAAGAAAAGGGCTTCAACAAGATCGCATTGGGCCACCACTACGACGACGCGGTAGAGACCTTTCTCCTCTCTCTCTTTTATGAGGGACGCATCAGCTGCTTTGAGCCTGTGACCTATCTCAGCCGCGCAGATCTGACCCAGATCCGGCCCATGCTGTATGTGGGGGAAAAGGCGGTGGAGAACTTCTCCCGGCGCATGGAGCTGCCTGTGGTGGAGAACACCTGCCCTGCCGACAACAACACCAAGCGGCAGGAGGTCAAGGAGCTGCTGGCCTCTTTGCAGAAGCAGTATCCCGATCTCAAGACCAAGATCTTCGGCGCCATGCAGCGCTTCCCCCTGCCCCAATGGGGCATCGAGGACGCACCAAAACGAAATGCGATCCCCCAAGGAGAATAAAAAGCATCCCGAGCCGACAGCTCGGGATGCTTTTTATTTTCAGATACGCTTCAATGCGAATTTTAAGATCTTCAGAGCCGACTGCTCCAACTGGAGCCTTGTGGGCTCGGCGGTGTAGCGCTCGTCATCGGCAAGGAAGAACCCGCGGAACTTCCACTCCCGGCACAGCGCCTCGCTCTGCGCCGTGTCCTCACCGGAGGGCTCGCCGTTCAGCCACTGGGTAGGCAGCAGCACAGCCTGTGCACTGCGGGCCGCGATGGCAAAGCCAAGGGAGTCGATATCCCAATAGGCGCGAAGGCCGGTCTCCTCCTTATGCTCCATGGAGACACTGCGAAGGACTGCCGCGCCATAGCGCTCTGCGCCGTGCGCCATCGCCTCCGTATACAGACCGCACATAACAGGCTCTTCAGACCAGCAGCGTGCCGCATGGCGCTGACCGGGGCTCCGCAGCACATCCGCGCCGGGTGCCAGCCAGAGATCCACACCAAATTCCTTCATCTCACGGCCTACGGCCGCGCCGACACCACGCACCAGCTCCAGATCCCAGGAGCAGCCCAAAAGGCTCGCAGCAGGGAACGCTGTGCAGTACTGATGCCCCACGACCTCGTCGGCTTCATTTTTCAGATCTCTGGTCAAAAGCAGACCGTCCGCACCGGCGGCGATCGTCATAGCCGGGATCCCATAGGTGTCCATCAGGTCCGCCGAAGCACCCAGCGCGCCGGAAAGCGCCGTGGGACGGAAGCCGAAGTCCAGCACCAGCGCACGAAGATCGTGGCTCTCCATGCCGCCGACCAGCTCGTAGAGACTGTGCTCCCCTCTTGCCACATCCTCCAGACTGACAGGCACATCGGCAGGGCGGCACAGCTGGGGCTCCCTGGCCTTTCTCAGCTTGACCCGGGGGATGTTCCAACCGGCTAAGCGGATGGCGCGTCTGCGGGCATTCTCCCGCTCCTCCTCTTCCCCAGGCAGAAGGAAGCCCTTGGGGGCAGGACGGATCTCAGTTCTGGGCATCTTCATGGGCATGACAGGGCACACAGCCTCATCCCGCGTCAGCTTCAAAGAGCCTGCCGCCACAGCAGTGCGTGCGGAGAAGCCCACGAAGATATCATAGCAGCCCTGCTCCAGGATAAAGGCGGAGCTATCCTCAGAGAAAGTGGAAAGCTCGCTCACAGAAAAGTGTACGGTAACGGTCTGCGCCTGACCGGGCTCCAGCAGCGCGGTGGCGGCAAAGCCCTGGAATATACGCTTAGGCTGGGGCAGCCTGCCGACAGGTCTTGCGGAATAGACCTGCACCACCTGCCGCACAGGCCATATTTCGCCCACATTGGCAACGGATGCAGTGACCACCACATCGGTGTCGTCCACCGCCACAGAGACGGACTCGATCTCCGCCGCACCGTAGGTCAGGCCGTGTCCAAAGTCATACAGGAGCTCTGTCCCGAAGGTATCGAAATAGCGGTAGCCGCAGTAGATATCAGCCCTCTGGTTGGCCTTGGCATAGTCGGCTCTGCGAACAGGCCAGCTCTGGTTCAGATGACCGGAGAAAAGCGCCTCGCCGGTCAGCAGCTCGGCAAGGGCCGCGCCGCCTTCCTGCCCCGGGATACCCATATAGACCACCGCGCCGCAGAGCGATGCCACAGGGGCGATCTCCAGATAACCGGGCGTATTGACCACCAGCACCACACGGGAGAAGGCATCGGCAATGGCGCGGATCATATCGCGCTCATCGGTATGGACGACCGTATCATAGTCCTCCTCCGTTCTGGTCAGGACCACGATGGCGGCGGCATTGTTATCCGCCAGCTCCTCCATGGAAAGGGTGTTCCATGGGAAGTCCGCACCGGGAGCATTGAGCTTGTGGCTGCGGTACTTATGGGCCAGCAGTCCATCGGGACACAGCAGATGGGAAGCACACAGACCATCGAGGATGCTCACACGGCGGTAGGTCTGGAACTCCTCACAGCAAAGGGCCGTATCGATCTGACCCATGCCGAATACCGCCACAGGCAGCTTTTCCGAGCCTGCCGGACACAGAGGGAGCGTCCCTGCCACATTTTTCAAAAGCACCATACTGCCTGCCGCGGCAGCATGCGCCACCAGCATATTTTCCGTCATACGAGGTGTGTATTCCATTTCCGTTCCTCCTCGTGAGATTTTCTTTTAGTGTATCATATTTTGCCGCAGGAAGAAAGTATAAATTCTTATCCGACCACGGGCGGATAAGAAAATGAATAACGAATAATGAATGATGAATAATTGAGGTGCCGCAAGCGACATTTGAATAAATATCCCCTCCGTCAAAACCTGCGGCGCCAACTGTCCTGTTGCGGTGCCCGAAAAAATGTTCGCACATTCGTATGCTCCATTTTTTCGACCGCGGCCACTCGCTCAGCTCCCTTCATCCGCCACAGGCGGCGGTCGCATCGCTCCCCCTTGTATTTTCAAGGGGAGGCTTTGTGTACTGCTACGCACCAAAAGGCTCCCCTTATATACTAAGGGGAGCTGTCAGCGAAGCTGACTGAGGGGATATATTGGGATTCGTCGCTTGCGACACGATAATTGTCAATTATCAATTGTCGATCAAGCTCTGCGTCTGCACCAAGGCGGCGTAGGTGCCGTTTTGGGCCATCAGTTCCTCGTGGGAGCCCAGCTCCCTGATGCGCCCCTCCTCGATCACGGCGATGCGGTCCGCCTCACGGACGGTGGACAGGCGATGCGCGATGATCACCGTAGTGCGGCCTCTGGAAAGGGTATCGAAGGTCTTTTGCAGCTTGGCCTCCGTGACGGAATCGAGAGCAGAGGTGGCTTCGTCCAAAATAAGGACCGCCGGATCCTTCAGGAAGATGCGGGCAATGGAGATCCGCTGACGCTGACCGCCGGAGAGCCTTGCGCCCCGCTCGCCCACAAAGGTCTCGAAGCTATCCGGCATGGCCATGATATCGTCGTAGAGCTCCGCCAGTCTCGCCGCCTCCATCACCTCTTCCATGGTGGCATCGGGCTTGCCGCAGCGGATATTCTCCGCGATGGTATCGGCATAGAGGAACACCTCCTGCTGTACCACGCCAATATTTTTATGCAGGCTCAGCTGGCTGATCTCACGCACATCTGTGCCGTCGAGATACACCGCGCCTGCCGTCACATCATAAAATCTGCCGATCAGCTGACTGAGGGTGGTCTTACCGCCGCCGGAGGCACCAACGAGCGCCAGGGTCTCACCGGGCGCAATGGTGAGGGACACATCCTGCAGAGCCTCACAGCCCTCACGATAGGCAAAGTCCACATGGTCGAACCGGATCTCGCCTCTGACCGCAGAGAGGGTCAGGGCATTTTCGGCATCCCGGATGGCAGGCTCTGTCCGCATGAGCTCAGCGAAGCGGTGCAGTCCCGCCGTTCCGTTGGCGAACAGCTCAAAGGCCGAAGTCAGACGGCGCACGGGGCTGACGAAGGATGCCACATACAGGCTAAAGGTAACGAGATCCACCACATCCATGTCCCCTGCCATGATGAGTGCGCCGCCCACGGCGATCACCGCCACGGTGAGGATGCACAGGAAGAACTCCATGACCGCATTGAACTTGCCCATGGAGAAGTGATAGTCCACCTTGGCCTTGCGGTAGCCTGCATTGGCGACATCGAACTTTTCCAGTTCCTTTTCTTCATTGCCGAATGCCTTGGCTGTCCGCATACCGGAGATGCCGCTCTCATAGGCGGCATTGTTGACGGCATTGGTCTTTTTCACCTGCCGCGCCGCATCGCGCATGGACTTTCTTGCCCATAGCACCACGCCCAGCATGATCGGCACCATGACCGTCAGCACCAGAGCCAGCTGCCATTGGATCGTGTACATGAGGATCAGTGCGCCTAAGATCGTCACCGTAGAGATGAACACATCCTCCGGACCATGGTGTGCCAGCTCGATGATATCGAAAAGATCCGTGGTCAGGCGGCTGAGCAGACTGCCGGTGCGGTCCTTATCGTAAAAGGAGAAGCTCATCTTCTGTAAATGGCAGAACAGATCCCGGCGCATCTCAGTCTCGATGCGGATGCCGAACTGATGCCCCCAGTACCAGACGATAAAGAGGAACACCGACCGCAGGACATAGGCGCACACCACCACGATCATCACAGCCCAGAAGGTCTGCCATGCCCCCTGTGGGATCAAATGCTCCATACAGAGCCTTGACACGAAAGGAAATGCCAGATCGATCAAAGCCACGATCAGGGCGCAGAACATATCGAGGAAAAACAGTCCCTTGTGCCGCTTGGCATAGTGCAGGAACATCCCAAATTCAGTTTTGTCTTTGAACTCCATAATATCACCCATGATAGTGTATCATATTTGGGCCGTACATGTAACCCCCAGTTGAGAAATGAAGAATGAAGAATCGAGGTGTCGCAAGCGGCGGTCTTATTTCTTCTGTGTCGGCCCGAAAAAGCACCCAAGGCGTGATACCTTGGGTGCTTTCGTTGTTTGTGAGTGCCTGCACACGGGCGACCAATGGTCGCCCCTACAGCATGATCGGCAGTGCATTCGTGTTCGTAGGGGCGGGTATTGCCCGCCTACTACTTGATCCGACGATTCAAAATAAATATCCCCTCCGTCAAAACCTGCGGTTTTGCCACCTCCCCTTGTATTTTCAAGGGGAGGCTTTGCGTACTGCACAGCACCAAAAGGCTCCCCTTAGTATATAAGGGGAGCTGTCAGCGAAGCTGACTGAGGGGATAAAATAAAATATCGCGAAGCGACACCATAATTATTCACTATTCATTATTCATTCCAAACAATAAGAT
>JAFSHB010000100.1 GCA_017440525.1 Oscillospiraceae bacterium | reverse complement strand
GGCGGGCAGACCCTCTCAGTCAGCCCTTCGGGCTGCCAGCTCCCCCAAAGGGGGAGCCATGCCTCCCCCTATGGGGGAGGTGGCACGGCGAAGCCGTGACGGAGAGGGCCGCCCACATATCTCATCGTTCCTTTACGACAAGATCCGCAAAGACCTCCGCGCTGACGGGCGACAGATCGCAGCCTGCCTCGTCATTCTCCATCCTGATGGAGAACCAGCGCACATACCGGCATCCCGGCACACGCACCGCTGTGTGGGCAAAGCGCCGCACGCCCAGAAAGCGAAAGGAAAGGTCCCTGGGCAGGAGCCTGTAGCTGTAGGCGCGGATGGGCGTAGGCTCATCCCGCACGCCCAGATCCGTGAGATACTGCAGCCGCAGGACGCTGTCCGTATCGCATCGGGATGCCAGCACGATCTTGCGGATATGCTTTTGCCGCTCCAGCGTGCCGAAGTCGCAGGCGGCAAAGCAGTAGCACTTGCGGATCGGACCGCCGTAGTCGCGAAAGGTGCGGATGAATCGGGAGATCCGCCCCTCCTTGTCCAGATGGTAGATCGGCGCGGCACCGGTGTAGTCGAAGCCATCCTCGGCGGAGGCCGCCACCGTGTCGGCTCTGCAAAATGCGACCGCAGGGATATTGGTGAAATAGAACCAGCCGGGCTTGGAGGCCGATGAGATCTTATAGTCCCAGAGGTAGGCTCTCCCATCCGCCACCACCCAGTACCGCTGTCCGTCATCCAGAGCGCAGACCGTCCCGGCCTCCCGCACTGCCTCCAGCAGGCCCGGTCTGGCGCTGTGGCCCAGGATCTTGCGGCTGATGCAGCGCACCCGGTTCTCCATGGCCTCGTTGGTGTCGTCCAGACGGCAGACACCGGCATAGGTACTGCACCAGACCAGATTGTTCTCCACGGTGCGGATCGTCCACGGCAGATCACAGCCCATGGACACGCTGACAGGCTCCGAGGTCAGGGTCAGATAGGCTCTTTCCCCGATGGTGGTGGTAGAGAGCAGACACTTGCCGATCGACCGCTCCTTGAACACCATAAGGTAGCCTGCCTGCTGTCCGAAGCCGGTGACGGCCTCCAGATCGTTGCCTGCAAGATCGTAGTAGTCCATGGGGAAGTAGCCCATGTCCATGGCCACATGGGAGCCGTTCCAGAAGCAGGCGTTAGGCTGGGCCTTGCTTCCCGCCATGACCAGCACCGCATTGCCGGTACCGCCGTAGGCGGCGGCATAGGCGCAGTCCATGATCGCATCATAGGCCTCCCGGTTCTCCTTGCTGTAGGTGATCTTCACCGTGTTGTTGACAGGCGGATCTGCCACAGCAGGCGCGGTCAGGAAGGTGACTGTGCTGTTTTCCAGATCGGTCTCATAGTCTGTGACCTCCGCATCGTCCACCGTGACGGCTACGATGCTGTCCACCGCCTCCACCGGGAGCTTGAAGGTGCGAACGCCCACGGTGTAGACCACGGTGATGGTGCCCTCCTCGCTCAGAGGATGGGAGAGGGTCACAGTCAGCTTGTCCTCCGAGAGCGTGTATTCGGAGGGATCCTGCAAAGCGGTATCCACATACACCTGCTCCACGGTGCAGACAGGCTCGTCATCCTGGGTTTTGTAGGTAAACGACTTCTCCAGCCGCGCCCCGGTGAAGCTGACGCTGTGAGTGGTGCGGGCGGCATTGTACCAGCAGATCTTTTTAGGGCTCAGACGGTTCTCCGGCTGATAGAGGTCGCCGGAGCCGGTGGCAGGCGCACAGTTGATGGCGATGACCGGCACATAGCCCTCCACATCCTCTGCGGTCAGTGCCGAGCCATCCCACAAGATCCGCTTGAAGCTGCCGGGACATTTATAGATCAGGGCATCCCGATAGGGCACGAAGGTGCCCCGCGCCTCGGCAAGCCCCCCGCAGAGCTTTTTCAGCTCCATGACGGAGCCGGGCTTTGCCGCGTAGAGGCTGTCTCCGATGTGGGCGATCATGTAGCCCCAGTAGGGTCTGTCACAGCAGCACAGGCCCCTGCCCAGAGGCGTTTCGGATGTATATTCCTGCCCATCCCGACAGCCCAGGAGACCATCCCGCCACCAGAGGTTCTCCATCTCCGGGCTCTCATTGAGCGCCATGCGGTAGTCCAGCTCGCTGAGGTTCAGACCGCCGTCCAGCCGCTCCCAAAAAACGCTTTTTGTCTTGGGGCGTTCCGGCAGATCCGAGGTCGAAAGGAATCGCCTAGCCATAAACATCCTCCACCAGCCCCGGCTCCGCCCGCTCGCCCTCCCGCAGACGCATGAGCTTCAGCTCAAAGGCGTTATGCAGCGCACCATGGAGGTAGTTGTTGTCCTCCATGGCAAGGTGGGCCGCCACATAGTAGGCCAGCGCAGTCGCGGCCTCCGGGGGACAGTCCAGTGCATCGCCATCCTGCGGCTCGCCCTCCGGCAGAGCCGGATAGCGGAAATACTCCGCCAGGAACGCGCCCTTCTCGGTGCGGGGGATCAGGAGCTTCCGTCCGCCCACGAGACGGTAGTTCCCAAAGCGGCACACCTGTCCATCCCACAGCCGCAAAAGCCCGCCGCAAAGCTCATAGCAGTCATCGGGCAGATGATAGCAAAGGAAGTCTCCCACACGGTCGCCGGAAACGAGAGGCGCAGTCTCACGCAGACGGCGCACAGAGGTGGCCAGATACAAAAGGCCATCCTTCGTGAGTGCCGGGATCCTTGCCACGATATCCGCCTGACCGTTGTAGGACAGCGCCACCTTCTCCCCGCCCACGGAATAGCGGTCCAGCAGCTGCAATACAAAATTTTTCAGTTCTCCATATGTCATGTTTTCCCTCCTTGGTAAGTGCCTGCACCGGGCGGCCAATGGCCGCCCCTACAGGCACCATCGAACACCGTTCGCAGGGGCGGGCAGACCCTCTCAGTCAGCCCTTCGGGCTGCCAGCTCCCCCAAAGGGGGAGCCAAGTTTGCCTCTCCCTTTGGGAGAGGTGTCATCGCCAAAGGCGATAACGGAGAGGGTCGTCAGACTTTCACAAAGCCCACTGCCTTGGCCTTGCCGTCGGCACCGGCCTCGGCAACAGTGATGCAGCTTTCGCCCTCCACCGCGATCTCAGAGCCGGAACCGCCCAGCGCATCCCAGCCGCTCACATCGCCGTCATAGGCGAGAGCCTCAGGCTTTTCGCCGGTCTTGTAGTACCAGCTGCAGCCGTCCTCAGGCACGCCGGGGTTGATCAGCACCACGGCCTTGCCGTCACCGGTCTCGGTGGCGGTCACATTCAGGTCGCGCAGGACCTTCTGCTCGCCGTGGTAGTAGATGGCATCGGCCTTCTCCGCCAGCACGAAGCAGTCATAGACCACACGGCCCTCCACAAGGAAGCCGGAGATGCCGGGAGGATCGGCATGGGTCTTGTATTCCTCCAGCTGCTTGGGCGCAGTGGCCGCCAGAGGATGGGTCAGCAGGAAGGCACAGCCGGAGGGCAGACGGGAGGAAGGCACCTTGACGATGCGGCAGCCGTCCACCTCACCGATCACACCGCGGATCAGCATCTCCTGAGAGCTGTCGCCGGTCTTGATAAAGGCGGGATCCTGCTTGAGGTAGTTGGCGAACTTGTAGGAGCAGAATGCCACACGGCCCTTGTCGGGCACATTCTTGTTGCCAAGAGACTCCATGGCAGCAAGGAACATCTCATAGGCATTTTCCTTGGTGATCTCCTCGGTGGAGCAGTTGCCTCTTGCGGTGGCCTCCGCCGCCAGCTTGCGGAACACATAGGAGTCGAATTCAGGCACCCAGACCTCCTTGAGCTGACGGCCCAGCGCCTTGCCTGCATCCATGACCATCTGAGACTGGGTCTTATCGCCCTTGTCGATGATGAAGGTGAAGGCGCGGTCGCGGCCCACGGTCATGGTCTGGACATTGCGGCTCAGATCGTTGGGGATACCGTAGCGGTGATCGCCGCTTCTCTGATAGTCGCTCATAGCCACGGTGGGGATGGAGTAGACATTGACGGTGCGGACACCGGTGAAGGAGTAGTCGGAGTTCAGCGCCAGCATGGCCTGAGACTCTCGGGAGAAGCGCTCGTCTACCTTTTTGGCATACTTACTTGCTAAGTTTCTGTTATCCATATATGATCATCCTTTCAGTTATCTAAGATCCATCGAGTGCAAACCCCGGACGCTTGCCCCCGTAATTTCATTATATCACGGTAAATTTACTTTGTTTTTAGTACTTTTATCAATTTTATCCTTCTCTGACATTTTTGTCTTTTTTGTTGTTTTTGTTGTTTTCGGAACGACAGAAAGCCCCTTCGGGAGAGCTGGCAGCCCGAAGGGCTGACTGAGAGGGCACGAGATCCACACCCGTCGATTTTCTAAGGTTCTGTTTGCAATCATCGCCGTGATGTGATAAAGTATAAGGTAACTTTATCCCCATTGGAGTGACTGACTATGACTGAACTCATCAAGAAGGGCGCGTATCTGAAAAACGGTCAGATCCTTTTCACCGATACCCCCGATCTTCAGGCAAGAAAAAAGACCATCGCCTATCAGATCTTTGCGGCACACGATCAGTCTCAGGACGAGCGCAAGCTCCGCCTGAAGTTCGATGCCCTGATCTCCCACGATATCACCTATGTGGGCATCATCCAGACTGCCAAGGCCTCCGGTCTCAAGCGCTTCCCCATCCCCTATGCCATGACCAACTGCCACAACAGCCTCTGCGCCGTTGGCGGCACGATCAATGAGGATGACCACGCCTTTGGTCTGTCCGCCGCGAAAAAGTACGGCGGCATCTTCGTGCCCCGTGAGCAGGCGGTCATCCAACAGTACGGCAGAGAGCGGCTGGCAGGCTGCGGCTAGAGGATCCTGGGCTCCGATTCCCACACCCGCTACGGCTCCTATGGCTGTATGGGCGTGGGCGAAGGCGGCGGCGAGCTGGTCAAGCAGCTGTTGGAGAACACCTACGATGTCGCCGCTCCCGAGGTGGTCATGGTCTATCTGGAGGGCAAGCCCCGCAAGGGCGTCGGCCCCCAGGATGTTGCCATCTCTCTGGTGGCGGCGACCTTCCCGGGTGGCGATGTGAAAAATAAGGTGCTGGAATTCGTGGGCCCCGGTGTGGCGAACCTCTCCTGCGACTACCGCATCGGCATCGATGTCATGACCACGGAGACCTCGTGCCTGACCTCCATCTGGCAGACCGATGAGAAGGTGGCAGACTACTATAAGACCATCGGCAGACCCGAGGAATATAAGGCCCTTGCCCCTGAGGACGGCGCATACTACGACAGCGTGGTGAAGATCGACCTCTCCAAGGTGGAGAACATGATCGCCCTGCCCTTCCATCCCTCCATCGCCTACACGATCCACGATCTGCAGGCACGGCCTCACGAGATCTTCGCAGAGGTGGAGGCCCTGTGCAATACACAGCTGGGCGGCAAGGTCACCCTGGATCTGCAGAAGAACATCAAGGACGGTCAGATCCTTTGCGAGCAGGGCGTGATCGTAGGCTGCTCCGGCGGTATGTATGAGAACATCATGGAGGCCGCCGCCATCTTGAAGGATGGCTCCATCGGCAACGGCTACTTCGATATGACGGTCTATCCCTCCTCCACGCCCATCGGTCTGGCGCTGACCAAAAACGGTGCGGCGGCGACCCTGATGGAGGCCGGCTGTGTCATGAAGCCTGCCTTCTGCGGTCCCTGCTTCGGCGCAGGCGACACCCCTGCCAACAATACCCTCTCCATCCGTCACGCCACCAGAAACTTCGCCAACCGCGAAGGCTCCAAGCCGGCAAACGGTCAGATCGCGGCAGTGGCGCTGATGGATGCCCGCTCCATCGCGGCAACGGCAAAAAACGGCGGTGTGCTGACTGCCGCCACCGACATTGAATACGATATCCCCGAGGATATGACCTATCAGTTCGACGGCGCCGTGTATGAAAAGCGGTGCTACGAGGGCTTCGGCAAGGCCGACCCCACCGCCGAGCTGCGCTACGGCCCCAACATCAAGGACTGGCCCGAGATGCCGCGCCTCGGCGACGATATGCTGGTGAAGCTCTGCGCCGTGATCCACGATCCCGTCACCACCACCGACGAGCTGATCCCCTCCGGTGAGACCTCCTCCTACCGCTCCAACCCCATCGGCCTGAGCGAGTTCGCGCTGTCTCGCAGAGAGCCGGAGTATGTGGGCCGCTCCAAGGCTGTCCGCGACGGCGGCATCAATGACGAGGTGCTGGCGGTGCTGAAGCAGGTGGGCGGCTCTGCCGAGACCGTCTGTGTGGGCTCCTGCATCTACGCCCACCGCCCCGGTGATGGCTCTGCCCGTGAGCAGGCGGCCTCCTGCCAGAAGGTGCTGGGCGGCTTTGCCAACATCTGCGTGGAGTACGCCACCAAGCGCTACCGCTCCAACTGCATCAACTGGGGCCTGGTGCCCTTCACCCTGCCCGAGGGCACAGCATTCGACTATGCCGTGGGCGACTGGGTCTACATCCCCGATATCAAAAAGTCCATCGCCGAGGGCAAGGAGGAATTCTCCGCCAAGGTCGTGACCAAGGACGGCGTGGAGGACCTGACCCTTGTGTGCCGCGGCCTCACCGACAACGATAAGCTGATCCTGCAGGAAGGCTGCCTCATGAACTACTACGCCGCAGGCTACGGCAAATAAAAAGGCAAAAGCCTCCCTCTGATGAGGGAGGTGTCAAAAATCTTTGATTTTTGACGGAGGGAGAGAAAGCATAAAAGACTCTCCCCCAGTCGCGGCTATCGCCGCGCCAGCCCCCTCGTCAGAGGGGGCCATAAGTTGCACCCCCTGACACACCCGCCCGCAGGCGGGCGTACATAGGCCAACCGCCCGAAGGGCGGCTCTTAGGCCGGAGGAAGGGG
>JAFSHB010000002.1 GCA_017440525.1 Oscillospiraceae bacterium | reverse complement strand
GCGGCAAAGACCTGCTCCAGCACCGTGTTTTTGGGGTCCATGGGAGGATCCTGGGGCAAAAACACCACCTGCACATTGGGGAACCGGGTCACAACGCCCCGGTCCGGCTCCTCCACCCCTGCCAGACACCGCAGGAAAGTGGATTTGCCTGTGCCGTTGATGCCGATGATGCCGATCTTGTCGCCGGGCTCCAGATATAAGGAGGCATCCTTCAAAAGCTCTTTGATGCCGTAATTGATGGAAATATTCTCAGCCGATAGGAGCATGGTATCACCTCTATGGGTCATTATACCCGCATCCCCCGACAGTTGACAAGAGGGAAAACGGCAGTCATAATAATAGAAAGAGGTGATCGTATGCATTTTTATAAATATCACGGCCTTGGCAATGATTTCGTGCTGACCCTCGACCTTGATGGAAGTGTCGAGGCATCCCCCGCGCGGGCGCGGCGGCTCTGCGACCGACATACAGGCATCGGTGCAGACGGCTGGATGCTGATCCGTCCGTCGGATACCTGCGATATCCAAATGTATCTGTATAACTCCGACGGCTCTGTTGCGGAGATGTGCGGCAACGGCCTTCGGTGCTTTGCCAAATTCGTCTACGATCACGGCCTTGTGAAAAAAGAGGGCTTCACCGTGGAGACCTTAGCCGGTGTCATGGCGGTCCATGTGACGGCAGAGGACGGCGAAGCCGTGCTGATCGCCGCAAACATCGGCAGCCCCACCTTCGAGAAGGCCAAGATCCCCATGGTGGGAGCGGGCGAGTGCGACCGGGAGGAACTGACGGCGCTGGACAGGACCTTCACCGTTTCGGCCTGTCTCATGGGCGTGCCCCACGCGGTGGTCTTTTTGAAAGACTGCGATGATGCGCTGGTGGCCCGGTACGGCCCTGTTTTGGAATGTCACCCGGCATTCCCCCGCAAGGCCAATATCAATTTTGCCCAGATCCTCGATGATAAGACCGTCCATGTCAGGACATGGGAGCGTGGCTGCGGCAGGACGCTGGCCTGCGGGACCGGCTCCTGTGCCACGGCGGTGCTGTGCCACAGGGCAGGCTATACCAAAGACGAGGTGGAGATCCGCCTGCAGGAGGGCAGTCTCTTCATCCGTGTGACCGAGGACGGCATCATCATGACAGGCCCTGCGGCGCTCTCCTTCGAGGGCGACACGGATCTGTAAACTTTTCATAAACGGACAGCCTTCGCTCTTGACACTTCCTACAAAAGGGAGTATCCTTATGCTTCAAAAGGAGGTCCTGTTATGACGACGAAAAAACGCATCTACAATATCACCGAGCTCCAGAAGCTCCAAGCCTTAGCCACCAAGTGCAAGCAGGATGTGACCCTTACTTCCGAAGACGGCACCGTAGTCGTGGACGCCAAGAGCTTCATCGGGCTCTTCGCGCTGGACTTCACCAAGCCTGTGCTGGTGATCTCCGACAGCGCCGACTTCCACCGCGCCATCGAGCGCATCGGCGATACGGTGGAATGATAGAAAGAAAAAGACGCCCTCGGGCGTCTTTTTTTCATGGATAATGAATGATCGAGGTCCCGGCTCTGCGAAGCACGACCGTTCAACACCGTAGGGGCGGGCATTGCCCGCCCCTACGAATGATGTTCGATGGTGCTCTGTAGGGGCGACCATTGGTCGCCCGGTGCAGGCAGTTTCGGGCACCGCAACAGGATGCGGTACGCGCAT
>JAFSHB010000099.1 GCA_017440525.1 Oscillospiraceae bacterium | reverse complement strand
TCCAGCACTACCGAGTATGTCCGTGTCATGATGATCGACATGCTGAACTACGGTGCAGCAGCGCAGGAGCATTTCAAGTACAACACTTCCGATCTGGCCAACAATGCTCTGACGGAAGAGCAGCAGGCACTGGCAACTGCCAAGGTCACCTGCACCAACAACCAGGTGAAGGATACCACCGTCTACGGTGCGAACCTCAGTCTGGAGGACAGCATCCTGCTTAACACCTTCTTCAAGGGCCTAAAGGGCAAGGACATCGCCTCTATGTACGCAATGGTGAGCTTCACCGACTTCCAGGGCATCACCAGGGAAGTCCGCATGGAAGGCAGCGAGTTCGAGAAGTACGGCTCCTCCGGCGATATCTATAAGATCGTGGTGGACGATGTGGTGCTGGCCGATGCCAAGACGCTGGTCACTGTCACCCTCTATAACGCTGACGGTACTGTCTTTGGCGTAAACTCCGACTCCGTGGAGAGCTATGTGGCAAGAGCGGAAAGCAACAACGCCGATACCTACGGTCTGTATGCCAACATCATGAAGTTCGCGGCTTCCGCTTACAACTACATCATCAACAAGTGATCGGGCCTCTTTTTATTTGTTGATCAACAATTGATAATTTTGGTGCCCGCTCCGCGGACGATCGAAATGGCGGGCGACCATTGGTCGCCCGATCCGAAATGAAAAAGACAGTTCCCCAGACCTGAGTGGCTGGAGAACTGTCTTTTATTTGTTTTTGTCAGATGATCCAATTGGAGCGCGTCTGCTCTCATCTGTGCCCATCGATCCGATCTGTACGCTGATGTTGCGATCGATCTTTTCTTTCCACTCGGTCGGGCTTGCACCATGCTCCCGCTTAAAAAGCTTGGAGAAGATCGGAGCGGAACTGTAGCCGCACAGGGTGGCAGTCTCTTTGACAGAATAACCCATGCGGAGATAGCGGCACGCCTCATTGATACGCACATTGAGGATATAGTCCTGGATGGTCATGCCGAGTTTTTCCTTGAACCGCCTTGTCAGATATCGCCGATCCAGACCATATTGTTTGGCAAAGGCTTCGACAGAGAGCTTTTCCATATAAAACTGCTGGATGTGGTCTGCGATCTCCCGCACATAGTCCACCTTTTTTGCCTGAGGGCGGAGCACCTTGGCATAAAAGAGCAGGAGATCTGTTGCCATCTGATAACCCCAGTATTCTCCCATCTGCTCCCAATCAAAGGGTGTTTTGAGGTGCTGGAACATATCCTCCGGCACATCGAACACCGGCGGCAGAGCTGAGAAGTTTTCCGAAAGTGCGCCTGTGAAACCGACCCAGGCATAGACCCAAGGGTCATTTTCGTCAGCTCTGTAGTGGACTTCCTTTCCCGGAAACATGATAAATGCCTGCCCGGGGCGTGGATGGTACTGCTCACCTCCGGAGATGAAGAGACCGCTCCCGCTTCGGATATAGTGGATCACGGTACATTTTTGGGCGACTGTGTGAGCTTCTCCCGGGGGGCAGGCCGCCTCGCCTGTAAAAATGGGATTCAGATCATGAAGATGTGGATTCAGCAGTTTTTGCAGCGCATAGCTCATAAGATCCACTCCTATGTAGAATGGTTACAATATATCATGCCTAAAGCACTTTATTCAATAGACAATACTGCCGTGATCGTAGTATCATTTTTTTATCAGATCTATGGAACTTGACCAGAAATATGGATTTGCAAGCAGAAGTTCCGGTGGAAAAGCCAAGTTTCTTAGGACTGAGATATGTTACTTTTTTATCATGGAGATCAAAAAGGAGGATACCAAAATGAAAAAACGGATAGTAAGCCTGCTTTTGGCAATGGTGATGATCTTGAGCGTCATCCCGGCTGCGCTGGCTGATGGCTGTGAACATGGCAGCACCACGGCAACTGTCAACAGCAATGGCGACAAGACCCACACCACGGTCGTTACCTGTGACGACTGCGGTGCGGTCATCGAGCAAGATGCTTCTGCTGATGTGATCGCTATCGATTTCAAGGCCGATGCTGAAGCTATGTCACAGCAGTCCTGGTGGAACGATCTGGCCGCTGTGAGCACCGCAGACGGCAATGATGCCAAGCGTATCGGTGCGGCTCGCGGCAGTGCCATGAGCGATACTGAGACTGCGGCATATAATGCCATGGATGCATGGCTGGAAGAAAACGCGGCATGGAGCTTCGTGATGCCTGAGTGGGAGGACAACACCAATCAGTCTGCCAAGGACGGTAAGCGTGCCTATCTCTCTGCCGATGCAGATGTGGCGTGGGGCCTGAGCCTGCACACCTATGTGATCAATGGCAGCAGCGGCAGCCAGCATACCCTGAATGTCAAAGTAGAAGAGGCAGGTCTCTATGATCTGGCGCTGGATATCATCCCCCAGACCAACGAATCCTCCGACTGTGCCGATGACGGCGGTGTGTTCCCCGGCGGTGCGACCATCGATGTGTATGTCAATGGCGCTCTGGTGATCGACGACTCCACTGCCCCCAAGGGCGAAGAGGGCGCTGTGACCACAGCAGAGGATGTTCCTCTCAACGCAGGCGATAATACCATCGTGATCGATATCGTCAGCAACTATGCCAACATCTCCGGTTACGGCAACCGTGTCAATGTGCCGCTGGCAGGTCTGAGCCTGACCAAGCCTGCGGCCTGTGAGGATGCCTCCGGTGACGGTAAGTGTGACCTGTGCGGCTATGTCACAGGCGAGTGCAAGCATATGGGCGAGAAGACCTCTGAAGTCATCTCCAATGGAAATGGTACTCATACCACAGTTGTGACCTGTGCTGACTGCGGTGGGGTAGCCGATTCGGATGCTACGGAAAAGCTGGTGGATATCGACTTCAAGGCTGATGTCAAGGCCATGGCGCAGCAGGACTTCTGGGCTGATCTTGCATCTGTCACCACCTTGGACGGCAATGATGCCAAGCGTGTGGGTGCGATGAACAGGTCTGTTATGAGCGAAACAGAAAAGGCGGCCTATGAGCAGATGCAGGCGTGGCTCAGAGAGCATGCATCCTGGAGCTTCCATATGCCTGACTGGGACAATGATAACGATAACGGCAAGCGTGCCTACCTCAGTGCGGACGATGATCTGGCATGGGGCCTGAGTCTCCACACCTATGTGATCGGCGTGGAAGACTACAGCGATCTGTCTCTGAATGTTACTGTACCTGAGACGGGCTACTACGATCTGACGCTGGATCTGAAGCAGCAGGACAATACCTCCACCGACAGCGTAGATGATACGGTCGTGTTCCCCGGCGGTGCGAGGATCACGGTGTATGCCAACGGTACTGCGGTTCTGGAAAACAGCGATATCGCTAAGGGAACGGAGCGTGTGCAGTATACCATTGAAAATGTCTATCTGAAGAAGGGCAGTGAGAATGTCATCACTTTCCTGATCGTGACCAACTGGGCAGGCGGTACCAGCCCCTACGGCAACCGCGTCAATGTGCCGCTGTGCGGTATGCAGATCGAAAAGGCGGCGTCCTGCACGGATATGGATGGCAATGATGTTTGCGATGTTTGCGGCGGCAGCTTTGTCTGTGAGCATGTGGATATCGATAAGAACTATACGACAGCCGGCGAAGAAACTCACACGGTCAGCGGTACATGTGACTACTGCGGAGAAGCTGTGCAGTATGAAGAGACCTGCACCGACGAGGATCTGGATCTTGTCTGCGATCTTTGCGGTGGGGCGGTCTCCTGCAAACATCCCCAGAGACATGCCGTTTATGTCAATACCGGAGTTGGCACGCATAATAAGGTCGTTCTTTGCAGCATCTGTGAGGATGTCGTTGAGGAGAACACTGGCTTGTTCTGCATCAATGAGGATGAAGACGATCTCTGCGACCTTTGCGATGGCAGTATGACCTGTGAACATGAAGGTGTTGATGTCACGACTGAATATGTGGACAATGGTGATGGTACTCATGTCAAGACTGTTGTCTGCACCTGTGGTGAGACCGTCTCTGAGACTACCGAGCCCTGCACCGATGCAGACGGCGACGGCTACTGCGACGGCTGCGAGGCTGTTGTGGATACCGAATGCAGCCACATCGACGAGGACAAGGACTGTTACTGCGACCTCTGCGACGAGCTCGTCAAGGAGATCACGAAGGCTGCCTTCGCAGGCTCCAACATGACGCTGGGCAACGAGCTGGAAGTGAACTTCCTGATGGTCAAGAAGAACCTGCCTGCAGGCGATTACACCGCTGTCATCACCCAGAAGATGGCTGATGGCACCGATCGTGTGACCGAGATCGCAATGGCCGACTGGGGCACCATGGGCTCCTACCACAAGATCTCCGCCCGTATCGCCGCTCGTGAGATGGCTGACGATCTGTACATCGAGATCAAGGACGCCGAAGGCTATGTCTACAACAATGAGTACTTCACTTCCGTCCGTGGCTACGCCGGCCGTGCACTGGCTTCTTCCACCACCACAGACTATGTCCGCATCATGATGATCGACATGCTGAACTATGGTGCAGCTGCTCAGAACCACTTCAAGTACAACACTGCAGACCTCGC
>JAFSHB010000098.1 GCA_017440525.1 Oscillospiraceae bacterium | reverse complement strand
GAATATCCCCTTGAAATACACAAAGTATTTCTGCGTGTCTATTCCTTGTTCCATCGGAAAATTCAGTCGGCAAAACTGCAAAGCACTTC
Organism: Oscillospiraceae bacterium; assembly: GCA_017440525.1. GTDB lineage: Bacteria > Bacillota > Clostridia > Oscillospirales > Oscillospiraceae > Avoscillospira. Next base: position 8,996 of record JAFSHB010000098.1, on the reverse strand, counting down.
AAAAACAAAGAATTTTTATTCCAAGACAAGAAAAAATGATAGGGCAAGGCTGGCGCCTGTCCTATCATTTTTTTGCAGTATTGGGTAAAAAGCTCGTTTTTGAAGCGGATACTGTCTTATGGGAACGCGCCCTTGGGCGGCTCTTTTTAGATCTCACTTACGATCGCGCAGGCTTCCGGCTCTGCGGCAGAGGGCTTGGCTGTCCAGATGGCACACACCAGGCCGATCACCGCGATCAGAGCCATCAGCCCCATGGCGATGCGGCGGCCCAGGAGCCGCTTGTCCATCATGGCAGAAGGCTCCTCCATATCCACCTCAGGCAGCGTCTCCGGAGCCAGCTCCTCCGCGCTCTCCATCTCCACAGGGTCGGGGATGTGGATCTCAGGGATCACGATCTCGATCGGCTCGGCAGGTGCCGGTGCCTCTTCTTCTGCTGCCACCTCCGTGACATGGGCAGGCTCTGTCTTTCCAAGGCTGAACATGGGATCCGCAGGTGCGGGATCCTCCGCAGGCTTCTCCAGCGTGGTCTCGATGAAATCGTCCCACGCCTTTTCTTCTTCATCTTCCCCGATCTTCGCCAGCGCCAGCAGTTCTTTCCAACTGAAGCCCTTGCGCTCGGCCCGCTCCTGTTCGCGGTCCGCCGGGGTCTGTTCAGGCTCAGCAGGGACAGCTTCGACCGGCACGGCAGCAGGCGTTTCGGAAGCTTCCTGCGGCTCGGTGATGTGCTCCGGCTGCTGCGGCTCCTCTGTCACAGGCGCTTCCATAACAGGAACTTCCGCAACAGGTACAGGCGCAGCCTCCAGCCCCAGCGCCAGCATCAGATCCCTGACGGACGCAGGACGAAGATACGCCTCCGTCTCCAGACCCTGCAGGAGCGCTTTTTCCTGCTTTGGCTCGATCTGTGCGCCGTAGCGGGAGGGCTCCACGATCACATCGCCGGAGCTTCGCTCGTTGGCGGCAGGCAGAACATTGCCTGTGATCGCCGCATAGATCGTGGCGCACAGGGAGTAGATATCACTTCTCGGCTCACTGCGGTCACGGAGCTCATACTGCTCCTTTGGCGCGTAGCCGTGTTTCAAACCGAACTTCTGCAGGCTCTCACCGGCAACGCCGAAGCCCACCAGCTTCACAGAGCCGTCGGGATACAACCGAACGGTCTCGGGGCTGATCCTGCGGTGGATCAGGCCATTGTCATGGAGCTTCTGCAGGGTCTGCAGCATAGGTGTCATGCCTGTGAGCAGGGTCTGCGTACCGATCCGCCCCATCTTGGAAAGGAATGTATGCAGGCTCACACCGCCGGGACGCTCGGTGACGAGGTAGACCGTGTCGTTTTCTTCCAGCACTTCGCTGACCGTGATCACGCCGGGCTCATCCTTGAAGCGGCGCAGGATATTGGCCTTTTCCTTCAGGCGTTTGAGCGCCTGCTGCTCCCGCTCCATACCGCTGATGACGCTGGAGCTGCGATGATCGCGTGCGCCGCGGCCCGCAGGGAAATACTCCTGCACCGTCACGATGCGGTCCTCCGCCAGATCCCGCGCGGGATAGGTGATGGTCCGCCCGGTCTCCTCCACGGCACGACCGACCAGATACCGCTCTTTCAAAACAGTTCCGGGGCTCAAATGATGGACAGGCACCGAGGGAGGGAGCGCACCGCAAACAGGACATACCTTGCTGTACGTCATGGGCCTTAAGCACTTTTCGCAGTAGTCCATATGATCGAACCTCCCGTTTCCCGCTGATTTTTCTTATCGTACCACATTTTGGACAGCTTTGCCAGTACTTTGATAAATTTTCCGTGATCCGGCATAAAAAAGACCTGTCCCGAAGGACAGGCCTTTTTCTTACTTATTGGTGATGTAGTTATACGCGGAAGTTGCAAACTTCATGATATTGGCATACAGGCCGTAGGTATCGGCGTTGTTGGCTTCGGCTCTTGCCACATAGCTCTCCACGGAGTCGGAGCCTGTGCCGTAGACAGAGCCATCAGCATTGTAGACCGTGACAGTCACAGGTTGCTTGGCATCAGACAGCACGATGTCATCCACCACGACCTTATAGATGTCGCCGGAGGAGCCGTACTGCTCGAACTCCGTACCTTCCATACGGACTTCCTTGGCCTTGCCTTCAAAGTCCGTGAAGGTAACCATGGCATACATCTTGGAGACATCCTTGCCCTTCAGCCCCTTGAAGTAGGTGTTGAGAAGGATGCTGTCTTCCAAAGACAGGTTGGATCCGTAGACGGTAGCATCCTTCACCTGCTCGTTGGCACATTCGACCTTGTCCGTTGCCAGAGCCTGCTGGGTCTCAGTCAAGGCGTTGTTCGCAAGATCGTCCGTGCGATACTTGAAGTGGTTCTGTGCCGCCGCGCCGTAGTTGAGCATGTCGATCATCATGATGCGGACGAAGTCAGTGGTGCTGCTGGACGCCAGTGCACGGCCGGCATAGCCACGGACGGAAGTGAAGTACTCTTCGTTGTAGACATAGCCTTCGGCGTCCTTGATCTCGATGTACAGATCGTCAGCCATCTCTCTGGCAGCGATACGAGCGGAGATCTTGTGGTAGGAGCCCATGGTGTTCCAGTCGGCCATAGCCAGCTCGGTGACACGCTCGGTGCCATCAGCCATCTTCTGGGTGATGACAGCGGTGTAATCGCCTGCAGGCAAATTGGTCTTGGTCATCAGGAAGTTGACTTCCAGCTCGTTGCCCAGAGTCATGTTGGAGCCGGCGAAGGAAGCCTTGGCGATGGTCTTGATGGTAGCGCCGCAGACATCGCAGTCGCAGTCCTTATCGGCATCGGCGCAAACCACGGTCATATTGGAGGTGGTTTCACCACAAAGGCAGTCTGTCACAATGGTATGGGTCTTATTACCATTGGAAGTGATGACCACATCTTTGCAGACCAAGAACCGGGCTTCGTCATCGTCTGCCATGGTGAGATCTTCCAGTTCAAATGCGATATCCGCGCTGTTGTAAGCCGAGATCGCAATATCCTGCACAACACTCTTTTTCAGCTGTCCGTCCACACCAACGATCATCAATACGGCTTTTGCAGTCAAATCTGTATCTGTATTATTTTCAGCATAAGCGTTGACCGTCAGACCATCTTCTCGCTGCTCGTATCGGACAATATCGTGATCATAAGACGCCACTGTATTGTAATACTCGTTGACAAAATATGCATCGTTGTTTCCCAAGGATATCTCTTCCTCGTCCGTAGATGCCGTTACATACCACAAGACATTTTCTTCATTCACAGGCTCATAGTAGAATGTAACGTCTTTGCTTTCACCGGGAGCCAGATCTTCAATTGTCTGTGTCGCAACCACTTCGCCGTCGGCAGTATTGCGCCGCAGGCAAACGGTTACTTCCCCTGTGTCGGCATAGCCTGCATTGCAAACAGTCGCCACAGCGCTGGTCTTGGGAATGATCTCATAACTCTCCACATGACTCAGTTCCACATCACAGTTTCCTACAGTCACAGATGCAGTATTGTTATCCGTATTAAATTCCTCCGCATCCGAAGCCACAGTCAAAGTAACCTGTCGTTTAGCCATGTTATCAGGGAGAATATACGCAATTTCCACTTCTGCCGAAGCACCTGCCTTCAGGGGTTCTGCAACTGTCTGTTCATTGTTGATACCGCCGTCCGACAAAGTAAGCGTATATCCATCCACCGCCATTTCGCCATTGTTTTTCACTGTGGCATAGACTGTCATAGTACTTTCATCCACATAGACATTCTCCAGAGCCAAATCGTAGCCGGGTTCAACAGCCAGAGTATACAGATCATTCTGCATGATATCTCCATCTGCCCAGATGCTGTTGCAGAAGCCCAGGACCATGCTCCCATCTTCCTGCAACGTGCCTGTGGGATATCTGCACTGGTTGCCTGCCTCGGTCAGCTGAATGACCTCGCTCCATGTTCCATCTGTGTTCAGAGCGCAGAAGATCTCCGCACCACCCTCCACGGCACCTGCCCACCAGATGGCAGCATCACCGTTTTCATTGGTCGCCACAGCAAAGCTGTCAGTCAAACCGGGCAGTGCATCTTCAAACACAGCCTGTTCTGTTCCGTCTGTCACATTGCGGCTCAGAACATTGCCACCCTGATAGTAATAGAGCATATTACCAACAAACACAGGATTACTGTCCAGCACATCATTGTCGGTCAGCTGTTCACCATTTAAGAACAATTCCCAATCAGCTGTCGTTTCCAGATCCTTGTCCATATCGATCGCATAGGCGATCTGTGCTTCCCCATCTGTGTAGCCTGCGGACAGAGCAGTCACCATAGGCAGGTTCTCCGCCAAGACCTGAGGTCCTTCTCCCAATACACAGGTAAAAATAGCATTTGTGCCGGTCAGACCAAGGATGTCGTTTTCCGTATTGGTCATCCATGTCACGGTCACATCCTCGCCATTGGCGCACACAGAAGGCAGGCTGTCCATGGTATCATTATCGGTCACAGCGATCGGCTCATCAAAGCCTGTACCGTTCCACTTCGCGGCATATACTTCACCCAAAGCAGCAATGTCTGCCAAGGCCATGGAATCGTCCATAACAGACTTTTGATTCTGCCAGACTACCCAACCATCCTTAAAATTGGGATAGAGATCAGCTGTGCCATCGTTATGTACCGCCACTGGCTCCGACCATGTTCCGGTTTCTTCGTCATACACAGACCAGACCAACATGGTCCTGTCAATGTCAGCTCTTGTTTCATCGTCCCACAGCATGACCATCACGGTCTGCCCATCGACCTCACAAATGATGGGCGCAGATTCCGTGTAGATATTTTCTGCCAGCAGCTGCAGATCTTTGTTGGTGTACTCCAATGCCATCATAGCAATGGGCGGATACGAGCCATACCATTCGGTATTGTTTTCCAAATACGCACGACTTTCATTTTCATACACGCCATCCTTGCGGATCATGGCATACATACTCGGGGCTTCCACAGAGGCAAGGGACACGGCATTATCGGGGATCAATCCATCAGGGTTTCCTGTTTCATAGATCAGGAAATCTCCTTTGGCAAAGACTTTGGATGCCACCTTTTTGCCAAGCACCTTCACATAGAAATCGGCTTCGCCTTCGCCCCATGCTTTCAAATAATCTTTGTGTAAAGCAGACTTCAAGTTAAGAGAGCCTTCTCCACTGGCACCCACAGATGCCACCTTTGCCACACCGATGCCTGCGCCCACGATCGCCTTGATCTTGGCAGTCAGATAGGCTTCAAACTCCGGCACGAAGCTCTCCGGGTCGATGTTGAGCATATTGCCCTCAAAACCGGCTCCGACACCGCCGCCGATCTCATAAACGATCGGCACGACCCAAATAAACAGCTGTCCCTCGTAGGTATAGGACACCTCCGCTTCCAGACACAGTTGTCCTTCCACAAAGGTATACTTTCCGTCAATGATCTTCATCTCTGCATAGCCTGCCACATCAAGATCAAAGCTTGGCTCCCCTTTGCCGCCGCCCAGCACTTTACCGCCAAAGAGGTTCATCTTATAAGCATTGCTCATCTTGAAGTCATTTCGCAGTTGTTTCAGTGTTCGCCCCTGTTTGGAGGCCGCCTTTTTGAGATCTTTCTTATATTCCTCAAAGTCAAAGTCCTTGAAATACTTATCCTCTTTTCCATCGGAATGGGCAAGGTTGGTGCCAAAGACCACATTGATCTTATTGTCGTCCTCTTTGTCATACTCCACCGAAATGGGAATCGCATCAAACTCCCACTTGATCTCCGCTCCGCCAAAGGCAGGTACAGACTCCGGAATGGTAAAACCGATTTCCTTGCCCAGTTTGAAGTTCAGACCCTCTATATCGCCACCCGGGAATAATTCTCCATCTTTTTCTTTCTCCAAAATCTGAAGTCTGGTTTTTTCAGCAGTGGTCTCACCTGTTTCCTCGTTTATGGTCAAAAGATAAATATCATGCTCAGGTTCGAACAGTTCACCGGGGGTAATCATAACCCATCCGTCGTTCTCCAACTCCACCGCCGCTGCAGCATTTTGTGAAAGCCACAGTTTTTCCGGACCTTCGTGCTTTACTCGCACCGCCACGACAATACCGCTTTCCTCCTCTAAACTGACAGGCTGGGTAAACAGATCATAGATCTTTCCATCATAACTCAGCTCCAGCCGTCCGGTGGGCTGTGCACTGGGGTCAACAGGAATAGAATTGTAGTGAATCTTGGCATTCAAAAGTGGTTCATTGTATCGCCCCACCTCGATGGCACTCCACTGTTCTTGTGATCCGGAATAATAGACATCAGACAGTTCATAGCAACCCCGGAATGTCTCATTGCGGATAGTGGTCACACTGTCAGGTATTTCTACTGATGTCAAAGAAGTGCATCCACGAAACGCCTCCGCTCCAATAGTTGTCACACTGTCTCCAAAATTTACTGTTTCCAGATCATAGCAATAAGCGAAGGCACTATCGTCGACAATGGTCACACTGTCAGGTATCTCTACTGATGTCAAAGCAGTGCATTCATAAAACGCCATCTCTCCAATGGTTGTCACACCGTCTCCAAGATTTACCGTTTCCAGACTACAACAATAGGCAAAGGTATAATCATCGACAATGGTCACACTGTCAGGTATCTCTACTGATGTCAAAGAAGTGCATTCATAAAACGCCATCTCTCCAATGGTTGTCACACTGTCTCCAAAATTTACCGTTTCCATGCTATAGCAATAGGCGAAGGCACCATTGCCGACAATGGTCACACTGTCAGGTATCTCTACTGATGTCAAAGAAGTGCATTCATAAAACGCCTCCGCTCCAATGGTTGTCACACCGTCAGGAATATGCACTGAAATCAGGGCACTGCAGCAATAGAATGCCCTTCTTCCAATGATAGTTACACTATTCCCAAAATTTACGGTGGTTAGGGAAGTACAGCCACTGAATGCTCCATCACCAATACTTGTCACATTTTCTCCAATATTCACTGAAACCAGTCTGGAACAACCAGAGAATGCCCACTCATTGATATTAATCACACTATTTGGAATATCCACCGTAGTCAGTCTGAGGCAGTCAGAAAATGCCATGCTATCAATAGTGGTCACGCTTTCTCCAAAATTCACGGCAGTTAAGTACTTACAGCCATAGAATGCTCTACAACCTATACTCGTCACACTATCAGGAATATCCACTGAAGTTAAAGCACTACAGAAATAGAATGCATTATCGCCGATCGTTGCCACGTTGTCTCCCAACTCCACCGTAGTCAAAGCAGAGAGGTGACCAAACGCAAATTCGCCGATGGTAGTCACAGTATCACCAACGATTGCAGCTTTAATTTGAACACCATAAGGATCCCATGGTGCAGTACTCCCAGACATATTCCTCCCGGTATAATTCTGCATGGCACCTGTTCCAGTGATGGTCAATGTTCCATCATCTGTCAATTCCCATGTCAGATTCATACCATCACCTTCTCCGCCACAATAACCAGAGGCAACAACAGTCGCGGCCGAGGCAATCAGAACTCCGGCTGGCAGCAGTGCCAGCACCATGGATAAAACCAAAATCACAGATAAGATACGCTTCATAATAAAACCTCTTTTCGGGGTTGGATTGATTTGCGCGGAAAGACCAATTGCCACAGCAGATGCTGTGGCAATCTTGGTCTTACATTTCTACTTCAATGCTCTTCATAACGGCTGCGCAGCGGGGGCACAGGCCCTCGGCGTCGGCTTCGGTGGAGTGCATCCAGCAGCGGGGGCACTTGATGCCCTTGGCTTCTTCGACCGCGATCTTCAGACCGGGGAAGGAAGCACCGGCAAGACCGTCGCAGTCGGCGATCTCCACGGAAGAGACCAGCAGGACGGATACCAGATCCAGACCCTTCACAGTCTCCAGCGCAGCCTTGGCGGCATCATCGGCAGCATTGAGGGTCACATGGGCCTCCAGGGCCTTGCCGATCAGCTTCTCGTTACGGGCGGCTTCCAGGGCGATGTTCACATCGCCGCGGAGCTGGAAGAGCACATCCCACTTTGCCATGGCGCTCTCATCGAGGGCATACGCGGCATAGGGCTTTGCCAGCTCGTTGAGCAGGACATTTCTTGCATCGTCCTCTGCCTTATGGGGCATGGCCAGCCAGATCTCATCACAGGTGAAGGCCAGGATGGGGGCGAACAGCTTGGTCATGGCATCCAGGATCAGATACAGGGCAGTCTGCGCGCCGCGGCGGGAGACGGAATCCTTGCCGTCGCAGTACAGGCGGTCCTTGATGATATCGAGGTAACGGGAGGACAGGGTGACCACGCAGAAATCGTTGACAGCGTGGGTGATGGTGGCGAACTCATAGCCCTTGTAGGCCTCAAGCGCCTTCTCCATCAGGGCGTTCAGGTTGGTGATGGCCCACTTGTCCAGCTCCTGCAGGTCATTGGGGGCGACCATATCGGTGTTGGGGTCGAAGTCCACCAGATTGTCCAGGCAGTACTTGGCGGTGTTGCGGAACTTCAGATAGTTCTGGGCGATCTGCTTGAAGATTTCCAGAGAGCAGCGGACATCCGCATGATAGTCGGAGGAAGCGGCCCACAGACGGACGATATCCGCGCCGAAGTCCTTGATCAGGTCGGCAGGATCGACGCCGTTGCCAAGGCTCTTGTGCATGGCTCTGCCCTGACCGTCCACGACCCAGCCGTGGGTCAGGACCTGACGGAAGGGAGCGCCGCGGTCGAGTGCGCCGACGGAGGTCAGAAGCGAGGACTGGAACCAGCCGCGGTACTGGTCTGCACCTTCGAGGTACACATCGGCAGGCCACAGGTCGGGGGTATCCTTCATGAGGGAAGCGAAGTGGGTGGAGCCGGAGTCGAACCAGCAGTCGAGGGTATCGGTCTCCTTGTCGAAGTCCTTGCCGCCGCAGTGGGGGCAGGTGAAGCCGTCGGGAACGAGCTCCATGGCTTCCTTTTCGAACCAGATGTTGGAGCCGTGCTGGTCAAAGAGCCCCGACAGCTTTTCGATGGTCTCGGGCG
>JAFSHB010000097.1 GCA_017440525.1 Oscillospiraceae bacterium | reverse complement strand
CGCACTCGCAGGTGACGGTGGTGGTGTGGGTCTTGTCGCCGTTGGAGACAGTCTCGGTGGTGGTGTTGCTGTGATCGCACTCAGGCTCAGCTTCCACAACAGCCTCGCAGCCGTCGCAGTAACCGTCGGCATCCGCATCGGCGCAGTTCTCGGTGACAGTCTCAATGAGCTCGCCGCAGGCGCAGAAGACTTCCTTCACATGAGTGCCGTCGCTATTGTCGGTGTACTCATTTCTGGTCTGGGTGCCTTCATGCGTGCAGGCCATAGCGCCTTCGCACTTGTCACAGACATTGTCGCCATCCTCGTCCACGCAATCCTCGATCACGGAGTCGCCGATGGCTTCCTTACAGATGTCGCAAGCCTCGGAAGCGGTGTGGGTCTTGTCGCCGTTGGGGGTGTAGGTGGTAGTGGTCTCACCATGGTCGCAGGTGACTTCGCCTTCGCACAGGTCGCAGACCAGATCGTCGTCGTAGTCACAGCAAGCGAAGGTGCGCTCTTCCACGACTTCCTCGCAGTCGGAGCAGGTGAAGACATAGGTGTGGGTGTCGTCGCCGTTGGAGACCAGTGCATAGGTCACATTCTCATGTGCGCAGGGGATGGCAGCGGCGCAGTCGTCGCAGATGCCGTCCAGATCGGCGTCAACACAGGTGACGATGGCGCTTTCAGCAACATTGACACCGACATGCGCCAGCTCGAGGCCTTCCGCATCGGTGATGGTCAGGACTGCATAGCCGGTATTGCCGGACTTGACGGACAGTCTGCCGTCAGCGGTCAGAGAACCGGTGGCAACAGCGTCGTCGGAGGAGGTGATCTCGCAATCAGCGGTGACAGCCTCGTCCTTTGCCAGATAGCTGCTCAGAGAAACGACAGTGCCGAAGTCAGGAGCAGCGGCGGGGGTGTCGATCTCAGTGAAGGTGATGGACTTCAGAGCGTTGGTGCAGCGGCCACCCTGCAGAACGGTCTCATTGTTGGAGTAGATGCCCAGCAGGACCACGGAGTTGGCGCCTTCGTTCAGGTACACAGCACCCATGGAGTTGGAGGTGGTGACCAGACCACCCTGGAAGGAGAAGTCGTGCTTGGCGAGGACATCGTTGACCAGAACATCAACATGAGCACCACCGGCAGTATCGGAGGTATCACCGGTGTGGGCAGCCATGCCGGTGTCATCGGTACGGCGGCTGTAGATGTAGTTGATCAGATAAGCCTCCAGATCCATCTCGTACCAGCCGGCCTTGTCAGCGTAGACGGTGAAGCCGATCTTGGAGTTTTCTTCGATGGAGCCGGTGTAGTAGGTGTAGTACATGATGCCCCAAGGCACATTGTCAGCGGAGTTGATGTGCATACGCTTGAGGTCGGTGTTCAGCTTGGAGGTCGCTTCATCGAAGTTCCAATCGTAGTTGGTCTCCAGATAGTCGCGCAGAGCGGCATAGGCCTGCTCATTTGCCACAGTGGGGAGGTTCTCCTCAAGGTGGCTGATACGGCCGATGAAGCGGTTGGTGGTGATGGTGTCATCGTAGGACTTGAGGTCGTTCCAGAAGTCCTGCTGTGCCAGATCCTTTGCCACGGCCTTGAAGTCCATGGTGATGACCTTCTTCTCAGCTTCGTCCTTGACCAGGACATAGCCGCCGCAGTCGTCACAGATGACGGTCACAGTGTGGGTGCCATCATTGTTGGCAGTGTAGGCAGGCTCGCCGACATTTTCATGCTTGCAGGAAGCTTCGGTGTTGCACAGATCGCAGACGCCGTCGAAATCGTTATCGACACATTCGCCTTCTGCGCCCAGCTCGCCGCCGACAAAGCCGCAGACGGCGCACTTCTGAGCCTCGACATGCTTCTTATAGCCGATGTTGGCGTAAGCAGCCTCGGAGAAGTCATGGTCATGCTCCCACTGCAGGATGGGGAACTCGCCATCAGCAGTCTGATAGAAATGCTCGCCCAGGTTTGCGGTGAATGCAGCAGTCTTGAAGTAATCGATGTTGCCGGATCTGTTCATGCCGGACTCGACAGAGTAGGAGTAGTTGATGTTGCTGCCGTCGTAGAAGTAGTAAACATTGCTGTACTGCAGGACGCTGTCGTTGTAGCCCAGCGCGCCGTTGATACCGGAAGCGGTGGAGGGAACAGCACCGTCAGTATAGACATTGCCGTCATCATAGTTGCAGCCAACAGTGTAGCAGTTGGTGACACGGATGTTGGCATCGGCTGCGTAGCCTGCCATCAGCGTACCACCGCGGACAGAAGTGGAAGCATAGGTGTTGGCGCCGCGGTTCCAGGTTCTGCCGGAGACATTGCCGCGGTTGTAGCAGCTGTCGACCACATCGGGATCTGCACCGGTGGTGCCTTCCATGTAGCCCATGACACCGCCGTAAGCTTCAGAGCCAACGACATTGCCGTAGTTGGAGCAGCGGGTGAAGGAAGAGGGTTCGTCGGAAGCGGCAACACGGCCGATCAGACCGCCGATATAACCGGCGTTATAGACAATGATATCACCCTTGTTGGAGCACATATCCATGGTGATCTCCTTGCCCCAGCCGACCAGGCCGCCCACATTCTGGACGCCCAGATTGTAGTACCAGTAGCCATAGCCGGTGTGAGCCACATCAGAGATACAGTTGACCAGCGTGGTCTCGTAAGCTCTGCCGACGATGCCGCCGTGACCGGCATTGGGCTCGGGATTGCCGTAGATGAAGGAAGTGCCTTCCACGGTCAGGTTCTTGATGGTAGCGCCGTTGGTGAAGGCGAACAGGCCGGTACCGTATTCGGTATCCTTAGGCTTGACACCATTGACCTCAGCGTCATTCAGGAGGCTGACAGTCAGACCGGAGACGGTGTGGCCGCAGCCGTCGAAGATACCTGCATAGGGAGCTTCCAGAGAACCGATGCCCTTCCAGGTCCAGTCGATGCCGGTCAGGTCCACATCAGCAGTCAGCTTGGCGTTGACGCCGGTGGCGCCCATGGCGACCAGTTCGCCGAACGCGACCATATCGTCAGCATCGGCGATCGCATACCACTTGTCGGAAGCGACATAAGCGCCGCAGACATCACACAGGAAGTTATCGTCGGCATCGGCGCAGTCCTCGGTGTAGGAGGAACCGGTGTCGAAGCCGCAGGTCTTGCACAGGCCGGACACGGTGTGGGTGCCGTCGCCATTGTCAAGAGCTTCCAGTTCCGCGTGCTCGCATTCCCACTTCAGCGCAGGATACTCAGCGCCTTCGGGCAGGTAGAAGTCTTCGCCAAGGCTCTCCACGAAGGTGGGAGTGGAGAAAGCGGTCCAAGCGGACTGGCGGTTGATACCGGGATCCAGGGTGGGGTTGGAGTAGGAGATGTTCAGGTTGCCGACATAGTAGACAGCATTGTCGAACTGATCGGTCACACCGTCGTTGTAGCCTTCCTTGGCGATACCGGTGGCGGAGACATAGATAGAGCCGTCCGCAGCGGTGACGCCCTTGCCGTCGTCATAGTTCTGACCAACGGTGAAGCAGTTCTTGACCAGAACATTGGCACCTGCGGCAAAGCCGTTCATCAGAGAACCTGCGCTCATATTACCGGCATAGGTATCTGAGGATCTGTTCCAAGTTCTGCAGGCGATGTCGCCGGTGTTGTAGCAGGATTCCAGGGTGTCAGGCTCAGTGCCGGTGGTGCCTTCGATGTAGCCCACAGTACCGCCCAGATAAGCAGAACCCATCAGATCGCCGGTGTTGACGCAGCGATAGAAGGTGGAGGGGGTCTCGGCGGATGCCACATAGCCGATCAGGCCTGCGATGTACTGTGCGTTGTACAGCAGGATGTCACCGCGGTTGGCGCACATATCCATGGACACAGCCTGGCCCCAGCCGACCAGACCGCCAATGTAGTTGGGGCCGTAGCCGCCGCTGCCGTAGTACCAGTAGCCGTAGCCGGAGATGGCGACCTTGGAGGTGACGCCGATCAGCTCGGTGTCGACAGCCTTACCGATGACAGAGCCGTGGCGGCCCAGCATATCGGGCTGGCCGTAGAGTTCAAAGGTACCTTCCACGGTCAGATCCTTGATGGTCGCGCCGTCGGTCGCGCCAAACAGGCCGGTGCCATGCTCTTCGGTAGGAATATCTGTGTTGAATTCATAGATATACAGACCGGAGATGGTGTAGCCGTTGCCGTCGAAGGTGCCCTCATAGGGAGCTGCGACGGAACCGATCATGTTGTTGGAACCGTCCTCGGTGCTGAACCAAGGGGTGCCAGTCAGATCGATGTCGTCCATCAGGACAGCGTCCTGCGTGGTGTTGCCGCCGTTGACATCCGCCGCGAAAGATACCAGCTCGTCCGCAGTGTAGATCTCAACAGCGTCTTCTGCTGCCAGAACGGTCATGGGGGCCAGGCCCAGGACCATCACGAGCACCAGAAGCAAACTGATGATGCGAGTCTTCATTGTGTTTTCCTCCTGTTTTTTATTGTTACACAGATTCCCCTGTGTAAGATACATTTTACTAAAAAAAAGAAAATTTCTCCATGGTATGATGGTAGGAATATTTGGTATATAGTAAGGTCTTTTTTGGAGCACTCTGCGTTTTGCTAAAAAATGGATGCTGTTTTTTATGCAGTTTGCACTATTCCCCTTCCATGTTCCCATCTTCCTTTTTCGCAATTTCATAATACCATGCACAAGAGGATCTATCCATAGAAAAATCCGACTTCCAGCGGAGATATCCGACTTTATGATCGGCCCTGCTCGTCCACCCTTTAGGGAGGACAAGGACGATCGTGCCTGCACGCGGGCGGACACACAGGTCCGCCCCTACGGCGTTGTTCGGTGGTGCTTCGTAGGGGCCGACCCATGTGTCGGCCCGAAAGTGCCTGCACACCCTCTCAGTCAGCCCTTCGGGCTGCCAGCTCTCCCAAAGGGAGAGCCGAGGACGCTGTTCGGTGGTGCGTATGTCACACCGCGATCTCTTGGTCGGGTGTCTGCTCTGCCTTGAGGCAGGCCGCGAAGATCCGGTTGGCCTCCATGGTCTCGGCCATGTCGAAGGAGGACCTGCCCGTCTCAAAAAACCGCACCATATCCAAGATCAGTTCATCAAAGATGGCGGAGGTCACAGGGCTGTGGGTCACCGCATCCGCCCCACGCTGAGACATGGTAACGGCAAAGGGCGCGCCTGCCGCAAAATGCATCACGGCACTGCGGTCATCTGCATAACGCACCGTAAAGAGCTTTTGATCCTCACACAGCTTCTGCATCCTGACCGTTTTCGCGCCGATGCCCAGCTTTTTGACCACCATCTCGATCTGGTGGATCAGATACTGTAAGACCGCCCTACCGCCGCCCATGGTGGCGATGGCATAACAGTCCTCCACCGCATCCAGCTCTGTGGCATAGCGCAGGGCAGAGGTGGTGAAGAAGGGCGTACCGTGGGCCTTTATCAGGGCCTCCATCTCCAAAGCATCCTCCACCGTGGCGGCAAAGGGCTTATCCATATAGGTAGGCTTGCCATAGGGCAGGACAGCCTTGGCATAGGGCAGGTGGTTCTCCGGATCGTCGGGCGATAAGATCACGATCGCATCGCTCTTGCGGCAGACCTCCTCGATGGTGGCGCACCGCTCCACGCCCATGGTCCTGCACCACTCGTCGGTGGTCACGCCGTCATAGGGTGAAACATCTTTTTCCGCCCACGCATAGGCCACCGCATAGTCTGTGCCCAGCTTTTCATTGGCCTCCCGGATCCACTGAGGATAGTTGTTGGCATGCCACTGGCTCAGAAAAAAGTCGATAAAGCCGATCTTTTTCACAGTTTGATCTCCCCTCTCTTCTGTGCCGAAGCATAGAGCACATCCAGGAGCTTGGCGCTCTCCAGGATATGGTCGATATGACATTTGTTTTTTTGGCCTGTCACGATGCTCTCGATAAAAGCCTCATGCTCTTTCAGATACATATCAGGGATCTCATACTCGGGGGTCTCGGTCTGCAGGGTCTGCCCGTCGGTCAGCTCGAATTTTCCGCCGTAGGTCAGGCGCGCGCCGCACTTGTCGCCCAGGAAGTCGATGTACATCTCGTTTTTGTCGATGTTCTGCGCCCATGCGCCGTTGAAGGAGATGCCGGCTTTGTCGGTACGGATGTAGCCGGAGATGAAGTCGTCCACATCGTTGGTGCCATTCTCGATATCGGCGGTGTCCTCTGCCCACATGCCCTCATATCGGTAGGACTTCATATCCTTTGCCATCTCGCAGTAGGCATCGCAGGTGACGGTCCTGAGCTTGGCACCGCCCAGCACATAGAGGATCAGGTCGAGGAAATGCACGCCCCAATCGATCAGCACACCGCCGCCGGACTTTGCCTTGGTGGTGAACGCACCGCCAAGACCGGGGATCGCGCGGAAACAGCGGAAAGAGCAGCAGACATGGTAGATATCGCCGAACTTCCCTTCCCGGCACATCTGCTCCAGCAGCTCCACCGACTTGTGATAGCGGTTACACACACCGATATTCAGGAGCTTCCCCTGCTTTTCGGCCTCCTGCGCCATCTCCAGAGACTTTTCATAGTCCACGGTGATGGGCTTTTCGCAGAACACATGCTTACCGGCTCTCAGCGCCGCCATGGTAAGGGGATAATGGCTGTTGTTGGGGGTCAGCACATAGACCGCATCCACCTCAGGATCTTGCAGGGCCACGGTATAGTCGGTGATCGTCTCCTCGATAAAGGGGAACTCCTCCTTGACCTTTTGCGCCTTTTCCGGCAGGATATCACAGGCATACTTGACGCGGATATCCTCCATTTTCGCAAATGCCGGAAAGTGGGCGATCTGCGCGATCCTTCCGCAGCCGATCACAGCAAGGACTGTCTTTTTCATAATATCTCATCGATCCTTTCCACGAAATAATAAGGGTCCTCTTTCATCTTCTTCACACCGGATCCCCACATAGCTTTGGCATCCATCAGCACGCAGTCGGCCTGCAGGAGCTTGCCCCGTGTGACAGTGCCATGTCTCATCAGACCGATCACGCGGCTGTATCGCTGGGCCAGCCAATGGTCCGCCTTCACAAAGTCATGGGTGAGAGCCTCCTGCGTCAAGATCCGATCGCCGTCACACAGGGTGTAGACCGTCCGCTTGCTCCGGTCGAACACATAGGGCACATCTGCCGCCTCCTCCATGCCGTGGAGCGCCGTGTTATGGTCGGGGTCGCAGCCCAGCATCAGCACCTTGCCGCCCACCTTTGGCAGCTTTGCGATGGGAGAATGAGGTCCCACCGGGGTCAGATCCAGCTCATGGTCTTTGATCAATTCTTCTGCCAGCCTTCCCTTGGCGCAGACGGAATGGGTCGGGTGCAGGCTCCGCACCACACCGGGCACCCTCGTTCTGAAATACTCCGGCAGGAAGCCTACGCAGGAGGGGGTTTTCTCCCGATCGAACTTGGGCTGTGCAGGGCCTACCGTCTCGTAGGACAATGCCGGGAGCAGGAGCGTGCCTTCCTCCCCCAGCACCTGCTCAAATACCTCGAAGATCTCCGCCGCCGTGAGCTTCGTTCCGAGAGACTTATAGGAGCAGTGCATCATGAGGGTATCGCCCTCTTTGATACCCAGTGCGCGCAGATCCTGCTCCAGTTTTTGTTTATCGTTCATAAGCACCTCCGCGAAGATTCCCTTATGCAGGGGAAGCACATACTGCTTTCTTTCAGTATAGCGCATCCGCATTCGCTCTGCTTTCTTCAGAATTTAGCATTTTTTTCGTTTTCCTGCAATATGCCTTGATTTTGACCATTGTGATTGTGTATTCTATTGGAAAGGAGGTGGTGTCATGCAGCCGAGGACTTATCATATCGAAAAATGCGGCCTTGTTTTAGAGGGCATCCGCCTGATCCAATTGGGCCGCACCCACTGCACCAGAGACTATGCCATGGAGGACCCGGTGCATATCCATCAAAACTGGTTCGAGCTGACCCATGTCTCCGAGGGCAAAGGCACGATCGTCACAAACGGCATCCCCACAAAGGTCTGCCCCGGCGACATCTACCTCTCCTTCCCCGGCGATGTCCATGCCGTCTACACCGACACGGAAGACCTCTTAAAATTCGATTTCCTCTCCTTCTGGCCCGAGGACAAGGCACTGCTGGCACGGCTGGAAGAGATCATGCTGAGCCGCTCAGATCCCGGCAAGCGGCTGTTCTTCAGCCGTGATGTGGAGCATCTGATGGACAGCGCCACCTCCGAAGCCCTGTCATCCGACAGTGACACGGAGATCTTGACCATGACCTTGCAGTTGTTGGTGCGCCATCTGCTCCGTGCGTTCCGGGGTAAAAAAAGAGCGCCCCAACGCAGCGTATCCACCGCGCAGGAGCTTTGCTATCAGATGATGAACTATATCAGCACCCACATCTATGTGATGGAGGATCTGACCGACCTTGCCGACTTCTTTGGCTACAGCTACAGCTATCTCTCCGATCTGTTCCGCAGGACCACCGGGGAGACCCTTGTACATCATTACACCGCCCGCCGCATGAATGCCGCCGCCATGCTCTTAAAGGAGCAGGCGCTCTCGGTAGGCAAGATCGCGGAGCTTCTGCAGTATTCCTCGATCTACACCTTCAGCAGAGCCTTCAAGGCCCATTTCGGTGTGAGCCCGAGCCAGTATAAAATATAGGGACTCACTCCCCCACGGACACCAGAGGACAGGGTCCCCTACGGCGCTGCCCGCACGCAGGCTGCGAATGATATTCGATGGTGCTTCGCAGGGAATGGGCTTGCCCCGCCCTACAGCGCGACCCGTAGGGCCGGCAGACCCCTGCCGGCCGAAAGTGCCTGCACGCCCTCTCAGTCAGCCCGTCGGGCTGCCAGCTCTCCCAGAGGGAGAGCCGAGGACGATCGTGCCTGCACGCGGGCGAGGGATGTTCGATGGAAACGACTTGCATTTTCCGACCACATATGGCATAATGCGACTATAGAATGGAGGGATGCCCCATGCGCAGAGCAACGCCCTTTCAGCTCCGCCTGAACAAAAATCTTTCCGACCTGAATCCTGTCGTTGCAGGCGAGGGCACCTTCGCCGCCGGAGATCAGTTCAATACGCTGGTGGCGGAAGCCTACATGATCCACTATGTCCGCTGCGGCAGCGGGACCTACCACCACAATGGAAAGGATCATGTCTTCCACACCGGGCAGCTCATCATCTCCCGCCCCGGCGATGTGGCACAGTTCGGCCCTGCCGGGAAAGAACGCTGGGCGCTTCGCTGGGTCGCCTTCAATGGGAAGCTGGCCCATCGGTTCTCGGAGCTCCCCATCATCGTGGATGCGCCGCCCGGCACCTTCGAGACGCTGTGCAGCCTCACGGAGCTTGGTGATATGCTGGAATACAAGCTGGCTTCGGAGCTGCTGTTCCTCTACTCCGCCCTGCTGACGCCCCAAAAGCAGAGGATCGTGACCGATCCCGTGGAATGGGTCAAAGAATATGTGGAAAAGAACTATATGAAGAGCATCACGATCCCCGAGCTTGCAAAAGAGGTCGGTCTGGATCCCGACTATCTGACACGGAAGTTCAAAAAGAAATACAATCTGAACATCCAAAGCTACATCCTCCAGACCCGCGTCTCCTACAGCCGAAAGTTCCTCTCGGAGGGCTACAGCGTCAAGGAGACTGCCGCCATGTGCGGCTTCAACGACCCCTCCAGCTTCAGCCGTGCCTTCAAAAAGTACGATGCCTCCCACCGCACGCCCTCTCACTGGCAGACCTTCTACACGGAGTTCCACCGCAAGCGCAAGGCCGCAGATCAGCTTTGAAGCAGGCGGAACGCCGAGCCTTTCGTCTCCAGTACGCCTGCCTTGCGGAGCTTGCCCAATTCAAAGGACATGGCACTGCGCTCCACGCCGAGATAATCCGCCAGCGCCTGCCGGTCCAGCGGGATCGTGAAATCCCGGCTCCTGTGGAGCTTCGCCTGCTCCATCAGATAGGCCATCAGTTTTTCTCTGGTGGTCTTTTTTGACATGATGCGGATCTTCCGCGTCAGCAGCAGATTGTTCTCCGCCACCACCTGCAAAAGGTTTCGGATCAGCCGGTTGTGGAAGCCGCAGGTGTTGGCACAGACCGTCATCATCCGGCGGCAGTCCATCAGCAGCAGCACGCTGTCCCGCACAGCATAGGCGCTGACCGGCATGGTCTCCACCCCTGCACAGGAGAAGGTCTCGGCAAACAGCTCCCCCGGCTCTGCACAAAAAAGGACACTGCGGTCGCCGAACACATCATCCCGCACCACCTGCACGCTGCCCTCCAGCACCATGCCGATCGTCCCGGCGGGATCGCCCTCCAGAAAGACTGCACCGCCCTTGGGGAACGCCTGTTTCCGCGCACCAAGGCAATGCAGCATGGTCCGCAGCTCGCTCTCCTCGATGCTCGCGAACAGCGGGCTTTTTGCTATGATCTCAAAATACCGTTCCATATGGCTCTCCTTGTTGTTTTTCCAACATACTTTCTGTGTCCAGTATAGTATCCTTAAGGCACAAAGTCAAGAACAAGGAGGTGCCTCCATGATCATGCAAGGATGCCAGGCAAAACCAAGAACACCGACCATCATCGAAAAGGTCTGCCCCCAGTGCGGTCACGAGATCGAGCTATTCTCCATCGACACGAAAATGCCCTGTGAGCACTGCGGCTTCATGGCCTACAACGACACCCTCAGCTGTGTGCAGTGGTGTCAGCACGCCAAAGCCTGTGTGGGCGAGGAGGTCTATGAAAAAATGATGCAGATCCTCGCCTCCCAAAAAGAAAGGAGCGCATGATATATGGTCAGAAGGATCATTGAGATCGACCAGGATAAATGCAACGGCTGCGGTGCCTGCGCCGAGGCCTGCCACGAGGGTGCCATCGGCATGGTGGACGGCAAGGCAAAGCTCCTGCGGGATGACTACTGCGACGGTCTGGGCGACTGCCTCCCCGCCTGCCCCACCGGTGCGATCACCTTTGTGGAGCGTGAAGCGATGCCTTACGATGAGGCCGCCGTGCAGGCCGCGAAGGGCTGCAGCGGTGGCTGCCCCGGCTCTGCCCAAAAGGCCCTCTCCCCTGCCGTGCCGACTGTGGCACAAAGCCAACAGCCCTCTCAGCTCCGCCAATGGCCTGCCCAGATCAAGCTGGTGCCGCCCAATGCGCCGTGGCTCAAGGGCGCAGATCTGCTGATCGCCGCTGACTGCACGGCCTATGCCTACGCAAGCTTCCATCAGGACTTTATGCAGGGCCGCATCACGCTGGTGGGCTGCCCCAAGCTGGACGGTGTGGACTATGCCGTGAAGCTGACCCAGATCCTCACGGAGAACGATATCCGCAGCATCACTGTGGCGCGGATGGAGGTCCCCTGCTGCGGCGGTCTGGAATTTGCCGTAAAGAAGGCATTGCAGGACAGCGGCAAGATCATCCCCCTGCACATCGTGACGATCTCTATCAGCGGAGAGATCCTGAGCAGAGCATAGTCGCCCATGGGCGGACACATAAGTCCGCCCCTATAGGAACCATCAAAC
Source organism: Oscillospiraceae bacterium (assembly GCA_017440525.1). Classification (GTDB taxonomy): domain Bacteria; phylum Bacillota; class Clostridia; order Oscillospirales; family Oscillospiraceae; genus Avoscillospira. The sequence goes on along the minus strand of JAFSHB010000097.1, from coordinate 359 downwards.
AACACTGTAGGGGCCGACCCGCGTGTCGGCCCGGTATCACGCTCCTGTTCAGGGCGGGCAATGCCCGCCCCTACGGCGTTATTCGTACATATCCGTAGGGGATGTAGGGGCGACCACCGGTCGCCCGCGGGCGGACACATAGTGTTGACCATACACAGCCTGTCATAGCGAGGCTTGCACAGCAAGCCTCGCTATCTATAGGACGGCCCTACATCGTACGATGTCCTACTTCCCAAGATCGCCGCGTCAGGCTTTCGCCCTCCTCGCGATGACACAGGGGGGCGTGCTCTGCACAAACATGACCGGGTCGTGTCGTCAATTATCCATCAAAAAGCTCCGAGTGGAAAGACTCGGAGCTT
>JAFSHB010000096.1 GCA_017440525.1 Oscillospiraceae bacterium | reverse complement strand
CTGGACGAGTTCAACCCCATCTTCATGATGGCGGACTCCGGTGCCCGAGGCTCCATGAACCAGATCCGTCAGCTGGCCGGTATGCGCGGTCTGATGGCAGATACCAACGGCCGTACCATCGAGATCCCCGTTAAGGCGAACTTCCGTGAAGGTCTGTCCGTTCTGGAATACTTCATCTCCTCCCGAGGCGCTCGTAAGGGCATGACCGATACGGCCCTTCGTACCGCTGACTCCGGTTATCTGACCCGCCGTCTGGTCGATGTTTCTCAGGAAGTCATCATCCGCAGTCACGATTGCGGCACCAAGCATGGCATTTGGCTTGGCACCTATGAAGAAAAGGGCCAGGTCATCGAGAGCTTTGCAGACCGTATCCGCGGCCGCTTCCTGGTGGAGGACCTGTATGTGGACGGCAAGCTCCTCAAGTCCAAGGACGAGATGCTCAAGCCTGAGGATGCCAAGCTCTTCGAGGACAACGGCATCGACAGAGTCTATGCCAGAACTGTTCTGGGCTGCCGTGCCAAGTCCGGTGTGTGCGCCAAGTGCTACGGCATGAACCTGGCTACCTCCGAGCTGGTCAATCTGGGCGAGGCTGTCGGTATCATCGCGGCCCAGTCCATCGGTGAGCCCGGCACGCAGCTGACCATGCGTACCTTCCATACCGGCGGTGTCGCCGGTGACGATATCACCCAGGGTCTGCCTCGAGTCGAAGAACTGTTCGAAGCCCGCAAGCCCAAGAAGATGGCTACCATCTCCGAGATCGATGGCATCGTCGATATCGATGACAGCCACCGCACCGCTCTGCGTAATATCACCGTCACTGCGGATGACGGTGAGGTCAAGCAGTATCAGGTGCCTTACTCCGTGGGTCTGCGCGTGGAGCATGGCAAGATGGTCAAGAAGGGCCAGCGCATCACCGACGGTGCCCTCAGCCCCCACGATGTGCTGCGTATCTCCGGTGAAGAGGCTGTGCAGGAATACCTGACGCAGGAAGTTCTGGCTGTGTACCGTCAGCAGGGTGTTGACATCAACGATAAGCATATCGAGGTCATCATCCGTCAGATGATGCACAAGGTCCGTGTGGAAGATCCCGGCGATACTGAGCTGCTCAGCGGCACTGTGATCGATAACTTCGAGTTCGAAGAGGCCAACGAGGCCATTCAGGCTCGTATCGATGCCGGTGAGACCGATCTGAAGCTGGCTACCAAGAGCCTGATCCTCATGGGTATCACCAAGGCTGCTCTGGCTACCGAGTCCTTCCTGTCTGCCGCGTCCTTCCAGGAGACCACCAAGGTCCTGACCGAAGCCGCGATCAAGGGCAAGGTCGACCATCTGGTCGGTCTGAAGGAGAATGTCATCATCGGTAAGCTGATCCCTGCAGGCTCCGGCCTGACCACCTACCGTGATTTCGAGACCGGCGTTTCTCCTGAGTCCAATGTGACCCAGGAAATGATCGATACCGAAGGCGTGTGATCTGATATCATATCCCCCAAGATCCCGAAAGGATCTTGGGGGATCGTTTTTTATCCTTGGGCCAATGGGAGAAAGAAAAGTTGACATGGCAACAAATCGGGAGTATAATAGAAAATGTTGAAATGACAACAAAATTTACGGAGGTATCCCATGCTCGATCGTTTTGCTCGTTTCTCCCTTGCCATTGCGGAGATCGATCGCTGCTGGCATAAGCTGGCGGCAGAAGAAATGGCAAATTATGAACTGAACAGTCCCCACGCGGTGTATCTGAATACCCTTTACAGCTTTGAGGAAGGACTCACCGCAACACAGCTGGCAGAGCTGTGCTGCAAAAACAAGGCGGATGTATCCAGAATGACCTCTATTTTGGAGGAGAAGGGCTTTCTCCGTCGGCAGAATATGGATGGGAAGCTCTACCGTGCGAAGCTGGTTCTGACACAGGAGGGCCGTCGTGCCGCAGAGCATATCCGCCGTCGTGCGGCGGTGGCGGTGGAGATGGCCGGTGCCGGGATCTCGGATGCCGACCGTGAGACCTTCTACCGCTGTCTGGAGCAGATCGCCGAGAAGCTGCAGTTCCTTTGCAGAGAAGGTCTCCCGGAGAAAGAAGGTACTGTATGAGCGTAGTGAAGATCGTTGCGGACTCGTCGGCAAATATCCTTGCCCTTGAGCGCGTCCCATTTGCGGCGGCCCCTCTGAAAGTCATCACCAATGAAAGGGAGTTCATTGATGATGAGGATCTGGATGTTGACGATATGACGGCTTGGTTCGCAAGCTACAAGGGCAGATCCAAGACCTCCTGTCCCAATCCCTCCGATTGGCTGGATGCCTTCGGCGATGCGGAGGAAGTGTTCTGCGTCACCATCACCAGCGGCCTTTCCGGTAGCTTCAATGCGGCCTGTATCGCCAAGCAGCTGTATGAGACCGAGCATGAAGGCAGGCGCGTGTGTGTGATCGACTCCTTGTCAGCCGGACCGGAGCTGGTGCTCCTGATCGAAAAGCTGGAAGAGGATATCGTCCGGGGACTGTCTTATGAGGAGATCTGCAGGGATATCCGGGTGTATCAGCAGAAGACCGGTCTGGTGTTCATGCTGGAATCCTTAAAAAACTTTGCCGCCAATGGACGCGTGTCGCCCGCGGTGGCGAAGCTTGCAGGTGTTCTTGGGATTCGTATCGTCGGCAAAGCCAGCGACCAGGGTACTTTGGAGCCGACCAATAAGAGCCGTGGGGAGGGGAGAGCCCTGTCGGCACTGGTGACCAATATGCAGGAGGCGGGCCTTTCGAAGGGCAAGGTCCGCATCGCCCATAACTACAATGAAGTGGCGGCAGAGACCCTGCGCGATATGCTGCTCACCGTCCTGCCGCAGGTGGATGTGCAGATCCATGCCTGCAGAGGACTTTGCAGCTATTACGCGGAAAAAGGCGGTATGCTGGTCGGCTTTGAAAAATTCTGAGAAAGAGAGAGCTTTACATGGATATTTTTGAGAAATGCAGGAAGCACGGTTTGGTGCAGGAGGTACGGGAGAAAGGTGTTTATCCCTATTTCCATGCGCTGGAGAGCCGTCAGGATGTAGAAGTCATCATGGAAGGCAAGCGCCGCATCATGCTCGGCTCAAACAATTATCTTGGTCTGACCACACAGCCTGAGGTCATGGAGGCCGGCATCCGCGCTCTGGAGCAGTATGGTACCGGCTGTTCCGGTTCCCGTTTTCTCAATGGCACGCTCCGGATGCATCTGGAACTGGAGCAGGAGCTTGCAGAGTTCCTGCGTAAGGATGGAGTCGTGACCTTCTCCACAGGCTTCCAGTCCAATCTTGGCATCATCAGCGCTATCGTTGGCATGGGCGACTATGTGATTCTGGACAGAGAGAATCATGCCTCCATCTATGATGCCTGCCGCCTGAGCTTCGGCAAGATGCTTCGCTTCCGCCATGCGGATATGGAGGATCTGGAGAGGAAGCTCCGGGAGGTGCCGGAAAACAAGGGCTGTCTGATCGTGACGGACGGTGTGTTCTCCATGGGCGGCGACATCGCCAAGCTGCCCGAGATCTGTGACCTTGCCGAAAAGTATGGGGCAAGGGTCATGGTGGATGATGCCCACGGACTTGGTGTGATCGGCGAAGGCGGCAGAGGTACCGCCAGCTACTATGGTCTTGAAGATCGTGTGGATATCTATATGGGTACCTTCAGCAAATCTCTGGCTTCCCTTGGCGGCTACATGGCGGCAAGTGCGGAGGTCGTGGACTATGTGAAGCATGCCTCCCGTCCGTTCATCTTCTCTGCTTCGATTCCGCCGTCCTCCTGCGCGGTGGCATTGGCGGCTCTGCGGTATATGAGAGCCCATCCTGAGATCGTGCAAAAGCTTGCAGATAACAGCTACTATTTCCGAAATGCCTTGAAGTCCCGTGGTGTCAAGATCATCGAATCTGAAACACCGGTCGTGCCGATCTATACCTATGAGGCGTTCCGCACGCTGGAAAAAACGAAGCAGGCCTATGATGCCGGTGTCTATGCCAACCCGGTCCTGCCGCCTGCCTGCGCCCCCAATGAGTGCCTGATTCGCACCAGTCTGATGGCGACCCATACGGCTCCCTTATTGGATGAGGCGGCGGATATCCTTGCGGCGGTGATGAAAGATGAAGCATAAAGTTGCGATCGTGACTGGAGAAAGCTCCGGTATCGGCCGCTGTACGGCGGTAGCCCTGCGGGAAGCCGGCTGCACGGTCTATGGCTTCAGCCGCAGGCAGATCCCCCTGGACGGTGTGATGCATATGGATGTGGATGTCACAAGGGAGGAGAGCATCGCCTCTGCCCTCGATGAAGTCATGAAGGCAGAGGGCCGTGTGGATATCCTGGTCAACTGCGCAGGAAACGGCATCGCAGGTGCGGTGGAGTTCACACAGCAGAAGGATGCAAAGGCCCAGTTCGAGGTCAATTTCTTCGGCATGGTCAATATGAATAAAGCAGTACTCCCCATCCTGCGTGAGCAGGGGAGCGGAAGGATCGTCAATATCAGTTCGGTAGCGGCGGTGGCTCACATCCCGTTCCAGACTTTCTACTCTGCCTCAAAGGCGGCGGTGGAGTCCTATACCTGCTGCCTTGCCAATGAAGTCAGACCCTTCAAGATCACGGTGGTCTGTGTTCAGCCCGGTGATATCTGCACCGGCTTTACCGAGGCGCGCCGCAGCTCATACGAAGGCGATGATGTGTATGGGGGAAGGATCGCCAGAAGCGTCTCCGGCATGGAAAAGGACGAGCGAAACGGCATGAAGCCGGAGGTGGCGGGAAAGTATATCGCCAAGACGGCACTTCGGTCTCACAGCAGACCGATCTGCACCCTTGGTTTGGGTTATCAGTTCCTGAGCCTTCTGTGCAAGCTATTGCCCTGTCGCCTGAGAAATTGGATCGTCGGACTGCTCTACGCCCGATAAGCACAAATAAGAACGCCCTCTGCATCAGCAGAGGGCGTTTTGCTCAGTTGTTTTCGTTGTAGCGGGCAAGGAATTGCTTGGTGCGCTCTTCCTGTGGATGCTCGATGACTTCCCGTGCAGGACCCTGCTCTACGATCACGCCGCCATCCATGAAGATGATCTGGTCTGCCACATCTCGGGCAAAGGCCATCTCATGGGTGACGATGATCATGGTCATCTTGCGATCGGCCAGAGAGCGGATGACCTTCAGCACTTCACCTGTCAGCTCGGGGTCGAGGGCGGAGGTGGGCTCGTCGAAGCAGAGGATATCGGGCTCTAAGGCCAGGGCTCTGGCGATGGCCACACGCTGCTGCTGTCCGCCGGAGAGCTGGTGGGGATAGTTGTGCATACGGTCGGCAAGGCCCACCTGTGTCAGCAGTTCGATGCCCTTTTGCTGGATCGCCTCCAGCTCCTGCTTATTGAGCTTCTTCTGCTCCTTCGCCATGAGCTTGCAGGCGAGGGTCACATTCTCCAAAGCGGTGTACTGAGGGAACAGATTGAAGCTCTGGAACACCAGACCGAACTTCAGCCGCTTTTTGCGGATGTCCTTATCGGAGTACTTGGCATGGGCTTCGGCATTGAAGATCTGTTCACCGCCCACAGTGATGGTGCCCACATCGGGCGTCTCCAAAAAGTTCAGACACCGCAGGAGCGTGGTCTTACCGGAGCCGGAGGAGCCGATGATCGCCAGAGACTGGCCCTGCTCCAGAGAGAAGGAGATGTCTTTCAAAACTTCGACCTTGCCGAAGCTCTTTTGGATATGGGCTACATTCAGCATTTCCATATGTCGATCCTCCTTACATCCTAAAGTAGTCCAGCTTCTTTTCTGCCACATTCAAGAGGATGGTCAGAATGCCGCAGGCAACAAGGAAGAAGACGGCGGTGGAGAACAGCGGCCAGATCAGAGCCTTGGAGGACACATATTCCTGTGCCATCATGATGATCTCCTTGTTGGCGATGATACGGGCCAGAGAGGTGTCTTTGACGAGGGTGATGAATTCGTTGCCCATGGGAGGCACGATGCGCTTGACCATCTGCAGCAGGGTGATCTTGAAGAAGATCTGGGTCTTGGTCATGCCCAGCACTTCACCGGCTTCCTTCTGACCGACAGGCATGCTCTGGATGCCGCCGCGGAAGATCTCGGAGAAGTAGCAGGCGTAGTTGATCACGAAGGCGACCAGTGCGGCCTCTAAGCGGCCCATAGCTTCGCCGCCCCAGATCAGACCGGGACCGTAGTAGACGATGATGACCTGCAGCATCAAAGGTGTGCCGCGGATGATCCACACGAAGATCGCGGTGATATCGTGGATCGGGCGGAACTTGCCGATGAAGCACAGGATCTTCTTCATGAAACCGTCTTCAGCTTTTATTTGAAGGAGGAAAGAAAAGGGTGCCCACTTGCTCATCGTTCCGAACGAGATGATAAGACCGAGGGGCAGACCCAGCGCAAGGGTGACAAAGAAGATCTCCAGATTGATGACGGAGCTCTCCAGCAACCGCTTGATGATGACCATTGCGTTCATAATGTTTCTCCTATACAGCAAACAGAGCAGGCGGTAAGATACCGCCTGCGTCTATTTAGATGGTTGACTTATCAGCCGGCGATGGCGGGAGCCAGAGCCAGACCATACTTCTCAGCCAGAGCGGGCAGGGTGCCGTCGGCGACCAGTTCAGCGATCGCAGCGTTGACAGCGGCGGTCACATCGCTGCCCTGACGGAATGCGATGCCGTATTCCTCGGTAGCCAGCTCAACGCCTTCCATGATAGCCAGATCGGCGAAATCGGTGCCTTCACCGACCATGGACTTTGCAAGGGTCCAGTCCAGAACAGCGGCATCAGCGGTGCCGGCCTTGATCTCCATCAGGCAGTCGGTCTGCTTTGCCAGACCAACATACTCAGCCTGAGCCAGATCGGCATTGGCATCCTCACCGGTGATCTGAGCTTCACCGGCGGAGCCCATCTCAGCAACGACGGTCTTGCCGACCAGATCGGCAGTAGCGGCCAGCTCGCTGTCAGCCTTGACGACGATGACCTGTGCATTCTTGACATAGGGATCGGAGATGCTCATGGCAGCCAGACGGTCCTCGGTGATGGTCATGCCGTTCCAGATGCAGTCGATGCTCTTGGCAGCCAGTTCGACTTCCTTGGTGTCCCAGTTGATCTCCACGAATTCAGCGGCCAGACCCATCTTGTCGCAGACAGCCTGTGCGAACTCGGTGTCGAAGCCGGTCAGCTCGCCTGCTTCGTCATAGTAGTTCATGGGCTCGTAGATGGTGATGCCGACCAGCATCTTGCCGTTCTCGGTGATGTAGGCCAGATCGGACTCGATGGCGGGCTCTTCGGTCTCTTCAGTTTCTTCGGTAACTTCTTCGGTGGTCTCTTCGACGACTTCTTCCGTAACATCTTCGACGACCTCTTCCTGAGCGCCGCAGGCGACCAGACTCATGACCATCAACATGGCCAGCAGCAGTGCGATAAACTTTTTCATTTTGGTTTCCTCCTAAAATTCGTACGAAAATTTCTTTTCGTTATTACTGCGATATTTTATCATGCTAAAGCACTAATGTAAAGAGGGAAACTACACAAAAAAATAAGATGTTTTCTATGTGCTTTGGCACTTTGATACAAAAGCCTCGCAGAGTTCCGCCACCGCAGTGGCGGAAACGAGTAGAATCAAAATTTCCGAGGACATGTGCCTCGGAAATTTTTCATATATCGTGCAAGTGTGCGAGCACAGCGAGTGCGCGCAGCACGATGCAAAGCTCCGATCAAAAAATATCGAAGATATTTTTTGCCTTAAAGGATCTTTGCCAGGAAATCCTGCAGTCTGGGATGTTTGGGCGTGTTGAAGATCTCCTCAGGCGTGCCCTGCTCGACCAGCAGACCGTTGTCCATGAACACCACACGGTCGCCCACTTCCTTGGCGAAGCCCATCTCGTGGGTCACGACCACCATGGTCATGCCCTCACGGGCCAGCTCCTTCATGACATCCAGAACTTCACCGACCATCTCCGGGTCAAGGGCGGAGGTGGGCTCATCGAAGAGCATCACTTCCGGCTCCATGCACAATGCGCGGACGATGGCGACTCGCTGCTTCTGACCGCCGGAGAGCTGGCTGGGATATGCGTTGGCACGGTCTGCCAGACCCACGCGCTGCAGCAGCTGCATGGCCTTTTCCTCGGCTTCCTGCTTGCTCTTGCCCAGAAGCTCTACCGGGGCAAGGGTCATATTCTTCAGGATGGTCATATGGGGGAACAGGTTGAAGTGCTGGAACACCATGCCCATCTTCTGGCGATGGATGTTGATGTTGGTCTTTTTGTCGGTGATATCCACCTCGTTGAAGAGGATCTGTCCACCAGTAGGGACTTCCAGCAGGTTCAGGCAGCGCAGGAAGGTGGATTTACCGGAGCCGGAGGGACCGATCACGACCACCACTTCGCCACGCCTGATATCGAGGCTGACACCGTCCAGCGCCCTGATCTCGCCGCCCTTAAAATGCTTTTTGACATCGAGAGCGCGAATGATATTATCGTTCACTGTTACGCAGCCTCCTTTCCAGACGCTCCACCAGATGGGTGAAGAGGATGACCAAGATCAGATAGATGATGGCCGCCAGCAGCAGAGGGAACAGATATTCGTAAGTCGCGCCGCCGACGGTGCTGGCCGCGTAGGTCAGATCGGACAGGCCGATGTAGCCGACCACAGCAGTCTCCTTCAAAAGCACGATGAACTCGTTGCACAGGGGAGGCAGCACATTCTTGAATGCCTGCGGCAGGATGATGTGGCGCATGGTGGGGATGTAGCCGAAGCCGAGGCTGCGGCCTGCTTCCATCTGGCCAACATCGATGGACATGATGCCGCTGCGGAAGATCTCCGCAACATAGGCACCGGAGTTGATGCCGAAGCACAGGCAGCCGACCAGGATCTTGTTGCGGCTGGTGGCAAAGACCACGAAGTTGAGGAGCAGGATCTGCACCACGACAGGTGTGCCGCGGATGACCGTCAGATAGATCTTGGAGATGGCATTGAAGATGCCAAGGATCCATTTAGCAGGGCCGCGCATCTCACTGCCGTTTTTGTCCCATGTCACACGGACAAGAGAAACAACGATGCCCAGAGCGATGCCGATCAAAAGGGCAAAGAAAGTCAGCAGCAGGGTGTTGCCCAGACCTTTGATAAAGAGCATGTAACGCTCTTCGTGAATGAAACATTTGTAAATGTTAAAGAAGATGTCTTCCAGCCATTCGGGAGAATCTAGCATCCACTGAGGCGCAAGTTCTGCCCAACACTGAAGGGGAGTGGGACCGTTCATACATTCAACTCCTTAGGAAAACGGGGGTTCAGTTGCCTGAGCCCCCGTTTGATCTCTGTTATGATTATTCGGCGGAGATGTACTTGTCGATGATGGACTGGACAGTGCCGTCGGCGATCAGCTCTTCCAGAGCGGCGTTGACAGCCTCGTACAGCTCGGTGTTGTCCTTGCTCATGGCACCGGCGTAGTCTTCGGTGACATACTCAGTGTCCAGGATCTTCAGGCCTTCGACTTCAGCGACGAAAGCCTTGGCGGGCTCATTGTCGATAACAACGCAGTCGACCTTGCCGGTCAGCAGAGCCTGAACAGCGTCAGCGCCCTTGCTGTAACGGTCGATAGTGCCCAAACCGGCATCTTCAATATCACCGGAGGTGTAGATGTCGCCGGTGGTGTTTCTCTGCACGCCCACCACATTGTTGGCGCCTTCTGCGAACAGGTCGTCAACAGAAGTGATGGCGGAGTCTTCGGTCACGATAACGACCTGCACGCCGGTAGCATAAGTAGCGGTGAAGTCGACAGTCTCCTGACGCTCAGGAGTGACGGTCATACCGGCCATGCCGATGTCAGCCTTGCCGGACTTGACAGCTTCGATGATGGAGTCGAACTCCATGTCTTCGATGACCAGCTCCAGGCCCAGCTTCTCAGCGATAGCGCCTGCGATCTCGGCATCGATACCGACGATAGCGTCGCCTTCGTAGTACTCATAGGGAGGGAACTGAGCGTTGGTAGCCATGGTCAGCTTACCTTCGTTGGCAGTCAGGCTCTTGGAGCCGCAGGCGGTCAGGCCGATGACCAGCATAACGGCCAGCAGCAGTGCGATGATCTTCTTCATGATAAAATTCCTCTTTTCATAAGGTTTTTTTGACTACAATAAGATACCACTTTGTCCTTTGAAAGTCAAGCATTGCCGTATGTTTATTCAATGAAACTTCCAATTTCGGGATATTACACAGGAGATCCCGCTGTTTTTCCCGTTTGCTTATGTAATAGCGTAACAGATCATGCATTTTCAGATCGTATATACAAACGATCCCCGGATGCAACGCATCCGGGGATATGCCGGATGGCTCTCTTATTCCGCGCCGCTGTTGCGGAATGCCTCGTAGTCATCGAGCATCATCTGTTTGAATTCTGTTGGTGTCATATTGAACTTCTGGGTAAAGGCTTTTGTAAAATTGCTGACATGGGAGAACCCGCAGAGCGCTACGACCTCCTTGACCGTGAGATCATCCACGAGCATGGAGGTGGCTCTTTGCAGCCTCACATCCAAAATATAATATTGGATCGAGCAGCCCATCCTTTTCTTGAACTGCTTGCAAAGATAGGTGCGGTCATAATTGAACTGCTGGGCGATGCCCTCGATGGAGAGCTTCTGCGCGTAGTTGAGCTGGATGTGGTCAGCTATGGCATATACGCATCGGGTCATATCGTCTGCCGCTTCCGGCTGACCGGCGCAGAATCGCGCGAAGAGGAAATAGAGGTCTGCCGCGACGGCATACTTCACCTGCTTTCGCGGAAGATCGGGGAGCTCCGTGGTCTGCAGGATCTTCAGAAAGGTATCCGGGAGCGTCAGGACCCGCGGTGCGTTCTCGAAGCTGTGGGACAGTGCGCCCACGACGCAGACCCAGCGGTATCCCCAAGGGTCTTCTCTGCTGGAGCGGTAATGGGCCAGATGACCGGCCGGGATGATGAAGGCCTGCCCGGCAGAGACGGTGTAGGTCTTGCCGTCGATAAAAAACAGACCGCGGCCCTTGGAAACATAGTGGATCAGTGTGTGGCCCAATTTGCGTGGCGGACAGCCGTTGCGAACGGAGGCGAACGCGACTCCGGCGCGAATGGGATCGATATCCTTCAGGCCGGCTTCAAGCGCTATCTCAGCGTATGTCATAGAACACCTCTTCTCCAAGATCGATCGGCCTTATTGTAACATAAAACAAAAAATACGGCAAGAAAGAGGGGAAGATAGACGCAATTCACCAAAACAAACGAAGTTGATACCATTTACATACAGAGCGCCGGAAGCTATCATAAGTAGTATAAGGAGGGATCTGTATGATGAAACAGATGTGTAAGCGAATGTTGGCGATGATGCTGACCTGCATCATGGTCTTCGGCATGCTGCCTGCTGTGGGCATGGCTGCGGCGGAAGAAGCGGTGCAGCCCATCGTTATCGACTTCAAGCAGACAGCCAGAGAGGCGGCTGAACAGCCGTGGTGGGATACCTTTGCCACCGTCTCGCTGGAGAACGGCGGCACATCCAAGCGTGTGGGCTCCTATGTGAACCAGCCCATGACAGCGCAGGAGAAAGAAGCCTATGCCGCCATGCAGGAATGGATGGAAGAGACACAGCCGTGGCAGATCGTAGAGAGCGATACCAAGCTCATCAGCTACAACGGCAACCGATTGTATCTGTGTCCCGATGACAGTACGCCCTGGGGCATCTGCTACAATCCCTACTATAGAGATACGCAGCTTGCCATGGAGATCCAAGTGGAAGCGGCCGGCTGGTATCATATGGAGCTGGATGTGATGCTGCTCAACGGCAACAGCACAGACTGGCCTGTGGAGAATACCTACGGTTTCACCTACACCGGCTGGTCGGATATCATCGTCAACGGTAAGACGGTCTATCCGCAGTTCAATTTCAGAGGCAGTACCAGAGAGGTACGCAGCCTCGGTGCGGTGTATCTGGAAGAGGGCGTCAACACGGTCCATATCAAGAGCGTGAAGAGCTATGACGGTTCCACCACCGCCACGCCCTTCTCCCACACCAACCTCTGCTCCATGACCTTCTCTCCTATGGAGCCGGTGCAGGTCGTGGAGACCGGCACCAAGACGATCGACCTCAGCGAGAGTTGGCTGGCTTACGATGAAGGCCTGACCTATGACCATCTGATCGAGATCGATGATCCTTCCATCGTTTCGGCTTCCCTCAACGATGCGGGCCATCTGGTGCTGGAGGGCAGAAAGGTCGGCGCGACCAGGATCGTCATCACAGAAAAGGGCGAGACGGTCTGCCTGTTGGATGTGGAGGTCGCGCCCCGCAGTGTGGAGAGCCTGCAGCCGATCGTGATCGACTTCAAGGCCATGGCCCGTCAGGCGCAGCTGCAGCCCTGGTGGGACGAGCTCTATGCCGGGCAGACCATGAATGGGGCTGAGACTCGCAGGATCGGCAATACCTATAACCAGACCATGACCGCACAGGAACATGCGGCCTATCAGCAGATGCTGGCATGGCTGGAAGAAAATGAGGTCTGGAACATCTCTGTAGGCGGCTGGGACGCCAACAACCGCTACAGCGGCAACCGCGGGTTCCTTTGCCCCGATAAAAATGTGGACTGGGGCTTCCTGTTCAACGCTTACTTTATCGACTATGGCGAGACCAGCAACCTGAATTTGACCGTTGAGGCAAAAAATGCCGGCTGGTACAGCCTTGGCATGGATGTCTCTTTGCAGAGCACGAGCGCGCAGGACTACCCTGATGATGCGGGCTTTGGCGCAGGCGGCGGCTATATGGATGTTCTGGTCAATGGCTCGCTCGTTCGGGAGGATGAATTCCTCAGCGGCAGCGGCATCAGCCACCGCAATATGGGCAAGATCTATCTGAAAGAAGGCGAAAACACGATCACCATCGCATCGGTGGGAAATGTTTTCGGTAACAGCACGCCCAACGGCGGTGCGTATTCCAGCCGCGCCAATATCTGCCTGAAGCAGATCGAATTGGTACCTCTGGGCCTGCACCTGATCCCGAAGGGGAGCGCCGTCAGGATGGATGTCAAGCAGATGCATCTGCCTTACGATGCGGATCTGACCGATGTGCAGCTCGTCGTGGATGATGAGGATGTGGTATCGGCCACATTGGATGAAAACGGTATCCTGGAGATCGAGGCCAAGGCTGTGGGCACCACAGAACTGGTCCTGATGCGGACCGGGATCATCGTGTGCAGCTTTGCGATCCGAGTCACAGAAGAAGCGGTGGAAACAGACGGCGAGACCGTGACTGTTTCGAAAGACGGCTGGTATCGTCCGCAGCTTCGCTATGACTGCGACCTGAACGGCACGATGCTGGAAGTCTCTCTGGATGGCGCGCTCCTTGGCACGGTCGATGCTCTGGCCGCGGAGCGCAGTGTGCAGACCAAGACACTGCCTGCTGTCTATCTGACCGCGGGGGAGCATACTCTGGATATCGCTTCTGAAGCAGAGCTTCCCCGGTCTGTGACCTTTACGGCCTGTGAAGAGCCTGCGCTGACGCTCTCTGCCAGACAGAGCCTTACGATGAAAAAAGGCCGCTCTATGACCACTGCGATCGCAGGTCGTTGGGATAACGGTCTGGAAGAAGAACTGATCGGTGCCAAGTGGCAGGTGGAAGTCAGCGATGAAGCTGTTTTGCAGGCACAGCTGCAGGAGGCGACTGCGGAGCAGTTCCCCGTGCTGACCGTCACCGGACTGCAGCCTGAGCAGGATGCATGGGTCAGGCTGACCGCAGAGGTCTGCGGTACGCAGGCGGAAGTGACTGTGCCTGTCACAGTTCTGGAGCCTGCTGTGGCAGTCACCATGGATGCTTCCCTCAAGGGCGTCAAGGATGGACAGATCCCCAGAGGCTCTCTTCAGAACTTCGACTTTACTATGGCGGATGAGGACGGCGAGGCCGTGTATCCCGCGGAAGTGGAGATCGCTTATACCTGTCGACCCGAAGGCATCGTGGAGATCGACACACATGATCACACCTTGCAGGCTTTGCAAAACGGTGAAGTCACGGTGGATATTACGGTCACTTCCGGCGAAAATGTCCTAAAAAAGACGCTGGAGCTGACGGTCGCCGATACCGGTGCCAATCTGCTGGACGACGACAGCTCCTACTTTGAAAATGGCAGTACCGGCAGCTGGACAGGTTTTCAGAAGTTCGGCACACCCGATATTACCGGTTGGTCCGAAGTCATGGATGACGGCACCGGCAATATGGCTATCAAGATCCAGAAAAACCCCGATACGCGCTTCAACGGCTTTACCGGTGTCTATCTCAATCTTGCTTATGGCAAGTATGTCAAGGTCGAACCGGGACATATGTATGAGCTCTCCTTCCGTGTAAAGATCGACGAATATGAAAACGCCCCCGAAGCGGCATCGTTCCTGCGATTTATCGCACAGGGATACGACTACAAAACATCCTACGGTGGCACCAGTATCAATGAAATGTCGGTGACCAAAAACGTGCCCACCGACAAGCTGGGTGAATGGTTCACGTTTACTCTGCCCGTCAGAGCACCCATCGGAGGCGAAGACAGCTACTACATCATGCCGGTCATTTCTGTTCAGCCCAACTTCCCGGGAGAACAGGCACTCAGCGGTTGGAAGCTGACGGCATGGATCGACGACTATGAGATTCGTGAAGTTGGTTTCGGTGATATCCGTACCTCCTTGGCAGAGCCTCTGACCACTGTCGATCAGGTGACGAACTTGATCATTGAACCTTTGACGACTACCGGCACTGTGATCCGTCTGGACGATGCCTCCGAGGTGCGAGTCAGTTCCACCGATCCCGATGTGGTGGATGTGTGCGGCGATATCGTTCTGGCGGCGAATGCGGCCAATGACAATGTGCCCAATATCCCTGTGACCTTGGTAGGACTCAACGCACCTTGCGATCTGAACACGACTGTTACGATCCACGGTGTGACCAAGACCGTGGCACACGATGTCACGACCTCCGGCATGAAGGAAGTCCTCCGTGATGTCACCTATACCCTCGATGGCTTCGAAGCCATCACCATGTCCCACGGCGATACGGCCAAGGGCGATGTGACGGCCCGCACCACCCAGCTGACGCCTCTGACGGAGGAACAGCTACGCAGTCAGGGCACGATCTACTTCAAGACCGGTGATAAGACGGTGGTCACGGTGGATCAGGCTACCGGCGATGTCTGTGCGGTGGGTGAAGGGAAGACCCAGATCACGGTCTATTCTCAGATCGACGGCATGACCAGAAGCGATACGATTCCGGTCGTAGTCACTGATGACACCGATCTGGCCTCTGTTTCTCTTCGCTCCAATACCTCCTATGTGGGTGTGGGCAACACCATGCAGATGTACGTGGACGGCTTGAAGTCCTCCGGCTCTAAGGCGGATATGGAGCTGTATCCCGTGGCATTCAGCCTTGATGATGAAGAAGGTGCCATCGCCATCATCACCGATGACGGAAAGCTGACAGGCGTGAAGCCCGGCACCGTTACCGTCACGGCTACCGCTGCGGTAGACGGCAAGGCTGTCTCCGGCTCCGTCACCGTGGAGGTGGTCGGCAACGACCTGCTCCCCGGTGAGGACATCCTGATGGACTTCACCGATGGCAAGGCGCTCAAGATGGAGACCGCCACCATCGAAGCCGACGGCATGGAGATCAATAGAGAGCTGACCTATCACGGCGGTGCCAAAGTTGCTTATAACATCAAGGGTGGTCTTTGGGTGCAGTCCATGACGGTGGGCGATCTGTTCGTGATCGACTTCGTCGTTACCCGTGACGGCTGGTATGCGCCCTCCATGCAGAGCTCTCTGCTGAACTACGGCGGCCATGCCAAGCTGTTTCTGGATGATACCTACATCGGCTTTATGGACTTCAACCAGGGCAAAAGTGAATGGTATGCCGGCAAGGGCGCGTATAATACGGTCTATCTGGAAGCCGGTGTACATTCCCTCATCTTTGAATGTACCAAAAACGGCTATATCTTCCCCGGTAAGCTGTGGTTCTATGCAAATCCCTCTCCCTATGAGATGGAAGTCACCGCCTCTGCCAAGGAAGACCTACTGATCGGCGAGAGCACTTCGCTGGAGATGGTGATCGATGCGGCGGATGGCAGAGCCTTTACGCTGGATCCTGTCGATGCACATCAGGACTACAATAACTATTATCTGCTGGAGAGCAGCGATCCCGGCGTGGTGTCCGTATCCGGCAAGACCGTAACAGGCGTTGCAGTCGGTACTGCCACGGTCACAGCCTATGCCAATGTGGATGGCAGGAAGCTGCAGCGGCAGGTGGAGATCACGGTCTCCGAGGGTGTCGTGCATGCGCTGGAGCTGAAAGCGGAGCAGACGACCCTGAAGCCCGATGCGGGCACTGTGCTGGGGCTGACGGCCTATGATATGGACGGCAATACGCTGGAAGCTCTGCCTGAGGGCGTCACAGTCACTTATACCAGCGGTGATACATCCATCGCCACAGTCGATGCCGAAGGCCATGTGACTCTGACCGGCAAGGAAGGCTCTGTGCAGTTCACTGTGACTGTTGTGGAGAACGGCCGCGAAGTGACAGCCGCCGAGTGGGTCGTGGTCACGGTCGGCAAGACCGAGCCTACCATCTACACATGGGAGGAGCGGGCCATCGCACAGGAGAATGTGCTCAAGTACGACTGGGCATGGCAGGAAAAAGAAACGGCTGTGAAGAAGGCCGACTATGTGCTCGAGCACTTTGATGAATTCTATGAGATGATCATCCATGAGGGCATCCCCCGCAATGCTTCCGTCGGTCTGTACAACGACCCCGATATGTACACCTGCCGTTACTGCGGTGTGTATCTGGCGGAGAATCATACGGTCTATCCCTGGCTGGTCGATCCCATCAACAAGCCCTGGAAGATCACCTGTCCCGAATGTAAGCGCGATTTCCCCTCCAACGACTTCGGTGCTTACTACGAGTCGGGTCTTGATGAGACAGGCCGCTTCCGCTATGAGCTGGCCGATGACAGCCTGCTGGTCAATGAGCTGTATCCCGAGATGGGCGAAGGCTGGGGCGTGGACAACGGTCAGGGCTATGTGACCGGCAATGTCTACTCCAATGGAGCAAAAGAAGTGCATACCTATATCGCATACTACATGCACTGTGTCTATTCTGCCCTTGGCGAGAGCAAGAATGACCTGAAGGCATCCATGAACGCCCTGCGGGATGCCTATCTCTACACCGGTGATGAGAAGTACGGCAATGCCGGTGCCATCCTGCTGGACCGCTTTGCGGATATCTATCCGGAAGCAGACTACTATCTGTATGAAAAGCGGCTCCTTGGTAAGCTGATCCAGGCGATCTGGGAGTCCCAGAGCATGGCACAGATGCTGGCGACCTGTGCCGATGCCTTCTGGCCCTGTATGGAGGATGAAGAGGTCCTTACCCACATCCGTGACAATGCATGGCGAAAGGCGATCGATCCCGAAGCGGTCACGCCGGACTACCTGCGCAGCAAGATCGATGAGAATATCCTTCTGGAGATCAAAAAGGGCTGTGAGACCACGGACCTCTTCGGCAATTTCGGCTTCCATCAGGCCGCAATGGCTTACGCGGCTGTTGCGCTGGACCGTATGCCCGAGACAGAAGAGATGCTGGATTGGGTATTCCGCTTCGGTGAGCGCACCGGTACGGCCGGCGATCTGAAGCTGGACGGCGGCAGCCTGCTGTATAACCTGGTGCAGAACTTCGACCGCGACGGCTTCGGCGGTGACGGCAGCCCGGCTTATAACCAGCTGTGGTACCGCAATCTGGATAAGGTGGCAGACGCCTTGGAGAACTACGACAAGGTGGAGGGTGCCAACCTGTGGGAGAACCCCAGATTCTACAACCAGTTCCACTCCTTTATCAAGCTGACAAGAATGGGCACCGCTGCTGTTTGCAACGGCGAGGCAGGTCAGATCCAGTCCTACGGCACCTATCCCGAGCTGAGCTATCTGATCCGCGCCTTCTCCAAGACCGGCGACCGCGAGATCGCGAGAGCGCTCTATCAGGAGAACGGCAATTCTGTGCAGGGCATCCACGCCGATATCTTCACCAAGGATCCCGAGAGCGGTCTGCGTGCCGCTGTGCAGAAGATCGTGGATGAGGACGGCGTCTGGGATATGAGCCAGAGCGAGATGATGGCCGGCTACGGCCTTGCCATCATGCGCAGCGGCCCCGAGAGCATCCTCCCCGGTATCAACGAGAGCAAGTTCTCCGATTACACCTTGTGGTTCGGCCTCAACGGCGGTACCCACGGTGCGCTGGAAGCTCTGCATATCAGTATCGGCGCTTACGGTCTGGATCTGACCTCCGGTATGGGCTATCCCAACTTCGTCAACACGGAAGACCCCGAGCGTCAGCAGTTTATGAGAAACAACATCTCCCGCAACACCGTTATGGTGGATGACTGGGCGCAGTCGGAATTCAAGACCGGCACTGCGGAGCCTCTGCACTTTGAGGATGCCGGCTTCGTCAAGGTCATGGATGCACAGGCTCCCGGCGCCTATGAGCAGACCGATATCTATCGCCGCACCATGGTCATGGTGCAGGCGGATAAGGAAGACGACATCAGCTATGCGGTGGACTTCTTCCGTGTCCTTGGCGGTTCCGAGCATCTGTATTCCTTCCATGCAAATACCATGCTCCAGCCTGAGACGGACGGACTGGACTTCGTCCATCAGGCCATGGGCACCTACGCAGGTGCGGATGTCCCTCTGGGACACCATGTGGTCAACCCCGGCAGCAACGATGCCACGGTGAACATGGGCTCCGGCTATAGCTGGCTGGATGATGTCTATCGTGATGAAGCTCCCGACACCACCTTCAGCGTGGACTTTGCGGTGCAGGACTTCAATAAGCAGCTGGTCGATGGCTCCGGTATCCATCTGAAGCTGACCATGCTCAGCGAAGAGCCCTTGGAGGAAGTCGCCATCGCCAGCGGCCATCCCTCTCAGAAGCCCGGCAACCCCACCTATCTGAAGTTCCTGCTGGCTCGCAGCAGCGGCGATCCCGGACTGGATACTCTGTTCACCACGGTGATCGAGCCTTACAGATATGAGAACTACATCGCATCGTCTCAGCTTCTGGATGTGGAGCTGGTCGAAGGTACGCCCGCGCCTCACGGCAGGACGGCTGCGATCAAGGTCACATTGAAGGACGGCAGAGAGGACTTCGTGGTCTATTCCACCGATCCTGACTGCACCTATTCCATCAAGGACACAGACGGCAGTGAGAAGTTCCGCTTCGCAGGCTTCGCCGGTGTGTGCTCCTACCGTGACGGCGTGCTGGTCTATGCCTACGGCAATGAGGCGACCATCGTTCCCGGCAGAGAAGAAAAGGAACTGTCCGCGCTGACCGGTACTGTTCTGGACTTCACCAAGGGCCTTGCACATCAGAGCTTCCTGACGGTCAAGTTCGATCAGTCTGTCACCGAGCAGATGCTGGAGGAACGCTACATCTACATCGATAACCATACAGAGCAGAACGGCGCATACCGCATCCATGATGCCAAGATCGAAGGCGATACGGTCGTGCTGGACCTGAACAAGCAATCCTTCGTCCTGCGCTATATCGATGGCACGGATCTGGATAAGGGCTTCGTGTACAATATCGCGGAAGGGCAGACCTTCAAGGTGCCTCTCAGCGTCACCCACGATGCCGTGGGCTGCTTCAACTATACCTCCGATCTTGTGGTAAAGGCCGGCAACAAGCTCAATTTGGCTTTGGGCGCAGGCACCGATGTGACCTACACGGCGGACGGCATGACTTCCGGCATGAAGCTGGATGCAAAGACCGGTACGCTCACCTGGACGACCTCCAGAACGGCTGTCGGCCGCTATCCCATCACGATGCGGGCCGTCCGTGACGGCGAGGTGGTCGGTGAGATGCGCTTTACGATCTATGTCGTGAACTACACCGGTTCCGCCTATGCTCCGGACAAGTGCTCCCACAGCAAGACTGTGACCTATACAGTGGACGGTATGGTGGAGACGGTCTGTCCTGCCTGCGGCACCGTCACCAAGACTGCCGTGGGAGCGGAAGCAGAAAAGTTCTCCTTCGTGGGCTCCAATATGACATTGGGCAATGAACTGAAGCTGAACTGCATGGTCGATACCACAGACCTCAAGGATGGTGACTACGCTCTCATCACCCACAACGGTGAGACGGTGAAGGCTGACTTTGCCAAGTACAACAGCACCTACAGCTTCGTCTCCTGCTCTGTTGCCGCCAAGGAGATGGCAGATGCCATCGAAGTGGTGGTCGTGGATAAGGACGGCAGGGAGGTCTCCACGGTCTATACCGCCTCTGTGAGAGACTACGCCATGAAGGCGCTGGCGGCAAGCACCGCTGCCGCCAAGATCAGGACCTTGGTGGTGGATATGCTGAACTACGGCGCGGCTGCTCAGACCTACTTCGGCTACAACGAAAAAGATCTGGCGACCAGCAAGCTGACTGCCGCCCAGAAGGCTCTGGCAACAGGTGATGTGTCCTGCACCGACAAGCGCGTGAAGGGCGAGAACTACTACGGCTCGAACCTGTCCCTGGAGGACCGTATCATCCTGAACCTGTACTTCAAGAACTGCACCGAGGGCATGACTGCCAAGGTGACTTACACCGACTACTGCGGCAGGACCGTGACATCCGATGCAGCGGTGGAGCCGTACAGCGGCAGTATCTGCAAGGTGGTAGTCGATGAGATCGTGCTGGCAGATGCCTTCTGCCCCGTGACCGTCACGGTCTATAACGGTGAGAAGCTCCACGGCATCGCCACCGACTCCGTCGAGAGCTATGTGGCACGCGCCGAGGGCAGTGACCTGTATGAGAACATCATGAAGTTTGCATACGCTGCAAGAGCGTATCTGTCTTAACACATTGAGGGGCGGCCCCAACGCCGCCCCCCTGCGGAAAGAAATACCCATGGGATGGGAGGAAAGATCATGTCAATGATCGTACCGGGCTATTATTACGCCCAACACAGAGCCGACCGCACAAAAGAATACCCGGCGCAGGGGTTTGGCGGTTGGACGAAAACGCAGGTGCCATTGGATCCCAAACGGACTGCGGTCGTGGTGATGCATGTGTGGCAGCTGCCTGCAATGGAAGAATGTCCCGGTCTGTATGACCATCTGGAGTATGCGGCCCGTGCGGACGCGATCGTCACGGAACGGTATCCTTCTTTTTTGGAAGCCGTGCGCGAGAGCGGTGTGCGTACGATCCATGTCGGTGCGGGGTTTGAACCGCAGCTGCAGGAGTTCCCGGGCTACCATGCGGTGCGGGAGAAATATCCGCCGGTCAAACGCGCAAAGATCGAGGCCAGCGAAGAACACAAAGCGCTCATGGACCGGCATTGGAAAGCTTCCTGCTCCGCCGATCCGGAAGCCTATGCCGATATCGAACGGAGCTTTGAAGGCAGGGGATTTGCCGTGAGGCCTTTGGATCACGAAGAAGTGGTCACGACCTCGGAGCAGCTCTTTGCCCTTTGCCGTGAGCATGGGATCGAGCATCTGATCTATACCGGGTTCGCGGTCAATATGTGCCTGATCATGTCCTCCTGCGGCCTGGTCGATATGAGCCGCCACGGACTGATGTGTTCGGTGGTGGGCGACCTGACCACGGCTGTGGAGAATAAGGCAAGCATCATGCAGCAGTCGAACCGTGAATACGGTCTGTGGCTGTTTGCGATCCAGAGCGGCTATGTGTTCTTGTCAGAAGACCTGAAACGAGCGTTTTTGAAAAAGTAGTCTACAGCGTTGAAAAATGCTGAAAAATAAGGAGGAAAAACCATGAAAAAACTCATTAGCCTGATCCTGGCGGTCATGCTGGTCGTGGGTATGATCCCCATGACTGTCATGGCAGAAGAGACCTGCGCCCATGCGCAGACCAACGAGCGTGTGGTCGCCGATGAAAACGGCATCCACACCATAGTGGCGACCTGCAGTGACTGTTCTGCTGTCGTTTCCGAGACCCCTGTCGAGATGGAAGAAGCCATCTCCATCGACTTCAAGGCGTTTGCCGGGGAAGCCTCCGAGCAGGACTTCTGGGCGGCATTCCCTGTGGTCGAAAATGCCGCCGGTGCAAAGGCGATCCGTCTGGGCGGCTACATCAACCAGTCCATGGATGCCGATCAGAAGGCAGCTTACGCCGCCATGGATGCATGGATGGAGCAGACGCAGGGCTGGAGCTTCGACACTGTCGAGATGGCTCTGACCTCCATCAACGGCAACCGCGTCTACCTCTCTGCCGATGAGGGCTACAACTGGGGCTTGCTGCACAACACCTACTACCATGCAGGCATGGGTAAGAATGTCCATACTGTCTTTGCCATGGATGTCATCGCGCCGACTGCCGGCTGGTACGATCTGAGCGTCATCGTGGAAAGAAACACCACAGGTGCTCCCTCCTCTGTGCCCACCGATTCCGGCCTGTACGGCTATCCCGGTGCTGTGGATGTGTATGTCAATGACGAGCTGGTCTGCGATGACTTCAGCTTCAAGGGCACAGGCATCACCGAGGACAGTCTGGCTGCTGTTTGGCTGGAGGAAGGCTCCAACGGTGTGACCTTCTACGCCGACAAGAACTACCAGAATGACGGCGTCGCCACCCCCGCTTACGCGTTCAACCTTCTGCAGATGGATCTGACCAGACTGGAGACCTGTGGCGAGCCTGAGACCACCATCGTCTACAACGGCGATAAGACCCATACTGTTACCGCTGTCTGCCCCGACTGCGGTGCGGTGCAGCAGGTTGAGGCAAAGCCTGAGACTGTTGTCATGGACTTCTATGCCATGACCACCGCCGCTTCTCAGCAGAGCTTCTGGGCGGCTCTCCCCATCGTTCCGACCTCCGATGAGAGGATGGCGGTCCGTCTGGGTGCCTATGTCAATCAGTCTTCCAGCGCTGAAGAAAAGGCGGCCTACAAGGAACTGGACGCATGGATGGACGAGACCTTCGGCTGGAGCTTCGATACCACCGAAATGGCCCTTGACTCCATCAACGGCAACCGTCTCTTCCTCAGAGCCGACGCAAACGCGCCCTGGGCTCTGGACCACATTCCCTACTACCACGGCGACATGGGCAAGAATGTCCACACCGTGCTGGCCTTTGATGTGAAGGTGGAAGAAGCCGGCTGGTACGATCTGAATATGGTCGTGGAAAAGACCTCCACCTCCGTTGCCACTTCCTATCCCATCGACACCGCCACCAATGGCTACCCCGGCTATGCCGATATCTATGTCAATGACGAACTGGTCTATGATGACTACTATACAGGCGGTACCACCAAGGACAGTGACAGTGTCTGCACTGTCTGGCTCAACGAAGGTACCAACGGTATCACCTTCTATTCCGAAAAGAACTACAGCCACAGCATCGTGGCCACTCCTTACACCAACTTCAAGCTCTCCAGCATCACCCTGACCAAGACCGACTTCCAGCTGATTCCCGGCGGCGAGGCGACCTTTGATGTTTCCAAGTATGTGAAGCTGGATGAGGCTGCCCTGAGCGTTTCTGTGGAAGGTGATGCTGCGCTGGCTTCCGTCGATGAAGCCGGTATCGTGACCATCGAGGCGGAGGCCTACGGCGATGCTGTCATCACTGTCTACAACGGCGAGACCGCGATCAGCACCCTCAATGTCACCGTTGCTGACGGAATCAGCGTAAAGTGCTCCGATGCCGATGAGGATGGCAAGTGCGATGTCTGTGAGGCACAGATCGCTGCGTGCAAGCATGCTGTGGATGAAGTGATCGTCACCAACAACGGCGATCTGACCCACACCTATGCCAGCGAATGCACCAAGTGCGGAGAAGCTGCGATCGTCGAGCTCGATAGCAGGGAAGTCATCACCGTGGACTTCAAGGCTTTCGCACAGGCTGCTTCCAAGGAAGACTTCTGGTCCGTATTCCCCGTGGTCGAGACCACCGGCGGCGGCACAGCCATCCGTCTGGGCGCCTATGTCAATCAGGGCATGTCTGCCGAAGAAAAGGCTGCCTACAAAGAGCTGGTCGAGTGGATGGAGTACGAACTCAACTGGAGCTTTGATACCGTCGAAATGGCCCTTGACTCCATCAACGGCAACCGCGTCTGGCTGACTGCCGATGAAGACAGCGTTTGGGGCCTGGCGCATGGTCCCTACTATCATGGCGATATGGGCAAGAATGTCCATACTGTGCTGGCACTGGATGTCATCGCTGAAAGCGAAGGCTGGTATGATCTGAGCATGTTGGTCGAAAAGACCTCCACCTCCAACCCCACCTCCTATCCTGTGGATGTCGCGACCTACGGCTACCCCAACTACGCGGATATCTATGTCAATGATGAGCTGGTCTATGATGACTACTATGTCGGCGGCAACGGTCCTGCGGAAGAAAGCGTTGGCGCTGTCTGGCTCAACGAGGGCGTCAACGGCATCACCTTCTTCTCTGAAAAGCACTACAGCCACTCCACCAATCCTGCGCCTGCCGGTGCCTTCAAGCTGGGCAGCCTGACCCTGACCAAGCTGGATACGGTCGTTCTGCCGCAGGGCGAAGAGAAGACCGTCTCTCTGGAAGGCTATGCTGCCTATGATGCAGAAGCTGCCGCTGTGACCTCCGACTCCGAAGCCGTGACCGCTAAGGTCGTGGACGGCGCTCTGGTTATTACCGCTGTCTCCGAAGGCGAGGCCACACTGACCGTTTCCGATGCCGAAGGCAATGCAGTCTGCACTGTAGAAGTCCTCGTTGGCACTTCTGTGACACAGGACTGCTTCGACAATGACGGCGATACCCTCTGTGATGTCTGCGGTGCAGAGATCCCCTGCGCCCACAGACATCTCAAGCCTGTTTACGAGCCTGTTGGCGATGAGACCCATGATATCGTCATGACCTGCAAATGCGGCGATGCGGTCTCCAGAGAAAATGCAGCCTGCATCTCTGCAGATGGCGACCTGGTCTGTGACCTCTGCGGCAGCGACCTCAGCTGCAAGCACACCGATAGGGTCACGACCTTTGAGGACAACGGCGATGGTACTCATGCTGTGATCGTTATCTGCGTCTGCGGTGAGCCTATCTCCGAGACCACCGAGCCCTGCACCGATGCGGATGCCGACGGTTACTGCGACGGCTGCGAGGCTGTTGTGGAAGCTGAGCCTGAGTGCGATCACAGCAACACCACCACCGAGACTGTCTCCAACGGCGACAAGACCCACACCACCACCGTCACCTGCGAGTGCG
>JAFSHB010000095.1 GCA_017440525.1 Oscillospiraceae bacterium | reverse complement strand
GCCCTCGTGGTAGACCTCGGCCACATGACCGGTGGCCAGACCGATCTGGTTGCCGTAGGAGGAGTAACCTGCAGCGGCGGTCTGTGCCAGTTTACGCTGAGGCAGCTTGCCGGGCAGGGTATCTGCCAGAGCCTTGCGGGGATCGCCGCCGCCGGTGACGCGCATGGCCTGGTGGACATAGGCACGGCCGGACAGAGGATCGCGGATACAGCCGCCGATACAGGTAGCTGCGCCGCCGAAAGGCTCGATCTCCGTGGGATGGTTGTGGGTCTCATTCTTGAACATGAGGAGCCAATCCTGATCCTCGCCATCGACCTTGGCCGTCATATGGATGGAGCAGGCGTTGATCTCTTCGCTTTCGTCCAGTTCGGGCAGCAGGCCGCGCTTCTTCAGCACCTTAGCGCCGATGGTAGCAAGATCCATCAGGGTCTGAGGGCGGACAGCAGCCTTTTCTTCGCCGTAGACCTCCACACGGGCAGCCAGATAGCGTTCATAGGAAGCAAGGGCAGCTTCATCGAGGATCTCCACCTTGTCGATATGGGTGGAGAATGTCGTATGGCGGCAGTGATCGGACCAGTAGGTATCGACCACGCGGACCTCGGTGATAGTGGGGTCGCGCTTTTCCTCGTCGCGGAAATAGGTCTGCAGGAACTTCAGATCGTCCAGATCCATGGCAAGACCCAGCTTATCCAGAAGCTCGGACAACCCGGCATCATCAAGGCCGATAAAGCCGGTGACGGTCGCCACAGTCTCAGGCTTGGCATAATCGACTGCCAGTGTCTCAGGCTTTTCCAGAGAGGCCTCGCGGCTCTCCACAGCGTTGATGACATAGCCCTTGATGGCTTCCACATCCTTCTCGGTCAGCTTGCCATAGAGGGCATAGACCTTGGCGGAACGGACAGTGGGACGCTCACCCTGGCTCTGGAGCTGGATGCACTGGGCGGCAGAGTCCGCTCTCTGGTCAAACTGACCGGGCAGTGGCTCTACAGCAAACACCACATCTGCATCAGAGAGGTCCGCTTCGGAGGAGACGATATCCAGCTGCGGCTCGGAAAAGACGGTATTGACAGCATAACCAAACAGCTCTGCATCGATACCTTCCACATCGTAACGATTGAGGATCCGGACATTCTCCAGCGCAGTCAGACCAAGGAAGGATCGGCAATCGGACAGAAGTCCGGCCGCCTCGGGCGCAAGCCCCGGTCTTTTTTCAACAAATACACGATATACCATAAGCTTATCCCTCCAAGGCTTTCAGCGCACGACCACCGATATCGCGGCGGAAATATGCATTGTCGAATCTCACGCCGTCGGTCAGACGGTAAGCTTCCTTGATGGCGGACTTCAGATCGGCAGCGGTCGCAGTAACACCGAGGACACGGCCGCCGGAGGTCAGGAGCTTGCCGTCCTTGAGGACGGCACCTGCCACATAAGTGGTGGCGGCAGCTTCTTCTGTCATGGTGATCTCGAAGCCCTTTTCATAGGCTGCGGGATAGCCCTTAGAGGCCATGACCACGCAGCAGGCAGCGCCATCGGAGAACTTGACTTCGGTATCTGCCAGCGTACCATTGGTGGTAGCCTGCATGATCGTCAAAAGGTCGCTCTCAAGCAGCGGCAGGACGACCTGCGTTTCAGGATCGCCGAAGCGGCAGTTGTACTCGATGACCTTGGGGCCCTTGGGGGTCAGCATCAGGCCGAAGTACAGGCAGCCCTTGAAGGGACGGCCTTCTGTCTTCATGGCGCGGATGGTGGGCAGGAAGATCGTATCCATACACACCTTGGCGATATCATCCGTATAGAAGGGGTTGGGGGCGATGGTGCCCATGCCGCCCGTATTGAGACCTTCGTCATTGTCCATGGCACGCTTGTGGTCCATGGAAGAGACCATGGGGATCACAGTCTCACCATCGGTGAAGGACAGGACGGAGACTTCGGGACCGGTCAGGAACTCTTCGATGACCACGCAGTTGCCGGAATCGCCGAACATCTTATCTTCCATCATGGAATGAACGGCCTCTTTTGCCTCCTCGATGGTCTGGGCGATGATGACGCCCTTGCCGAGCGCCAGACCGTCAGCCTTGACGACGATGGGAGCATCGCAGGTATCGAGATACTTGCAAGCCGCAGCACAGTCGGTGAAGGTCTCATAAGCTGCGGTGGGGATGCCGTATTTCTTCATCAGATCCTTGGAGAATGCCTTGCTGGCTTCGATCACAGCCGCCTTGGCATCAGGACCGAAGCAAGGAACACCGGCTGCGGTGATCGCATCCACCGCGCCGAGGGCCAGAGGATCGTCAGGAGCCACGACACAATAGTCGATGGCATTCTCTTTTGCGAATTTGACCTGTGCTTCGATGTCCTTTGCACCGATATCGACACAGGTGGCATCGGCGGCGATGCCGCCGTTACCGGGAAGGCAGAAGATCGCTTCTACCTGAGGATTCTTTTTCAGCGCCTTGATGATGGCATGCTCGCGGCCGCCGCCGCCAATGACCATAAGTTTCATAGGGCGTTAAACTCCTTTATCAGTGGTGGAACAGTCTCATGCCGGTGAAGGCCATCACGATACCGTACTTGTTGCAGGTGGCGATGACATTATCATCACGGATAGAACCGCCGGGCTGGACGATGTACTCCACGCCGGACTTTCTGGCGCGCTCCACATTGTCGCCAAAGGGGAAGAATGCATCGGAGCCGACGGAGACACCGGTATTGGTGGCGATCCATGCCTTCTTCTCTTCGGGAGTCAGTGCTTCGGGTCTGGTCTTGAAGATGGTCTGCCAGGTGCCTTCGGCCAGAACATCCTCATACTCATCGGAGATGTAGACATCGATAGCATTGTCACGCTCGGCGCGGCGGATATCATCGAGGAAAGGCAGAGCCAGAGTCTTGGGATGCTGACGGAGCATCCAGTTATCAGCCTTGCTGCCTGCCAGTCTGGTGCAGTGGATACGGCTCTGCTGACCGGCACCAACACCAATGGTCTGACCGTTCTTGACATAGCAGACGGAGTTGGACTGGGTGTACTTCAGGGTGATCAGAGAGATCAGCAGGTCGTTCTTGGCTTCCTGCGTCAGCGTCTTGTTCTCAGTCACGATGTTGCCCAGCATTTCTTCATTGATCTCGAGATCGTTATAGCCCTGCTTGAAGGTGATGCCGTAGATATGGCGGCACTCGATGGGAGAGGGCTCATAATTGGGGTCGATCTGGACCACATTGTAGCCACCCTTGCGCTTGGTCTTGAGGATCTCCAGTGCTTCATCGGTGTAGCCGGGAGCGATGACACCGTCGGAGACTTCACCGGCGATGTAACGGGCAGTAGCAGCGTCACAGACTTCGCTCAGAGCGGCCCAGTCGCCGTAAGAGCAAAGACGGTCAGCGCCGCGGGCCTTGATGTAAGCGCAGGCGATGGGAGAGGTATCACAGCCATCTGCAAAGTAGATCTTCTTCTCCACCTCGGTCAGAGGCGTGCCCAGCGCGACACCGGCGGGAGAGACATGCTTGAAGGAGGCAGCAGCAGCGATACCGGTGGCCTTCTTCAGCGCCTTGACCAACTGCCAGGAGTTCAGCGCATCCATAAAGTTGATATAGCCGGGTCTGCCGTTGAGCACGGTCAGGGGCAGTTCGCCTTCATCCATACAGATGCTGGAAGGCTTCTGATTGGGATTACAGCCATACTTCAGTTCCAGTTCTTTCATTTCTCAACCCTCCAGATGTTTATAGTAGATCTTGGTATCGGTCTCGCCGGTGGCAAGGTCGATGTAACGGACAAAGAGAGATACCTTATTGTCCTCATTCAGAGCGGCCCACAGCGCATCGCCAAGGGTCTTGGCATCGGGAGCAGTGATGGTCACCTGACGGGGCTCGCCTTCAAAGGAAGGCAGAGGATCCAGGTTCTCATTATAGGTGTGGATGAAGTGGCCCTGACCGGCCAGAGGTGCTTCATACTCGAAGGTATAGCGGCGGTTGGAAGAACCGTCGCCGCAGGCAGACTTCAGGATGGACAGATCGTAGTCACCGTTGGCATGGACGATACCGGAGATCCTGGGAGTCAGATTGGGGGGATCGGGCTCGAACTGACGGGTGCGCAGGGACTGAGAGAACTCCTTGCCTGCCAGCAGGCCGTCACGGACCGTGTCGGTCTGGTCGCCGTTGGTAACGATGGTATCGGTGCCCAGAACACGGACGGGATGATAGATGATAAGGGAGGGATCGACCATCTTGCTCTCATCGAAAGCCTTGGTACGGATGCCATCCTCAGTCTCCTCAAAAATACGGTTGCGGCTGTTTTCGCTGCGGCCCATGATGAAGTAGGCAATGACAGCGCTCTTGTTGTCCGCAGAGCGGCCCAGCATGATGCCGCGGCCGGGGTATGCATTCTCAAGCAGCAGCTTGATCATATCGTAAGTCTGCATTTACTCTTTACTCCTTTTCTAAAATGTGGACTTTTCGTCCTTCCACTTTCAATCTGTCCTGACAGAACAGGGCAACAGCCTTTGGCATGATGACCCATTCGGCCTGCTCCATGATACGGCGCTGCAGGATCTCAGGGGTATCCCCCTCCAGCACCTCCACTGCCTTCTGCAAGATGATGGGGCCGCCGTCACACTCCTCGGAGACGAAATGGACCGTCGCACCGGAGACCTTGACACCATAGGCCAGCGCTCTCTCGTGGACATGGAGGCCATAAAAGCCCTCGCCGCAGAAGGATGGGATCAGCGCCGGATGGACATTGATGATCGCATTGGGATAG
This sequence comes from Oscillospiraceae bacterium, assembly GCA_017440525.1. Lineage (GTDB taxonomy): Bacteria > Bacillota > Clostridia > Oscillospirales > Oscillospiraceae > Avoscillospira. Next base: position 27,703 of record JAFSHB010000095.1, on the reverse strand, counting down.
GCTCTCACCATCTCTTCTGTCAGAATGGTCATAAAGCCTGCCAGGACCACAAGGTCGATATCCAGTTCTTTCAGCTTCTCAGTCAATGCCACAGTCATAGCCTTGTTGGAAGCATAGTCTTTTCTTTTGATCACATAGCCGGGGACACCGGCGTTCTTTGCTCGCTCCAGCGCATAGGCTCCCTCACAGGAAGAGATGACCGCTGTGATCTTGCCGCCGGGGATCTCGCCCCGTTTTTCGGCATCCAGCAGAGCCTGCAGGTTCGTGCCGCCGCCGGAGACCAGGACCGCGATATTCTTCATAGCTTACACCAGTTCGACACCGGCTTCGCCTGCCACGACCTTGCCGATCTCATAGGCAGTCTCACCGACAGACTTCAGCGCCTCCATGGCCTTGGCGGCTTGATCGGCGGGAACTGCCAGAATCATGCCGATGCCCATATTGAAGGTGTTGTACATATCGCGCTCGGGGATATTTCCGGTCTTCTGGATCAGATCGAAGATGGGCAGTCTGGGGAAGGAATCCAGCCTGATCTGCGCTGTCAGACCATCGGTCATCATACGGGGCACATTCTCGTAGAAGCCGCCGCCGGTGATATGGCTGATCGCATGGATATCCACGCCGTCCTTCAGACAGGCTTTGACAGCCTTGACATAGATGCGGGTAGGAGCCAGCAGGGTCTCGCCCAGGCTCTTGCCTCCCAGCTCTTCCATGGGAGACTTGATATCGGCATTCTCCACATCGAAGACCTTACGGACCAGCGAGAAGCCGTTGGAGTGGACACCGGAGGATGCAAGGCCGATCAGCACATCGCCTTCCGCCAGCTTCTTGCCGTCGATGACCTTTTCTTCGTCCACGATACCCACGGAGAAGCCGGCCAGATCGTATTCATCCACAGGATAGAAACCGGGCATCTCGGCAGTCTCTCCGCCGACCAGCGCACACTCGGACTGACGGCAGCCCTCGGTGATACCGGAGACGATATCCGCGATGCGGGCAGGATCGTTCTTTCCGCAGGCGATATAATCCAGGAAGAACATAGGGCTCGCGCCGCCGCAGACGATATCATTGACACACATGGCCACACAGTCGATACCGACGGTATCGTGCTTGTCCATCAGGAACGCCAGCTTCAGCTTGGTGCCGACACCGTCGGTACCGGAGACCAGAACAGGCTTCTTCATGCCGGACATATCGGGAGCGAACATACCGCCGAAGCCGCCCAGCGTACCCATGACGCCGGGGATATAGGTGCTCTCCACCATGGGCTTGATACGGCGGACCGCTTCATAACCTGCGGTAACATCTACGCCGGCTGCGGCGTAGGAAGCAGAATGAGAATTATCCATTTTCGTTATTCCTTTCCATTCCAACAATAGGTGCAAACTTTATCGCGATCGATACCGATGGCTTCCAAAAGGCCATCGAGAGACTGATAACCGAGAGAAGTGAAGCCGAAGGTCTCACAGATGTGGCTCAGCAGACACTGGCCACGCTTGGTGTTTGCATCGGCATATTCATCCAGATGCTTCTGGCCCTCGAAGCCCTCCAGTTCCTGCACCATACGGCGTGCCAGAAGAGCCATATCGGAATTGCTGCGAGAGAAGCTGAGGAACTTACACGGATACATGATGGGAGGGCAAGCAGATCGCATATGCACTTCCTTCGCACCGTTGGCATAGATGAAGTCTACAGTCTCCTGCAGCTGGGTGCCGCGAACGATGCTGTCGTCCACGAACAGCAGCTTTTTATCCTTTATCAGTTCCGGAACGGGGATCTGCTTCATCTTGGCAACACGGCTTCGCACATTGGAATTCTCAGACATGAAGGATCTGGACCACGTGGGCGTATATTTGACGAAGGGGCGTGCAAATTTGCCGCCGCATTCATTGGCATAACCGATGGCATGGGGCACACCGCTGTCCGGCACACCTGCCACGTAGTCCACATCCGGTACACCGCCGCGCGCCATCTCGTCACGGGCCATGATCTCACCGTTTCGGGTGCGGACCATCTCCACATTGGTGCCTTCATAGTTGGAGTTGGGGTAGCCGTAGTAAGACCAGAGGAACGCACAGATCTTCATCTCCTTACCGGCAGGAGAGAGTGTCTCCATACTTTCGGCCGTGAGCTTTACGATCTCCTGCGGGCCAAGCTCATAGTAGTCTTCATATTCCAGCTTCTGATAGGCAAACGATTCGATCGACACGCTGAAGCCGTCCTCACGCTTGCCGATGTGGACAGGCAGTCTTCCCACCTTATCACGGGCAACGATGATGCCATCCTTGGTCAGGAGCATGATGGTGATAGAGCCCTTGATCAGCTCCTGCGCGTTGCGGATGCCGGAAACGAGATCTTCCTTCTGGTTGATCAGTGCTGCCACCAGCTCGGAATCATTGACCTTGCCGGAGCTCATGACCATGAACTGATGGTGATGATCGGAAAAATACTGGGCCACCAGTTCATCGGCATTGCTGATGTTGCCAATGGTAGAGATGGCGTACATACCAAGATGGGACCGGACCAGCAGCGGTTGAGGGTCGGAATCGCTGATACAGCCGATACCGCTGCAGCCGCGGAATTCGCTCAGGTCTTTCTCGAACTTCGTTCTGAACGGAGAGTTCTCGATATTGTGGATCTGACGGTGGAAGCCGGTCTCCTCATCATATACGGCGATACCGCCGCGGCGAGTGCCCAGATGAGAGTGGTAGTCAACACCGAAGAACAGATCCAGCATACAGTCATTTTTTGAAATGACACCAAAAAAACCACCCATGGCTCATTTTCTCCTATTTTACAGATCAGGCAAAGAACAGCTTGGACAGGGTCATAGGATCGATATACTGACCGTCCTTATAAACACGCATATTGCCGGAAGCGATCTCGTCGATCAGCATGACATCGCCGTTGGCATCGTAGCCGTACTCAAACTTGATATCATACAGGACCATGCCTTTCTCCTTCAGATCGTCAGCCACGATCTGGGTGATCTTCTGGGTCATGGACTTGACAGACTCATACTGCTCATCGGTCATGACATTCAGCGCGATCAGACCTTCCTTGGTGACCAGAGGATCGCCCAGCTCGTCATTCTTGAAGGTGCACTCGACATAGGCATCGAGATCGGCGCCCTCTGCGATGTACTGACCGTAGCGGCGGATGAAGGAGCCGACAGCCTTATGACGGCAGATGACCTCCAGACCCTGACCGAAAGGCTTTGCAGGCAGGACCTCCATGGTGGTCTCATTCAGGTCGGCGCTGACATAGTGGGTCTTGATGCCGGCGGCATTGATCTTCTCGAAGAAGTAGATGGACATACGCAGATTGACATCGCCCACACCTTCGATGGTGAGGCCCACAGAGTTCTCACCGGGATCGAACACGCCGTCCTTGCCGGTGCAGTCGTCCTTGAACTTCAGCAGATAGTTGCCATTTTCCAGAGCGTAAACATTCTTGGTCTTGCCGGTGTACACGAGTTTCATAGTCAGTTCCTCCATTTGTATGATAAATTATTTTCTAACTTAGTGATATTTGGCACGGAGCTCAGCATCAGCCTTGAGCACAGCTTCGGTGCCTTCTTTTCTGGCCTGCTCCAGCTTGGCGGCAAGGGCCTCATCGGTCACTGCCATGATCTGGATCGCCAAAAGGGCGGCATTCTTGGCGCCGTCGATCGCAACGGCAGCCACAGGGATGCCGGAGGGCATCATGACCGTGGACAGCAGAGCGTCCATACCGTCAAGGTTGGTGGACTTACAGGGGATGCCGATCACAGGCAATGTCGTATTGGCTGCAAGCGCACCTGCCAGATGGGCTGCCATACCGGCTGCCGCGATCAAAACAGAAAAACCGCTCTCCCGTGCAGATGCAGCAAAGTCTCTTGCTTCATTTGGGCAACGGTGAGCGGACAAAACGCGCACTTCTACAGGAACACCATACTCCTGCAGGACATGGATCGCCTTTTCGACAACGGGCAGATCGCTGGTACTGCCCATAACGATACCGACTTTCTTCATACAGTTCCTCCCTTTTTCAGATAAAAAGCAAAAAGACAGACTGATAGCATGCGCATACGATCAGACTGCCCAGGCGGACGGCTTTTCATCCATGCAGTTCCCTTGTGGTGCTCCACGTTCCGCCAGTCGCAGCATGGTCATTCAATTACACGACTATTCTACCAAAGCTCAGCGCTCCCGTCAACACGGGATTTCGACTACTTTTGCTCCGCGGCGAAATCATCTTTTGACTGATTCTACAGATCTCTCTTTTTCCGACGAAAATGACCTGCGATACACCACGCCGACGCTCCGGATATCACTTGTCGGCCTGCCGTTTCCTCGCAGATCCTGCCGTGAGATCCGCCTTGGCCCCGATGCTGTCCTTAAAAGCTGATCGCGAGTTGTTTTCTGTGCAAATATCTGATAGAATGGATATATCAAAAACTTATCAAGTCATGAAAGCTACGGAGGACTGACTATGAATATCCTGATCTGCAATGTAGGCAGCACATCACTCAAGTATCAGCTATTTGATATGCGTGCCGGAGAGAAAGTCCTGGCCGCCGGCGGTGCCGAGCGCGTCGGTCAGGCCAAGGGCCTGTTCTACCATCGCGGGATGCGGACCGGTGAGCGTCTGCAGCTGGAGGCCACTTTCCCTACACACAAGGAAGCCATCTCCATGATGCTGGAATATCTGCTGGCAGGCTGTGTCCGCTCTCTGAAAGAGATCTCCTGCGTGGGCTTCAAGGTCGTCCATGCCAAGGGCGTGACCGGCGTGCAGTATCTGACTGATGATGTGCTGCAGGCTATGGCGGATTTCAATTCCGTGGCCCCTGCTCACAACCCGCCCTACATCGCGGCGATCCGCCAGTTCCGGGAGCTGATGCCGAACACGCCCATGATCGGCTCTTTCGAAACTGCCTTCCATGCCAATATGCCCCCAGAGGCCCATCTTTATCCCATCCCTGTGGAGATCTCTGAAAAGCATGCCATCCGCCGCTACGGTTTCCATGGTGCGTCTTTGGAATATCTGTCCACATGGACCGCCAGGGAGATGGGCAGAGAGGATCTGAAGCTGGTCTGCTGTCACCTCGGCGGCAGCGGCAGTCTGTGCGCTGTCAAAAACGGTGTGAGCATCGATACCACCATGGGCATGGGCCTGCAATGCGGTGTTCTGCAGAATAACCGTATCGGTGACATGGATCCCTACATCATCTTCCATCTGGTGGAGGAATGCGGCATGAGCTTACAGGAAGTCAAGACCATGCTCCAGACGAAGAGTGGTCTTTACGGCATGTCCGGCGGTGTGAGCAACGATCTGCGGGATATCCAGGAGGCCGCCGAGAAGGGCGATGTCAACTGCCGGAATGCAATCAACGCCTACGCTTACGGCATCAAGAAATACATCGGCGCATATACGGCTGCCATGGGCGGTGTGGATGCCGTGGTATTCGGCGGCGGCATCGGCAGACGGAGCATCCAGGTCAGAAGGCGCGCACTGGCCGGTCTGGAGTGCTTCGGCATCGAGCTGGATGAAGAAAAGAATCTCGACCCCAAGGGCGGCGAAGATATCTCCAAGGAAGGCAGCCGGGTCCGCATCTATGTGGTCGATACCAACGAGGAGATCATCGTAGCCAGAAAAGCCAAGGCTCTGCTGGAGAAAGGAGCAAAGTGATGAAAGTTTTACTCTTTAACGGAAGCCCCCATAAGGAAGGTGCTACCTATACCGCACTGATGGAAGCTGCAAAGGAGCTGGAACGAGCCGGGATCGGGACGGAGACGATCCAGATCGGCTCTGTGCCCTTCACCGGCTGCAGAGCCTGCCGCGGCTGTAAGGGTAAAGGCGCTTGCGTCTTTGGTGATGACGGTCTCAACGATATCATCGAAAAATGCCGCGAGGCCGATGGCTTCGTATTTGGCACACCGGTGTATTACGCCTCCCCCAACGGCACGCTCCTGAGCTTTATGGACAGGCTCTTCTATGCGGGAAGCGCCGCGCTGACCCACAAGCCTGCGGCGGCGATCGCCTGTGCAAGGCGCGGCGGCACGACAGCTTCCATGGATGTACTGAACAAGTATTTCACCATCAACCAGATGCCGGTGGTCTCCTCCACCTACTGGAACATCATCCATTCCAACCGCGGTGCAGAGGAAGCAGTGCAGGATCTGGAAGGCCTGCAGACCATGCGAAACATCGGCAAGAACATGGCATGGCTCCTTGACTGCATCCAAAATGGCCCTGCTGCTCCCACCGCCGACAGCGGCAATGTGACGAACTTTATCCGATAAGAAAAATGAGACGGCAGAGCCGTCTCATTTTTTGTCCACATTTGCAAACGGTGTTTCCGTAAGAGCCGATCTGTGTGTCGGCCCTTAGGTGCCTGCCAGCGGCGGGCAAGGGTCTGCCCGCCCTACGGGTGCGATCATAGTTGTGGTAAGTTCACTGCATCCAGTCATGACACAATGTGCATACGCGTCAACCCCCTGTCAGCTCCGCTGACATCCCCCTGAGAGAGGGAACGAGGGATACTCCCCTGCGATCTGCGATGGATGTGATGCCTGCACCGGGCGGACACATGGGGCCGCCCCTACGAACGGTGTTCGGTGTTGCTTCGTAGGGGCCGATCTGTGTGTCGGCCCTTAGGTGCCTGCCAGCGGCGGGCAAGGGTCTGCCCGCCCTACAGGTGCGACCATGAGGGCAGTGCCTGCACCGGGCGACCAATGGTCGCCTCTACGAATGATGTTCGGTAGTGCTTGCAAATGGGGCGATGTGGGCATCGCCCCCCTACGAATGGTGTTCGGTGGTGCTGCAAAAAACTGAGACGGCAGAGCCGTCTCAGTTTTTTGCCTGCCAGTCGGCAGGATAGGTGACATATAAAAATCTCGCCTTTTCGGGAACAGAGAATTGGATACTGCTCCCCTTGGGGATGAGGATCAGCTCTCCCGGGCCTGCTGTGACCGTATGATCGCCATAACAGATCGTAAGGCTGCCCGAGATCACATAGTCGATCTCGTCATAATCCAAAGTCCACGGGAAGGTCGTCTTTTCCATCTCCATGATACCGCAGCCGAGCCTTGGGCTCTCCTGCAAAGAAAACAGGTCATGGGTATAGACCCTGTGGGCGGTATCGCCTGTATCGAGCCGATCCGCCTCTGAGACCGCGATCTGCGGTACACTTATTTTCTTAATGGGGCAGTTCGCTTCCTCCTGCAAGATCTCACGCAGGAGATTCTTCAGTTCTTCCCTATCCATCGTTTCTCCTTGTCAAAAGCATTGCGACCGCCACAGCTGTCACACCTGCGGTCAGCTTGGCCACGATAACTGCCGTGACCAGTTCGGGGGCAAAGCCTGCCGTAAAGCCAAGATGATCGCCGAATACGAAGGCGGCGGATACCGCGAAGGCCATGTTGAGCACCTTGCCGCGAGGATCCATATCCTTGATCATACCGAACACCGGGATGGAATTGGCCAGCGATGCCACCATACCGGCTGCCGCTACCTCGTTCATACCAAGGACCTTGCCCAGCTTCAGAAGCGGCTTGCTGAGCAGCTTTGTCAGCACATAGATCAGCGGGAATGCGCCTGCAAGAACGATCGCGATGCTGCCCACAGTGGTATAGCCCTCGGACAGCGGCGCAAGGCCGGGGATGATAACGATCCCTGTCAGCGCTTCGATGATCGCACAGGCAAGGCCCACTGTGATGACGATCAGCACGATCTGCCCAAAGACAGAAAAGCCTTTGATCATGATACGCTCTGCCTTCCAAAGGCCAAGGGCGATCAAAAGCGCGAAGATCACGATGGGGATCAGATTCCGCACCACGGACATCAGAGGCAAGCCTGCCAGAAGGCCGCCGACAAAAGAGCCCACCGGGATCGTGATGATACCGGACAAGATCCCCTTTGCCATATAAGGACGGTCCTCCGCCGAGACCACGCCCAGCGCCATGGGGATCGTGAACACGATGGTCGCACCCAGCATGGAGCCGACGATCGTGCCGCCAAAATAACCGATCAGAGGATCTTCTGCCAATTCCAGTGCCAGAGAGCCGCCGCCCATATCACAGGCCAGGATGCAGCCCGGGAACATGCCGGGATCTGCCCCGAACAGACGGAAAGCAGGAACGACGATCGGACGCAGGAGGTCCGCCAGCACAGGCGCGAAACAGATGATGCCCCACATGGACAGCGCCAGAGGGCCAATGGCCATGATACCGTTTTCAAACTCCTTGCCCAGACCAAATCTATTCCCGAGCATGCGGTCGATGGCACCGAGGGCCATAAAGACGACCATAAGATATATGATGAACGGGCTGATAAAAACCACCTCTTTCTAAATTTATGATATCATACGGCAGATTCGCATGAAATTCAAGTCTTTTCATCTAAGATCGCAACGATCGCCGCATCACAGGGCAGTTCCGGATTCCCTGCCCTTGCACCGGATCCGGTCGTCACGAGCACACGGTCTCCGATCCCTGCCCCGACCAGATCGGCAGCCACCGCCTTTTTGCCATCAAAGGTCACTTCCAGAAAGATCTGTCCGCGCAGGCTGTCACATTTTTTGGTCGCCCAAAAATTCCCTGTCACAGTGGCTAGGATCATGACGATCTCCCTTCTAAGATATCTTTTGCCAGCGGTGTCATCCGGCAGCCGTGGGGCGCTGTCTCTCCCTGCTGCAGGATCCGCCGTGCATCCTGCGCTGTCAGGAGCTTTTGCGTCCGCTCCATGGGAAGGATCCCCATGCGAAACAAGCGCTGCTCCGCACTCTGCAATTCCCGACACAGCCCCCGGGCGTTTTTACAGCCTTGCCATGTCTGCGGTCTCCAGAGATAGACCGGGATATCCTCCATCAGCGCATCGCAGACCGCATCATCGGGCATATGCAGGAGCTGTGCCGGAGAGAGCCTGCCCAACACCACGGCTTCATATGGTTTTTCATTTACATAATTATAATTATGGTCAACATCAGGCGCGCATCCAATCAGGAGCGCCCTTTTTTTGCCTTCGTTCAGCTTCTGCAACACGGCATCGGTCAGAATTTCCAGGTTCATCGAAGAATCATCCCCAAGTCGCCTTTTTGATGACCGCAGGCATTGGCCTCATCATGATCCAGATGCACCGCCGCACGGAATCCGGGATGGACACGCACGACCACATCCTCAAAGACCACGGGCCTTGCTGTCATCGTCTTCAGCCTCACCACCTGCCCATCCTTCACATTTTGAAGCCGGGCATCCTCTTCGGACATATGGATATGGCGTTTCGCCACGATGACACCGGTCTGCGTCTCGATGCTCCCCTGCGGTCCAACGATCGTGCAGCCGGGCGTTCCCTTCACATCACCGGAAAGGCGGACAGGGGCATCGATCCCCAGCGCTCTGGCATCGGTCATGGAGACCTCCACCTGCGTCAGCGTGCGGCATGGGCCAAGGACCGCCACATTCTTCTTTTCGCCCTTCGGTCCTTTGATGGTGACTCGTTCCTGTGCGGCGAACTGCCCCGGCTGGGAGAGTTCTTTGGAGGGAGTGAGGTCATGCCCAAACAGCCGTATGGCCTGCTCTTTCGTCAGATGCACATGCCGCCCCGAGGCCTCCACCTCTACGAACAGCTGCCGCTGCAGCTTTTCCGTCAATGCATCAAGATCCATGCTGTTCCTCCTTTTTCATTTGGATCATCAAGATCCAAAGCATACTGCTCAGGCGGTTCAGGAGCCTCAGGATATCCTCCCGCGTCACAGCGCCGTCTCTGTCATGGAACGCATCGTAAGCGGCAAGCTCCGTCTGCCGGATCATCGTACGCACTTCATTGAGCAAAAGGAGCATACGGCTGTCATCGGCGGAGGGCATAAAGTGGGGCTGATCGTAGAACTTTTGCGGATAGTGGCTCCTCTGTCGAAGCTCCTGTTCGTTCAACCCACAGACTGTATGGATCTGGACAGGCTGCTCCATCACATCACATCGGATGAGCGTACGCACCGCCTGCAAGATCTCATCGAGCTGCTTTCGAAGCTGTGGCTGTGCTTCTTTGGCCGCCAGAAGGAGCTTCGCTTCCAAGGCATCGATCATGCCACGGAACCGGATGCGAGGATGGTCTTTTCGCACCAGCACATCCGCCCGCAGATGGGTCATATGCTCCGGTTTTTTTCGCACGAAACCGCCGTCGAGCGTCCGGTATTCCCGGACAACTGCTTCTTTTGCAGGCAGGATCTGCACATCATTCTCTTTCAGCCATTCGGCGGCAGACGGTGTCAGATGATCGCCGTCTGCCAGATAAAAGACCCGTTTACCGTCCTTGACCCGGATATTCTCCCGCGCCCCCTGTGTGGTAAATACCGCCATAATTACGCCTTGGGCTTCATATCAGCCGCCGCGGACTTGCCCTTGGGCAAGATGGCATCGACCTCGGCGTGAGGTCTGGGGATCACATGGACAGAGACCAGTTCTCCGACCTTCTCCGCCGCTGCCGCGCCGGCATCGGTGGCGGCCTTGACCGCACCCACATCGCCGCGTACCATGACGGTCACAAGACCGCCGCCGACCTGTTCCTTCCCCACAAGATTGACATTGGCGGACTTCACCATGGCATCGGCTGCCTCGATGGCACCCACAAGGCCCTTGGTCTCCACCATACCCAGTGCATTGGTATTGATCATCGTCATTCTCCTTACAGTAATTTTTCAAGCAGTTTCTGTGTCAATGCTTCCAATAACGCTTCATTGGCTGTAACGGTAGTATGCACCGCCCGCTGTTCCTTATGCCCCCACGCCACACGGCGGATATCGATCAGATCCATGGGGCCGATATTGTTGCTGGAGGAGCTGCCGCCCACAGCGCCGCATCCCAGCGTCAGCGCCGGGAACAGACCGGTGGTCGCACCGATCCCGCCGAGCGCCGCCGGTGTATTGACCAAAAATCGTGAGACAGGCACACGGACGGCAAAACGGCGGATCAGCGATTCATCCTCAGCATGGATCGAGAAGGTATGACCGCTCCCCTCATGCTCCAGGATCTTACAGGCAAGCTCCAACGCTTCCGTCTCATCTTCCACCACAAACAGCCCCAGCACAGGGCAGAGCTTTTCCGAGGAATAGGGGTAGTCCTTTCCAGCCCCTCGCTCCCTTGCTACAAGGACCTTTGCATCCGTGACTGCGATCCCGGCAAGCTTTGCGATCTCAGCGGCAGGCTTGCCCACGATCTGGGGCGACATGGTACCGTTGGCGCGGAAGAGGATCTTCGCCAGCTTTTTGCTCTCGTCCTCATCCAGGATGCGGCAGCCCTGCCGCACCAGCTCCTCCTCCACTGCCCGGGCATTGGCCCGCTCGAGGATGATGCTCTGCTCAGACGCACAGACCGTACCGTTATCAAAGGTCTTGGAGCGGATGATATCCGCCACGGCCTTTTTGATATCACAGCTTTTGTGCAGATAGGCAGGTCCATTGCCCGCACCCACACCGATGGCAGGTGTGCCGGAGGAATATGCCGCGCGCACCATAGCCGCGCCGCCGGTAGCTAAGATCAGATTCACTTTTGGATGCTTCATCAGCTCATCCACAGCATCCATGGTCGGGAGCGTGATGCACCCGATCGCCCCCTTGGGGCAGCCGGCCCGCTCTGCGGCCTCTGCCATATATCTGGCCGCAAGGATCGAACACTCCCTTGCGCCGGGATGGGGCGAAAAGACGATGGCACTGCCCCCCTTCAATGCGATCATCGCTTTATAGATCACGGTGGAGGTCGGGTTGGTCGAGGGCACGATCCCCGCCACCACGCCTACCGGGACCGCCACATCCCAGACGCGGTGCTCCCGATCCTCCCGCAGGATCCCAATCGTCTTCTGATCGCGAATCGCTTCCCAGAGGGTCTGGGAAGCAAAACGGTTCTTGACCGTCTTATCGGCAATGTTGCCAAAGCCGGTCTCCTTACAGGCCAGCTCTGCCAGCTCGACGGCGCGTCGGCTCCCCTCCTCCGCCATGGCCTGCACGATCTTATCGATGGCAGCCTGATCCATCGTACGCAGATGCTGCTGCGCTTTGGACGCTGCCTCTACCAGATCGCGGACCTCCTGCCGGCTCCTGAGATCTTTTGAAAGCTCCATTTACATCCCTCCCAGCTCTTCCGGCTGCCGCGCCACCTGCATGACGGCATCGGCAAAGGCATCACAGGCCGCCTGACAGGCACTCTGGGAGCCTGTCAGCAGACCGCCGGAAAAATTGGTCTCCGTAGGCGGCGCAAAAAATTCTGTCAGATCCACATCCGATGCCTTCAGTGCCGCATCCAGACCTGCGATCGCTTCCACCGGAGGCGCGACCAGATAGGCGATCGCCTGCCCTACGGGAACATGGGCCGTCTTTGCCAGATAAGCGCCTGTTCTGGACACACAATGAGCAAGATAGACCACATCGCCCTCGGCATTGGCAGTCCGAAAGCCCACACCGCTCTCGATGAAGGACTGCGCGCCCCGCAGACCGCTGGCCACCTCGGCAGGTGTCGGCCCTGCCAGAACACCGATGACCTCCCCTGCCAGCCGCGTGGAAGCATTGGCCGCCCCTGCATAAAGGCTCCTTGCATAGACGACCTCTACATTGGATACCTTGGTGGCTTCGTCCAGCGCCATATAGGTCACATCGTCACAGTCTGTGGAGATCAGACCAATGGCCCGACACTCCGCTCCCACGCCCAGCGCTTTGGCAAGGCCCGGGCTGAGATTGGGGATCAGGCGCAGGGTCAGGATCTTGACAGGCAGTATCTCTCCCACCATAGGCTCACCTCAGATCGATGCCGGAGGCTTTTTTCTCCAGCATGGTTTTCAGCAGCTCCGCGATATGGGCACCTGCCTCCACCGCAGGCGTGCCCTGACGGTGGATATTGGAGACGACTGTACGCTTGGATTCCGCGATACCGGGTCTCGGACGGTAGGTGATATAGGCCGACATGGATTCGCTGGTCACAAGACCGGGACGCTCCCCGACCAGCATACAGATCAGCTCAGCATCGGTGATCTCACCGATATGATCCATGGCACCCACACGGGCATATTGGATGAACAGGCTCTTTCCCAATTCGATTCCAAAGCTTTTGAGACCCTGACGGATCGCAGCGGCACAGTCGAGGGCATTGGCCGTGATGGCGTTGGAGGAAAGACCGTCACCGATCACCAGCAGTACACGGGGCGACTGTCCGCAGACCTGCCGGATGACAGCCTGTGCCTGTTCATCAAACCTTCTGCCAAGATCGGGACGGGTCAAATACTGATCCTTATCCTTACACATGGTCTGCACGAAGGGCAGATCGTTTTTCTCGTAAAAGTCTTTTGGCACAAGGGAGAACACGCTGTCCTGCGCGGCAGCATGGTCGGCACGGAAGCGGAGCATGGATGCCGTTTTATATCGCGCTCCGCAGCGCCCCAGACCGAGCCGCGCCGGAGTTTTCTTTTTCAAGCGCAAAAACGCATCCTTATCCGCAGGCTCTGCCACATGATACTCCTGCCGCAGATCCAGCTTCGTCAGATCCGGCAGCTCCTGTGTCGCTGTCTGAACAGTCGGTGCATCGGTATCCATCTCCCGCAAAAGCTGTGCCACCAATGTTTTCAATTCCTGTTTATCCATGGTGGACCTCCTTCAACAGTACAGAGCCGTCGCCGGCTCTCCTGGTCAGCTTCCCATTCTCCATAAAGCCCATCTTTTCCAGCCACTGCTGGAAGGGCGCGATGGCAGTCAATCCGAAGATCTCACGAAGAGCCGCTGTCTCTCGGAAGCCTGTGGTCTGATAGTTCAGCATGATATCATCGCCGTGGGGGATGCCCATGAAATAGTTGCACCCGGCGGCAGTCAGGAGCGTGGCCAGATCCTCGATGGAGTTCTGATCAGCCCTCATATGATTGGTGTAGCAGGCATCGCAGCCCATAGGCACACCAGACAGTTTCCCCATGAAATGATCCTCCAGACCGGCGCGGATGACCTGACGGGCATCGTAGAGATACTCCGGTCCGATAAAGCCCACGACAGTATTGACAAGGAACGGCTGATACCGTTTGGCAAAGCCGTAACAGCGCGCCTCCATGGTGACCTGATCGGCGCCGTGGTGGGCTTCAGAGGATAGCTCGGAGCCCTGTCCTGTCTCAAAATACATCACATTGGGACCCATGGCAGTTCCCTGCTGTAGTGCCAGCTTCCTTGCCTGCTCCATGAGATCGCCGGTGATGCCGAAGGCCTCATTTCCCTTCTGAGAGCCTGCGATCGACTGGAAGATCAGATCCGCAGGTGCGCCCTGCTCTACGGCTCGCATCTGCGTCGTCACATGACCGAGGACACAGGTCTGTGTGGGGATCTCCAGCTTCTGCTTGACCTCTTCAAACATTTTCAGGATGTGGCTCAGCCGCTCCACAGAATCCGTCACAGGATTGAGCCCCAGCACCGCATCGCCCGCACCAAAGGACAGCCCCTCCACCAGAGAAGCCATGATGCCGTTGGGATCATCGGTGGTATGATTGGGCTGCAGGCGGCAGCTGAGGGTCCCCGGCAGGCCGATCGTTGTGTTGCAATGGGCAGTGATGCGGATCTTGGATGCCGCATAGATCAGATCCAAATTGCTCATCAGCTTGGCGACAGCCGCCACCATCTCAGAAGTCAGGCCGCGGGAGATTCGGCGAATGGCAGCCTCTGTGGTCTTCTCCGATAAGATCCATTCCCGCAATTCGCTGACAGTCCAGTTTTTGATCTCGCCATATATCTTTTCATTGACATCATCCTGGATGATCCTTGTGACCTCGTCCTCCTCGTAGGGAACGACGGGATTCTCCCGAAGGACCGAAAGCGGCAGCTCGGAAAGGACGATCTTTGCCGCCACTCGCTCCTGCGCGGTCTCTGCGGCGACCCCTGCCAGCCTATCGCCCGATTTTTCTTCATTGGCCTTGGCCAATACCTCTTTTACCGAAGAGAATGCATAGGTATGCCCAAATAAATTGGTCTTCAGTTTCATATGATACCTCCTTACGATCTAGGAAAACGCCAGCGTTTTGACCACCACGGGAACGGCAGTACCGCCCATGACAGGCGCGGCGATATCCAGAAAACTCCCTTCCGGGATATGCAGTCCGTCAAGACAGACGATCGGTGTCTCCTTCCCCATATGGCAGCGAAGAGCCTGCCCCAAAGCCTTTGCCATATCCTGCTCCAGCGCGATGACCACAGGCCGCGTGGTCAGCCCCATGGATATCCCCTCTGCCAGACGAAGGATCTCGCTGTAGCCCGGGCTGTGCTGCCCCTTCATGGACAGCACCACCGGCGCATCCCCATAGAGCTCCAGCTTCTTTTGGATGGCGCGTGACAGGATCTCAGGGTCTGCCCGCTCCTCGCTCTCACGCAGTCGGATCGCCGCAAGCCCCTGCAGGGGGAACTCCGCCCCGGTGCAGGATACCGTACTGCCCGAAAGCTCCGTGGAATAGCTGCCCGCACCAACGACCGTGGCACGCAAGGTCTGCTGTCCTAGAACATAGCCGTCCTTACACAGGCGTGAGCGCCCGATCGCGGCACCGAGAAGGACACCGAGATCGCCGTAGCGCAGCCAGTCGACAGCTTCTTTGCCGATCAGATCCGCCACACCGCCGGAAAAGGAGAATACGAGAGGCGCATCGGGAAGCTCCACGGTCTTGTCTGTGATAAAATGCGCCAAAAGTGCAGTAACAGGCCGCAGGCCCGCTGCTTCCTCCAGCGCCTGCACAAGGGTCTCCAGCAGCGGTGCAAGGCTCTCAGGCGTTGCTTTTTCTCCGACCCTGCAGCCTTGCAATACCGGGGAGACATAGGTGATCGTCCCATTCTTGTCAAATTTCAGCAGACGACCGCCCACATTGAGGCAGCCTGTATCCAAAAGCTCCCCCTCCGGCCCATAGAGCGCCAGATTGGAGGTGCCGCCGCCGATATCAAAATGCAGGACATGGACACCATGCTCCTCCGCGTAGCAGTCAGCACCTGCCCCACGGGCCGCCAGCACGCTCTCCAGTGCCGGACCTGCTGTAGCCACCACGAAGCTGCCCGCCAGATCGGAGAGGGCTGTCAGCACCTGTCTGGCATTCTCCTTTCTGGCAGTCTCCCCGGTGATGATCACAGCACCGGTCTTGACATCAGAGGGACTGATCCCGGCTTTTTCATATTCACTTCGAAGGATCTGCTCGATCGCAGGTGCATCCAGCGTATCAGCAGAACGGAGCGGCGTGAAATAGGGCTCACTTTGATACAAGATCTCACGATCGCAGATCTCCATACGGGGAACGGCAAAGGGTGAGGCTGTATTTTCCAGATACAGCCTTGAGACGATCATCTGGGTAGTGGTCGTACCAAGATCGATACCAACAGACAACAGGCTCTCTTTCACGGCTCCACCGCCTTCAAGATCCGTGCCAAGCCGTCTTTTGTGACGGTGACAGGATTGGTCTTGCAGCATGGGTCTGCCAATGCTGCCTCAAGGATACCTTCCCGCATCTGCTCCCATGCGGACTTCTCAACGCCCGCCTGCCGCAGATCTTGCGGCAGCAGCAGTTCCCGGCGAAGCCTCACGATGGCACAGATCAAACTGCGTACACTCAGCCGATCTGTAGCGCTTGCCATGCCGCAAAGCCTTGCCAGTGCCGCATACTGTGTCTGGCCTGCCGCCATGTTATAGTCCATGACAGCAGGCAGGAGCATGGCGCAGAGCCTGCCGTGCGGCACATGGAACGCACCGCCGATGGCGTGAGCCAGCGCATGACACACACCAAGACCGGCATTGTCAAAGGCCATGCCTGCCATGGTCGCGGCCTCATGGATCTGGAGCCGCACCGACACATCTCCACGGAACGAGAGCTTTAGCTGCTCCAGCACGGTCCGTGCCGCCTGAAAGGCCAGGGCATCTGTGAAGCCGGTCCGCTTTTTTGCCACGAGGGCTTCCATACAATGGGCCAGCAGGTCCATGCCGGTATCCGCGACCAGCGAAGTCGGGAGCCTTTCCAAAAGAGCCGCATCCAGAATCGCTGCATCGGGCCGCAGGCCGCGATCCACGAGCGCATGCTTTATCCCCTTGTGGGTCAGGATGGAAAAGGATGTCACCTCAGAGCCGGAGCCGGATGTGGTGGGGATGGCAACGAAGGTCAGAGGCTCTCCAAAGGCCAGCCGAATGGCCTTTGCACAGTCCATGGGACTGCCGCCGCCCAAAGCGATCAGCACCTGCGGACGAAAATTACGGCAGACTGCCGCGCCTTCGGCGGCCAAGGCCGCCGGAGGATCCGGCACGACCTTATCAAAGATCTGCACCTGCGCCCCCGGCACCATGCGCCCGATCTCAAGCGCTCTCCCTGTTTTTGAAAAAAAGGTATCTGTCACGACCAAAACACGCTGTGCCGGAAAATTTTTTAAAGCTCCCAGTGCATTCGGCCCTGTAAAAACTTCGGTAGGACAGTGAAACGATGCCATCGATCTCCGCCTTTCTGTTTGATATCCCTATTATTTCCCGTAAATGCATAAATATTGCACCGGGCAGAAGTTTTTTCAATGCTTGGCACAAGGATGGTGCTGTGATATAATAAGTAAAAACAAAACAAGGTGATCGTAATGTCTCAAACATCTTTTACTCTGCGGTGTCCTCAGTGCTGTCATGACCTGCAGATCCCCTCGGGATTGGAAACCTTTAGCTGCATGTATTGCGGCGCACGCCTTACCATGGAGCAGTTCGTTCCGCAGGTCCCCGCAGTCGAGGGCGAGGGAGCCAGAGCTTATTATGAAGCCCATGTCCTGCAGGTCATCACAGACTACCTTGGGATCGACAAGCAAGTGACCAACAACGAATACGCCGAAGCCTTCGCACGCTACCAGGATGGCAATGCCGAAGTATTCCGTCGGCTGGATACTGCTGTGCGTGCCGGTGTGTACACCGTGGAAGATGCCGCAAGCGCCTTCCTCGACCGGCTGGAGCAGCATTGGCAGGAGGACAAGCGCCGCAGGATGCGGAAAAATGTCATGCTCGATACCGACAAGTTCGTTATCGCCGTGTTCCTCGTCCCGATGATCAGGGAGCTGAAGCTCTCTGTCAGCGAAAGCTACTGCGAAGCGCTGCAAAAGGAGTGGTGCGCGCGACACCCCAAGTCCCCGTTCTATCTGGGCACTTACGATGAGATGACCGCAGGCTTCCAGAAAAAACTCCTTGGTCTATGCTTTATCACCACTGCGATCTGCACACACGAGGGAAAGCCCGATGACTGTGAAGAGCTCACCGCATTCCGCGCATTCCGCGACGGCTATCTCAAGTCCTGCCCCGATGGCCCTGCTTTGATCGAGCGGTACTACGACATCGCTCCCGGCATCCTGCTCCATCTGGATCTGGCAGAAAACTCCCATAAGCTCTATGCCGATCTGAGAAAACGCTATCTGCAGCCCTGCTATGAGGATCTGCAGAAGGGACATCTGCGCCGATGCAAGGCTCGCTACACCAAAATGGTCAGATCTTTGGAAAAGAAGTACCTGAGCTGACGGCATATGCCATCAGCTCAAACGACTTTTCCGAAAAGAATAATTTTTGAAAAAAAGACTTGCTTTTTCCGCTTCATGCGTGTATAATACTCAAGCAAGTGACGGAGGCTTAGCTCAGCTGGTTAGAGCGCATGCTTCACACGCATGAGGTCACTGGTTCGAGTCCAGTAGTCTCCACCAACAAAAAGACCGCATTTGTCTACCAGACAAATGCGGTCTTTTTGAATGATGTTTGCCTTCGGCAAATGATGTCGTTTCACTAATGATGACGGCTACGCCTAATGATGTCGCTTCGCTAATGTATCAGGCAAACAGCGCATCATTGCGACCAAAGGGAGCAACATCATTATGCGAAGCATAACATCGTATGCTTCTTGTGGAGGATATTGAAAACAGAGATCGCATGAAGCAATTGTTTGCATCAATATCCGACCATCTTCCCGCTCCCAGGAAAAAGAACTAACAAAAGTTGAGTTGGCGTACTTTTTGCGTTTCTTTCCTTTCTGCCAGGGCCGATCTGTACTTTTACGACTTCTCCACCAAAAAAGCGCGTCCGATCGCCGTAACTCTTATGGCGCTCTCGAATACATCCATCGGGCGGACACTTGGGTCCGCCCCTACGGTATGATGGAAAGTCTATAACTTAAAAGCCGTGCTGCATGCTTGCAGCACGGCTTTTATCACGGAGCCAGCAGGGCGTAAGAGACAGACGCCGATGCTTCTCTTATGGGGCCATAGAGGGCACAGCCATAGCTCTCTGCCAAAGCTGACGCCCCATCAGGGTCTTGCAGGGTATAGAGCACATAGCCCTCCTCCAGCGTTTCGCATTGGCAGCTCTCAAGCTCATAATAGAGCTCGCGGACGACCGCAACACAAGCCTCTCGCTCCTTCACGATCTTCTCCGCAACAGCATGGGCATCTGAGGAGACACCACGCGCCATCGTATAGGTATAGGGCTGTTCCGCCGATATCGTTTGCGGCTCAGTCGCAGGCACGGTGTGCTCCACAGCCGCACCGACACCGATGACCAGCATCAGCCCTGCGGCGGCAACGATCCCGATCCACGGACGGCGCTTTTTCTTTGCCGACTCTCTTTTGATCTGGGCCATGACATCGGCGCAAAGTCCATCCGGCGCATGCTCTTTCGTTTGGATCAATCCGGCATCCGCCTCTTCAAAAGCCTGCATCACATGACGGCACGCCTCACAATCACACAGATGCGCCTGAAGCGCCTGTTCTTCTTCCGCCGTATTTTCTCCATCCAAATGGCCGCTGATGAGCAGCAGCACATCTTCACACTTCATCACGCATCCTCCTCTCTACTGTGTTTGACGATGCGTTCTTCCAGTCCGTTCCCGTTTTCCAACAATATTTTTCTCAGTTTCTCTCTGGCTCGGGCCAGTCTTGATTTGACTGTCCCGACCTTCAGATCCATGATCGCAGCGATCTCATCATAACTGCGCTCCTCTACCACGCGCAGAGTCAAGACAAGACGAAAATCATCTTCCAATCGCGCCATAGCATCCGCCACTTGCTCTTTCATCTGACGATCGAGCATCTGCTGTTCCGGCGTCGGGGTCGGATCCGGGATATCAGGCTGTTCGCCCTCTTCATCGGCAGTCACGAACGACACCGCAGAGCGGCGCTTCTTCTGCCGCAGATAGTCGATACAGACATTGGACACAAGCCGATAGAGCCAAGTGGAGAACGCCGCCTCCTGCTTATAAAAGCGAAGGCCGCGCCATGCTTTGAGGAAAGCCTCCTGCGCCAGGTCTTTGGCCTCTTCCCGGTCGGAGCACATCCGCAGACACAGGTTATATACCTTGTCCTCATAAGCCTGTACCAGCTGCGCGAAGGCTTCATCGTTGCCGTCCAGCACCTGCGCTATGATCTTCTTTTCATCCGGCATGGCTCTCACCTCAGATCGCGCTTGATGCCTGCGGCGATCTTCTCCACATCCTCCATGGTGTTGATGCAGGAGATCTTTTCCTTGTAATAATTGCTGTGCGACACGCCCCGCAGATACCACGCAAAATGCTTCCTCGCTTCCAAACAGGCGATATGCTCGCCCTTGTCCTGCTCCGCCAGACGAATCTGACGGACCGCTACATCGATGCGGTCGCTGAGGGGCGGACGCTCGGGGATCTCCTCCCCATTCAACGCGGCACAGACCTGCGAAAACACCCAGGGATCTCCGAAGGCACTTCGCCCGATCATGACCATATCCGCTCCGGTGCGAGCCAAACACGCTACCGCTTCCTTCGCACCGCAAATATCACCGTTGGCGATCACAGGCACAGAGACGGCCTGCCTGACCTCACGAATCGTGTCCCAATCGGCACGACCGGAATAGAGCATGGACTTTGTCCTGCCGTGGACCGCGATGGCCGATGCGCCGTTATCCTGCAATAGCTTTGCCATTTCCACAACATTGATACTGCCGCGATCCCAACCGATCCTGGTCTTGACTGTGACCGGCACATCCACGGCATCGACCACAGCACGGACGATCCGCCCGGCCAAAGCAGGATCCTTCATCAGGGCACTGCCGTCACCGTTGTTGACGATCTTGGGCATGGGGCAGCCCATGTTGATATCGATCATATGGCACCCGGAGTGCTGCAACGCCAGCTTTGCGCCCTGAGCCATGATCTCGGGATCATTTCCAAAGATCTGCGCTGCGCAGACACCGATGGGTGTTTTTTTCAAAAGTCCGACACTTTTTCTATCCTGATAGACCAGCGCGCGGGATGAGACCATCTCCGTCACCGTCAGGGCAGCACCAAACTCCGCACAAATGGTACGGTATGCATAGTCCGTCACACCTGCCATGGGTGCAAGGACCACTTTGCCGCCGATCTGTATATCTCCGATCTGCATAAATGTTCACCTCGCTCTGCATATGGTATCACAAAATCATAAAATGGACAACACCCAGATCCGCATCCGGTCTTGCGATAATTTTCCGCATTCTTGGCATACTACCAAGACAAAGGAGCGATGATCATGGGAGATCTTCACCGCGGCAGACAGAGCTTCGTCTTTGACCGGCATCCCGCCATTTTGGCCACCTCTGCCATCGGCGGAAAAAAGGAACAGGAAGGACCTCTTACCGCATACTTCGACTATACCGATCTGGATACCAAATTCAAACAAAAAACATGGGAAAAGGCTGAGAGCACCATGCAGGCACTGGCTTTGGAGTCTGCAAAGAAAAAGCTCCGGCTGAAAGACGATGATATC
Source organism: Oscillospiraceae bacterium (assembly GCA_017440525.1). Classification (GTDB taxonomy): domain Bacteria; phylum Bacillota; class Clostridia; order Oscillospirales; family Oscillospiraceae; genus Avoscillospira. Next base: position 5,967 of record JAFSHB010000095.1, on the reverse strand, counting down.
GATCTGCTGCTGGCAGGAGATCTTCTGAACCAGTGCATCTCCTCGAGCTACAGCGTGCGGGATACCGGTGTACCATTCCTCGGGCTCTACGGTGCCTGCTCCACTATGGCAGAGGGCCTGTGTCTTGCAGGCATGAGCGTCAACGGCGGATATGTCCGCACGGCCGGTGTCATCAGTTCTTCCCATTTTGCCTCCGCAGAGCGGCAGTACCGCTTCCCACTGGGTTATGGCGGACAGCGTACCCCCACCGCACAGTGGACCGTGACCGGTGCGGCCTGCGCTTTGCTGGGGCATCGCGAAAAAGGTCCATTCCTGAATGCCGCTACCATCGGCGCTGTTATGGACTATGGGATCAAAGATGCCAACAACATGGGCGCCGCCATGGCACCCGCTGCCTATCATACCCTGCGCGCCCACTTTGACGATCTGGGGCTCACGCCATCTGACTACGATCTGATCGTGACAGGGGATCTTGGCATGGTCGGCAAGGAGATCCTGCTCGACCTTTTCAGAAAGGACGGCATCAGCATCGGCGGAGTCTATGACGACTGCGGCACCATGATCTTCGATCTGCAAAAGCAGGATGTCCATGCAGGCGGCTCCGGCTGCGGCTGCGGCTCTGTCGTCCTGTGCGGCTACCTCCTTTCTCTGATGAAAAAAGGTAAATACAAAAATATCCTGTTCTGCGGAACAGGCGCGCTCCACTCCCCCACCTCTTTGCAGCAAAGTGAGAGCATCCCGGGCGTTTGTCACGCAGTCTCCATCGGCATGGAAAGGAGATGACCATGGACTATATCAAAGCATTTCTCCTTGGCGGCGTATTATGCGCCATCGGGCAGATCCTGATCGACAAAACAAAGCTGACGCCGGCGCGGATCCTGGTCGCCTATGTGGTGATCGGGGTACTGCTCAGCGCCATTGGTGTCTACAAAACATTGGTAGAATGGGGCGGCGCCGGTGCAACTGTGCCATTGACAGGGTTCGGTCATGTCATCGCAGAAGGTGTGAAAGAGGCTGTCGATCAGGAAGGGCTCCTCGGTGTCTTTACCGGAGGGCTGAAGGCCGCTTCCGGCGGCATCACAGCGGCGATCATCTTTGGCTCTCTCGCGGCGGTATTCTTCAAGCCGAAGGATAGATCGTGAGAAATGGGGCATACTGATCTTGCGGTACCCAAAAAGCTACTATCAGGAGGATATCTCATATGGACAAGTATCAGAACCGTAATCAGAACGAACAGAATCAGAACAGCAACCAGAATCGCAGCCAGAACCAGAACCGCAGTCAGAAGCAGAGCAACGACCAGAACCGCAGCCAGAACCAGAACGGCCAGAATCAGAGCCGATAAATGCTGCGATGCCGACGAGATGATCTCGTCGGCATCATTTTTATACATGCTCGAGCAGCCAGGCTGTCATCTCCGCTCTGCCCTCCGGTGTGAGCGGAAACACCTTTTCTTCCTCGATCTCGCTTTTTTCGTAGCAATACGGTCCGTGCCAGTATTCTGCTTTCATGCTGCTCTTGGGAACATCCACTTCCTTGTCACCGGGCAGCATCGTCACATCAGGGGTGATCTTAAAACGAAGTCCCTGATAGCTCCCGGTAAAGATATTGGAATTCTCAAAGGTATGCAGCGTTGGGATGTAGATATCCTGCATATTCCTCACTCCTTTTTTATATTATAGCAAAATTGGCCTGCGATGAAAAGAGATAATTGATTTTTCCTGCCGTATGTGATATCTTTAGCGGCAGGAAAAGAGGGGTATTATGAAAAAACAATGGAGCGGCATCATCATGCTGCTGCTCGCAGCAATGATCTGGGGCGGCGGTTTCGTATCGCAGACCGAGGGCATGAAATATGCCGAGCCTTTTACTTTTCAGGGCACACGCTTTCTGATCGGCAGTCTCGTTCTGCTGCCTGTGATCGCCATTCGGGATAAGATGGGAAACAGCGTCAAGCCGGTGACAAAAGCACAGAAGAAGCACCACTGGATCTCCGGCATCATTTGCGGTCTGATCCTATTCACAGCCTGCACACCGCAGCAGCTGGGATTGAAGCTGCAGCTGCCTGCCGGAAAGTCCGGCTTTATCACATCGCTGTACATCATCCTCGTTCCGATCTTCGGCATTTTTCTAAAGAAAAAGATTCGCCCGACTATCTGGCTCAGCGTGGCACTTGCTGTATTTGGTCTTTATATGTTGTGTGGGATGGGTACCTTCAGCATGAATCTGGGCGAAGGCCTGACGCTCCTGTGCGCCGTTGCTTTCTCCTTCCACATCATGTACATCGACCATGTGAGCCCCGGCGCCGATGGTGTGAGACTGAGCTGCATCCAGTTCTTTACGGCCGGTATGATCTCTTTGATCCTTGCCGTTTGCCTTGAAGCTCCCAGCATCGGGATGCTCCGCAGCTGTATGATCCCCATCCTCTACTCCGGTGTCTGCTCCAGCGGCATCGCATATACATTGCAGATGCTGGCGCAGTCTAAAACGGAATCCACCACAGCATCCCTGCTGATGAGCCTGGAATCGGTGTTTTCCGCCCTGTTTGGCTGGCTGATCATCGGGCAAAAGCTCTCGGCACTGGAGCTTGGCGGATGTGCGCTGGTCTTTGCCGGCGTGATCTTAGCGCAGCTCCCCGACCGCAAAAAGTTTACATAATTTTAGAACGGCATCCCATCACGGGATGCCGTTCTTTTACAGCAGTTCTCTTGCAGCTTTCTCGTTCTCACCTGCAAGGTCGCGCAATTTCTTTGCGCGTTGTACATCCTTGCCCAAGGTCATCGCCTTTTCTGCAAGAGCGATGAGACCTTCTGCAGTCACATCATCTAAGTTTACATAATTTTCATATCCCAAATAGTCCAGAAAGCCGGATACCTTGGGGTCGTACACCACACCAACAAGTGGGACTCCCTGCCCTGCGGCAAAGATCAGTGCATGCAGACGCATGGAGACGACCACCTGCATCCGCGTCATGAGCCCTACGATCAGGTCGCCGTCGGTCGGCGCTGTCAGAACATGGTGCGGGCATGTCAGGAGCGCCGCCGCCTGATGGCTGACAGGAAGATCGCGGCCCTTTTCCAGCGCAAGGAACACCGGAGTGAGCCCATGGGTCTCATACAGCGTCTGGGCAGTCTCCGCGAGATGAGGCAGCGCCCTGTCGAAGTCTTTCCACGGTCTGAGAACAAACAGCGCACATCTGCCATTCGGGTCGATGCCATGCATACGCAAAAGCCCTTCCACCCGATCATCCGACGCCCCATCCAACAAGAGCGCAGGATCGGCTGTGATACGGATCTGAGGCTTTTTAACGCCCATAGCACGAAGCTCTTCAGCACTTTGCGGGTCTCGCAGGGTGATGATATCCGCACAGCGGTCGATCACAGCACCGGCCAGTCTCCGATTCTTCGGTGCGGATACCGGACCGATGCCGCAGCCGTACATAAGCACCGGACTGCCGCACAGCTTTGCAAGCGCGATATTGGAAAGATAATATTGCAGGGAGCGTGTACTGGTCACATCCTGGATCAGACTGCCGCCGCCATTGATGTACAAGGCAGTACGGCACATCCTGAGGATAAAGCGTGGGTCAAATGTATGGTATGCCCCAACACGGTAGCGTTTTCTGGTCTGAGCGGGCTTTCTTGACAATACATAGGCCGGCATATCAGGGTCGATATGGTACATCTGGGTGAGGATCGCCTCCAAAATGCTGTCGTCACCTGCGTTGCCCTTACCATAGGCACCACAGATCAGAACACCATCCCGCCTGCCGCGCTTTCTGGCTGCACGGCGAAGCAGCACACCGTAGATCTCCTCCTGACGGGCGACCGTAGCATCGATCGAAAACCGGGTCGATGCTCTTTCATAGAGTTTCTCCGCCAACCGCTGCCGCTGCTGTGCATCAGAGGCCAGCAGGACCATGTGATCTGCCAGACGCTGATGATCCTGTGGCTCAAACAGCAGTCCCGTCACACCGTGCTCGATCAGATACGGCACACCGCCCACCTTTGAAGCGATGGTAGCGCAATGGGTCCTTGCACCCTCCGTAAGGGCATATGGGAATGTTTCGCTGAGCGAGGTCAGCGTGTTGACATCGATCGCATGATAAAAGCTGTCCATATCGCTGACCCAGCCAGCAAAGGCATAGCTCCCGGCGGGACAGCAGTTCTCGGCCAATTTGTGCAGCTCTCTGCGCTGCTCGCCATCTCCAGCGATCACCAGTTTGATGTTCGAAGCTTGTTTGCAGGCCTCTCCGAAGCCGCAGATCAAAGTCGCCACATCCTTGACCGCAGAGAGTCTGGCAGCGATACCAAAGACGATATCATCTTCCTTTACCGAAAGGCCGACACTTTCCAAGTAACTGCCCCGATCCAGCTTTGGTACGATGGGCGTAAAGTCTACGCCGTTATAGATCGGGAACATATTTTGCGGATCCAGGCCGCGGTCTGTCAGAAGATCCACCATGGAATCAGAAACACCGACATGATATTTGATGCGGCGGATACTGATGGTATTGATCACGCCGTAGGTCAGACGATGGAAGGTCCTTCCCAGATAGTCGAGACGGTAATCACTATGGACAGTCGTGACCACAGGTGCATCGATCTTGCCCTGCAAGAGCATGCCCATCAGATTGGCACGGGAACCGTGACAATGGACGATCTCGAAGCCTTCACGGTCGATCATCGTACGAAGCCTTTTGAACGCCTCTACGATACCACAGGTCAGGACCTGTGTATCGATTCCCAGCTCCCGCGCTTCATCGGCAAAGGGACCTTCCATAAAGCAGACGAGACGGACCGTCTGACGATCCTTCAGACCGCCGAGCAAACTCAACACATGGGTCTTGGCTCCTCCCACATCACCGCCTGAGATAAGATGGATGATCTTCATAGGCACTCCTTATCCTGCGTCCTTCGTCATGGCCTGCCACAGGGACAGGTCGATCTTATAGTCATCGGTCATATCCTCTGTGGAGCGAAGCGCGATGGCATAGTCGCCGTAGAGGTCGATATGAGACAGAGCAGGACATTCGCTCCACCAATAGGTATCCTCTTCGGAAGTGACAGCATAGTTCTCAAGGAACCAGTCGGGGTCCTCCAGAATGAAGATCGTGCTGTTGCCTGTTTCCACATCGCCCACAAAGGGGATCATCTCAGAAGAGAAGTGAGAAGTCTCACGATCAACAAGATAGGTCCTGATCTGGACTGCCACCTCTCCATCACCGTTGAGGTCTTCTCCCAGTTCCTCCAGCTGCGGCTCCAAGATCTTGACATCGACGACCAATGGATTCGTACCGACATAGGCGATCTTATAGTCAGGCCGCTCACGCGTGAAGAATTCTACCGCCAAGAACACGAAAAAAGCCACGATCAGAGACACCACAAGGACTGTGACCCAGTGATAGGTCCACCAGTTGCAGAATGCCTCCCACCGCGTCATCTCATATGGTGCATCAGGTCTCACATCCTGAAATTTCTTTTTATAGTATTCACTGGACATAAAAGTTCTCCTTTGGATATAATACCTGTTTATTATACCCAATGAGGGAAACGCTGTAAAGGTCTTGACCTAAAATTCATAAAAGGCCGCAGGCACATATCTGCAGAAAAACACAGCCTTATGGCTGTAAGTAAGAAAAGTGCCACAGCCTTACGGCTGTGCCACTTGGTATCGACTTTGCTGATCTCGTGACCGCAGGTCAGGAATTACTCCATGGTCTCGATGACGACACCGGAACCGACGGTACGGCCGCCTTCACGGATAGCGAAGCGCAGGCCCTTCTCGATAGCGATGGGGGTGATCAGCTCAACATTCATATCGACATTGTCGCCGGGCATGCACATCTCGGTGCCTTCGGGCAGAGTGATGATGCCGGTAACGTCAGTGGTACGGAAGTAGAACTGAGGACGATAGTTGTTGAAGAAGGGAGTATGACGGCCGCCTTCTTCCTTGGACAGAACATAG
>JAFSHB010000001.1 GCA_017440525.1 Oscillospiraceae bacterium | reverse complement strand
AGAAAGCTCTGCACCACCGCTGCCGCAGGCTATTCCTCCTACGGCAACCAGATCGGTCTGGCGACCGGTCATGTGGCCGAGGTCTACCATGATGGTTATGTTGCAAAGCATCTGGAATGCGGTGCTGTGGTCGGTGCTGCTCCTGCAGAGAATGTGGTCCGTGAGCGTCCCGCGCCCGGTGATGTGATCGTCCTGCTGGGCGGCCGTACCGGTCGTGACGGCATTGGCGGTGCCACCGGCTCTTCCAAGAGCCACAACCTGAAATCCCTGACTACCATGGCCAGCGAGGTCCAGAAGGGCAACGCCCCCGAGGAACGCAAGATCCAGCGTCTGTTCCGCGACAAGGCTGTCACCACCATGATCAAGCGCTGTAACGACTTTGGTGCAGGCGGCGTGTCTGTCGCCATCGGCGAGCTGGCGGACGGTCTGAAGATCGATCTGGATGCTGTCAGAAAGAAGTATGACGGTCTGGACGGCACCGAGCTTGCCATCTCCGAATCTCAGGAGCGTATGGCTGTCGTGGTCAGAGCCTGCGATGTGGAGAAGTTTATCGCAGCTGCGCAGGCTGAGAACCTGGAAGCCTATCCTGTGGCTGTGGTCACGGAAGAAGCACGCATGGTCATGCAGTGGAAGGGCAATACCATCGCCGATCTTTCCCGCGAATTCCTCAACACCAACGGTGCCAACAAGCACACCACCATCGCGATCGATAAGAACGACGCCACCGGCAACAAGCAGAGCTTCTGCGATCTGCGTGCTATGGCATCCAGTCTCAAGTGCGCTTCCCGTCAGGGCCTGACCGAGCGTTTTGATGGCTCTGTGGGCGCCGGCTCTGTGCTGATGCCCTTCGGCGGCAAGCGCCAGAAGACCCCCGCGCAGGCTATGGCAGCAGTCCTGCCTGTCCTGCCCGGTCAGTCCACCGATGCCTGTTCTGTCATGGCATGGGGCTTCGATCCCGACCAGATGAGCGCGAACCCCTATGTGGGTGCGTACAGCTCCGTCATGACCTCTGTTGCCAAGCTGGCAGCGGCCGGTTGTGACTGGAACAAGACCTATCTGACCTTCCAGGAGTTCTTTGAAAAGCTTCGTCAGGAGCCCAAGCGCTGGGGCAAGCCTTTCGCCGCCCTCCTTGGCTCTATGGATGCACAGTTGGATCTGAGCCTCGCTGCCATCGGCGGCAAGGATTCCATGTCCGGCTCCTTCCTCGATATGGATGTGCCTCCCACACTGATCTCCTTTGCTGTGGCGCCCTCTGTCACTTCCGATATCCTGACTTGTGAGTTCAAGGAAGCAGGCAGCCCTGTCTATCTCTTCGCCGGTCACGATACCGAGGAGTATAAGGCTTCCTGGGATGCCTTCTACAAGCTCCACAAGGCCGGCAAGGTCAAGGCCGCATGGGCGGTCGAGAACGGCCTTGCAGAAGCTGTGACCAAGATGTCCTTCGGCAACAACATCGGCTTTGAGAGCGCTGATGAGAAGCTCGACTGGTATCTTGCTATGCCCGGTGCCATCGTGGCAGAGCTGACCGAGGATACTGCCGATGCCTATAAGCTCGGCGTGACCACCTCCGAGGCTGTCATCAAGCTGGCAGGGGAGAGCGTGGCTGTGGATGAGCTGCTGGCCCTCAACGAGGCTGTTCTGGAGAAGATCTATCCCCAGAATGCACCTGCAAAGGAAGACGATATGCCTACCTTTGCCTATGATGGCGGGATCGTGGCTGCGCCTGCAGTCAAGGTCGCACGGCCCAAGGCGCTGATCCCTGTGTTCCCCGGCACCAACTGCGAATACGATACGGCCCGCGCCCTGATCGATGCTGGTGCTGATGCCGAGATCGTGGTCGTCCGCAATCTGACGGCTTCCGATGTTGCCGAGAGCGTGGATCGTTTCGCAGCCAAGCTGGCGGATGCCCAGATGGTCGTCATCCCCGGCGGCTTCTCCGGCGGCGACGAGCCCGACGGCTCTGCCAAGTTCATCACCGCCTTCTTCCGCAATCCTGCGGTCAAGGAGCAGGTCACGGCACTGCTGGAGCAGCGCGACGGTCTGATGTGCGGTATCTGCAATGGCTTCCAGGCACTGATCAAGCTGGGCCTCGTGCCCTATGGCAAGATTCTGGACACCGATGATACCATGCCCACACTGACCTACAATGTGATCGGCCGCCACCAGTCTAAGATCGTCCACACCAGAGTCTGCACCAACAAGTCTCCCTGGCTGGCTGCGACTGAGGTGGGTGAGATCTACACTGTGCCGATCTCCCATGGCGAAGGCCGCTTCTTCGCATCCCGTGAACTGGTGGAGCAGCTGGCTGTGAACGGTCAGATCGCCACCCAGTATGTGGATCTGGGCGGTGTTCCCACCATGGATACCATGTTCAACCCCAACGGCTCTATCTGTGCCATCGAAGGCATCACCTCTCCCGATGGCAGAGTCCTTGGTAAGATGGGCCACTCCGAGCGTATCGGCAAGGGCCTGTACCGCAATGTCCCCGGCAAGTATGAGATGGGTCTGTTCACCTCTGCTGTCAAATATTTTAAATAAGAAAGGGCGTATTTCGTTATGGCTTATTATTACACCGAACCATCCCGCACCTTTAGCGAATACCTGTTGGTACCCGGCTACACCGGCGAAGACTGCATCCCCGATAATGTCAGCCTGCGTACGCCCTTGGTCAAGTATCGCAAGGGGCAGGAAGAGTGCCCCATCAGCCTGAATATCCCGATGGTCTCTGCCATCATGCAGTCTGTCTCCAATGACACGCTGGCTGTGGCCCTGGCCAAGGAAGGCGGCATGTCTTTTATCTTCGGCTCTCAGTCCATCGAGTCTGAGGCCGCTATGGTGCGCCGTGTCAAGGATCACAAGGCTGGCTTCGTGGTATCCGGATCAAATCTGACTCCTGATGATACGCTTGCAGATGTGCTGGCTCTGAAAGAAAAGAACGGTTTTTCCACCGTTGCCATCACGGAGAATGCACAGCCCAACGGCAAGCTGCTGGGCATCGTCACCGGTCGTGACTACCGTGTCAGCCGTATGGATCCCGCGACTCCCGTCCGTGAGTTCATGACGCCCCGTGAAAAGCTGGTCGTCGCGCCTGCTTCCACCACCTTGAAGGAAGCAAACGACATCATCTGGGATAACAAGCTCAATTCTCTGCCCATCGTGGATGATAACGATAATTTGATGCACTTCGTTTTCCGCAAGGACTATGCTGAGCACAAGGAATATCCTCTGGGTCTGCAGGATGCCGATAAGCGCTATATGGTCGGTGCCGGCATCAACTCCCGCGACTATGCCCAGCGTGTTCCCGCACTGGTCGAAGCCGGTGCAGATGTTCTGTGTATCGACTCCTCCGAGGGCTACTCCATCTGGCAGAAGCGTACCATCGACTGGGTCCGTGAGAATTACGGCGACACCGTCAAGATCGGTGCCGGCAATGTGGTGGACCGTGAAGGCTTTATGTATCTGGCAGAAGCCGGCGCAGATTTCATCAAGGTCGGTATCGGCGGCGGCTCTATCTGCATCACCCGTGAGACCAAGGGCATCGGCCGAGGTCAGGCCACCGCGCTGATCGAGGTGGCAGCTGCCCGCGATGAGTATTTCGAGAAGACCGGTATCTATGTGCCGATCTGCTCCGATGGCGGCATCGTCCACGACTATCACATGACGCTGGCTCTGGCCATGGGCGCGGACTTCATGATGCTGGGCCGCTATTTCGCCCGCTTCGATGAATCTCCCACACCCAAGCTGATCGTCAACGGTCAGTATGTCAAGGAATACTGGGGCGAAGGCTCCAACCGTGCCAGAAACTGGCAGCGCTACGACCTTGGCGGCAAGAGCAGTCTGGCCTTCGAGGAAGGCGTTGACTCCTATGTCACCTATGCCGGTCCTCTGCATGACAATGTGGCAAAGAGCCTGTATAAGGTCAAGTCCACCATGTGCAACTGCGGTGTCCTGTCCATTCCAGACCTGCAGCGCGAGGCAAAGCTGACGGTGGTATCCTCCACCTCCATCGTGGAGGGCGGCTACCACGATGTCACCCTCCGCACCACCCCCGGACAGAAGCTCTAAATAAGCAAAAAAGCAAGTGCTCTTGTGAGCACTTGCTTTTTGCAAAAGGGTCCTTGTTTTGAATGTCATCGCGAGGCTTGCCTGCAAGCCGTGGCAATCTAAAAGCCTCTCTTTGCGAGAAAGCACCCGGCAGAAAAATTCTGCCGGGTGCTTTGGTAGAGCTTACAGATTGTAGTACTTATCAAACTCGGCCGGATGGGGGATCTTGGACAGCTCTCTGCACTCCTCACGCTTCTTGGCGATGAAGTTCTTGAGCAGTTCCTCGGGGAAGACACCGCCGGCGGTCAGATAGTCGTGGTCGGCTTCCAGTGCGTTGAGGGCTTCATCCAGGGTGGTGGGCAGGCCCTGGAGCTTGGCCTTTTCTTCCTCGGGCAGGTTGTACAGGTTGAAGTCGTAGGGGCCCCAGCCGTTGGCGTGAGGATCGATCTTGTTCTTCACACCGTCCAGACCTGCCATCAGGATCGCCGCATAGCAGAAATAGGGATTGCAGGTGGCATCGGGGTTGCGAAGCTCGAAACGGCGCTTCTCGGGGGATTTGGCGTATGCAGGGATACGGATGACGGCACTTCTGTTGGAGGTGGCGTAGCCAACCGTAACAGGTGCTTCAAAACCGGGGATCAGACGCTTGAAGGAATTGGTGCTGGGATTGGTCAGCGCACACAGAGAGCCGATGTGCTTCAGCAGACCGCCCATGAAATAGTGTGCAGTCTCACTCAGATGAGCGTAGCCATTGTCATCGGAGAACACGGGCTTGCCGTCCTTCAGCAGGAGCATATGCACATGCATACCGCTGCCGGCCTCGCCATAGATGGGCTTGGGCATGAAGGTGGCGCTCTTGCCATACTTGAGGGCGGTGTTGTGGATGATATACTTGATCATCATGGTGGCGTCAGCCATCTTGGACATCTGACCCAGCTGAGGCTCGATCTCAAACTGACCGGAAGCGGCCACTTCGGGATGGTGGTAATTGATCTCGATACCGGCATCCTTCATGAGCATGCACATCTCACTGCGGCACTCATAGGAGGCATCGAAGGGCTTGGCGATGTGATAGGCCTTCTGCTTGGGCACGATGCAGCCAGTGCCCTCGACAGCGCTGTTCCAGTAGGACTGCACAGCATCCACAGAAGCAGCGATGGAGTTGGGCTGTACCTCCCAGCCCACCTGATCGAACAGATAGAACTCAAACTCGGGCAGGATCAGCATGGTATCGGCGATGCCGGAATCCTTCAGATACTGCTCGGCGGCCAGCACGATGTTTCTGGGGTACTGGGCCAGAGGACGGTTCTCGGGATCATCGATGATCATGGCATTGCCGGTCATGGACAGGGTGGGGATGGCGCAGAAGGGGTCGATGACGGCGGTGTCGGGATCGGGGATGAAGACCATGT
>JAFSHB010000094.1 GCA_017440525.1 Oscillospiraceae bacterium | reverse complement strand
GAGTCGAAAGACTCGGAGCTTTTTGGGTCACCGCTCTTCGCGGAAATAGTGCAGGCCAAGGTGTGCAGGCGGCTCGTTCTCCCGCTTTTTGCGAAGAGACACGATCACCAGCACCAGAATGGTTGCGATGTAGGGCAGCATCTTGAACAGCTCCTGAGAGCTTCTGGTCAGATTGAGGACCTGCAATGCGTCCTCCTCCAGACCGAGCGCCCCGATCAGCAGACTGCGGATCTGGGGGACATACAGATACAGCCATGTGAGGAAGCCGAAGAGGTATGCGCCCCAGATGGCACTGAGGCTCTTCCAGCTGGCGAAGATGACCAGCGCCACAGCCAGCCAGCCGAGGGCCTCGATGGTGCCTTCACTGCCCCATGTGCCCTTGATGTAGTCCACGGTGTAGTACAGGCCGCCCATGCCGGAGATACCGGCGCCGATGCAGGTGGCAAGGTACTTATAGCGGGTGACATCGATACCGGCGGCATCCGCCGTGGCAGGGTTCTCGCCCACAGCGCGCAGGTTCAGGCCCGCCCGGGTCTTATTGAGGAATAGATGCACGCAGACGGCAAGCACGATCGCCAGATACACCATGAAGCCATGGTTCAGGAAGATCTGGCAGAACCAGTTGCCGGTGCCCATACCGGGGATGGAGGTGCGGTAGGCCGCAGAGGTGGATGCGATGGAGATCTGACCCACGCCGCCGGCCAAGGTATTCAGCGCGCCGCCGAAGAAGTTTGCCACACCGCCGCCGAAGATGGTGAGGGTCAGACCCGTCACATTCTGATTGGCACGGAGCGTGATGGTCAAAAAGCTGTAGATCAGACCGCCAAGGGCAGAGGCCGCGAAGGCCGCCAAGAGGCTCACTAAGATACACACGATGCCAATGGGCTCCGCGACAGCGTTTTCGTAAGCGAATGCGCTGGCAAGACCGGCGATACCGCCCAGATACATGATACCGGGCACGCCAAGGTTCAGATTGCCCGCCTTTTCGGTGATGATCTCACCCAGTGCGCCGTAGAGGATGACTGTGCCAAACACGATGGCAGAGACGAACAGATTGATCATTTGTGCTCCGCCTCCTTCTTCTTCCGCAGGACCATGCGGTAGGTGATAAAGAATTCGCTGGCGATGATGCAGAACAGGATGATGCCCGTGATGACATTGGAAGCAAAGTCATTGAGCTTGAACTGGGATGCGATCTCCATGGCGCCCTTCTGCAGGAAGGCCAGGATGAAGGAGATCAGGAGCATGACGAAGGTATTGAACTTGGCCAGCCACGCCACGATGATGGCTGTGAAGCCCTGACCGCCTGCGGTGGAGATGGAGATCGTATGGCTGGCACCGGCAACGGCGATGAAGCCTGCCAGACCGCAGATCGCACCGGAGATCGCCATGGTGCGGATGATGACCTTGGCTGGCTTCATACCGGCATAGCGGGCGGTGTTCTCGCTCTCGCCCAGAACAGAGATCTCATAGCCCTGCTTGGACCATTTGAGGTACACGAACATGGCGATGGTGAGCACCAGCACGATGATCACATTGAGGCCGAAATTCTGCCCGAACACCTCGGGGAACCAGCCAACCTTGGTCTGGCGGTTGATGACGCCCACGGTATTGGAGCCGTAGGGGTTTTCCCAAAGGGCCACGCAGTAGGCTGTCAGACGGATGGCGATATAGTTCATCATGAGGGTGAACAAGGTCTCATTGGTGCCCCAACGAGCCTTGAACACAGCAGGGATGATGCCCCAGACAGCGCCTGCCACGATCGAGGCGACCGCCATGACGAGCAGGAGCACAGGGGTGGAGATGCCGCCGTCGCCAAGGTAGATCATCAGACCTGCCGTGGCGATGCCGCCTACCAGCACCTGACCTTCTGCGCCGATGTTCCAGAACTTCATCTTGAAAGCAGGCGCAAGACCGATGCTGATGCACAGTAGCATCATGGTATCGCGGATGGTGAACCATGTTTTTCTGGAGGTGCCAAGAGCACCCTCGAACATGGCCACATAGACCTTGATGGGGTTGAGGCCCGTGACAGACAGGATGAACAGACCGCTCAGGAGCAATGCCACGATGACTGCCGCCAGACGGATCAGCCAGCTCTGCCACACAGGCATGGAGCCGCGCTTGACGATACGCACCAGCGGCTCATGGACATGGTGATGATGTACAGAACTCATTGGGCATCTTCCTCCTTTCGGTCAGTCTCGGGCAGGTTGGTCATGAGCATGCCCACCTCCTCCTTGGTGGTGGTGCGGGCATCCACGATGCCGCTGACCTTACCGCCGCACAGGACCAGGATACGGTCGCACAGCTCCAGAAGCACATCCAGATCTTCGCCGACATAGATGACAGCGACGCCCTTCATCTTCTGCTCGGTCAGCAGGTTATAGATGGTGTAAGAGGTATTGATATCCAGACCGCGGACGGCGTAGGCCGTCATCAGCACCTTGGGATGGGCCGCGATCTCACGACCCACCAGCACCTTCTGCACATTGCCGCCGGACAGGCTGCGGACAGGGGTGTGGATGCTGGGCGTCACGACCTCCAGCTGCTCCTTGATCTTTTCGGCCAGCTTCTTCGGCTTCTTATGATCGGTGAAGATGGAGTGGCCGTCGCGGTAGGAGCGCAGCATCATATTATCCACCATGTCGCCGGAGCCCACCAGGCCCATGCCGAGACGATCCTCAGGCACGAAGGAGAAGCCGATACCGGCATTCTTGATATCCAGCGGGTTCATGCCGATCAGTTCCTTGCCCTCACCGCCCTCTTCGGGATAGTAACGGACGGAGGAACCGGCTTCGGTCTGCTGCAGGCCCGCGATGGCTTCCAGCAGCTCCTTCTGACCGCAGCCGGAGATGCCGGCGATGCCCAGGATCTCGCCGCCGTAGACATCGAAGTTCACATCGTCCAAAGCCTTGAGACCGTAGACATTGTTGACAGAAAGGCTGCGGATCTCCATGCGCTTGACAGGATCCTTGGGCTCGGGCCTGTTGATGTTCAGACGCACGGCGTGGCCTACCATCATATCGGTCAGCTTCTGCGGATCGGTGTCTGCCGTATCCACATCCGCCACATGCTCGCCCTTACGCAGGACAGCCACACGGTCGGAGATCGCCATGACCTCATGGAGCTTGTGGGTGATGATGATGATCGACTTTCCATCCTCCTTCATGTTGCGGATGACATCGAAGAGCTTTTCCGTCTCCTGGGGTGTCAGGACAGCAGTAGGCTCGTCCAGCACCAGGATGTTGGCGCCGCGGTAGAGGACCTTGACGATCTCCACAGTCTGCTTCTCGGAGACAGACATATCGTAGATCTTCTTATTGGGATCGACCGCGAAGCCGTACTTTTCGCAGATCTCGGTGATCTTAGCCGCCGCCTTCTTCAGATCGAGGCGGCCCGGCTCCTTCAGGCCGAGGATGATATTCTCCGTGGCAGTCAGCACATCCACCAGCTTGAAGTGCTGGTGGACCATACCGATGCCCAGATCAATGGCGTCTTTGGGGGAGCGGATGGTGACTGCTTCTCCATCCACATAGACTTCGCCCTCGTCGGGATAATAGATGCCCGAGAGCATATTCATAAGAGTTGTCTTGCCGCTGCCGTTCTCACCCAACAGGGAGAGGATCTCACCGCGGCGAATATCCAGATCAACCTTATCGTTGGCGATGACGGAGCCAAAGGTCTTGGTCACGCCCCTCATTTGGACAGCGTTATGCACGCTCACGCAGGGCTGCTCATACTTCTGGGTGCCCTTGCTGTTCTCATTTGCCAAGAAGATCCATCCTTTCTAGCAGTTCTCTCTAACTCCAAAAATGGGGGGCAAGAAGTTTGCCCCCCATTTTCATGGTGTTGTGATCATTCAGCAGTCAGCTCGGTGATGCCGTCGATGCGCAGGGAGAAGTAAGGAGCGGAGCGCAGAACGGATTCAACGAAAGCGCCGTCCACGATAGCTTCGCCGTGGTCGTTGACGAAGTCGCCGTCAGCGTCCAGACCGAAAGCGGTGGTGACAGTCTCGCCGCCCACAGTGAAGGCAGCGGTGTCGAAGACCTTGATGGTGCCGTCAGCGATGCCGGCCCAAGCGGCGGCAACAGCTTCCTCGGTGCCTTCAGCAACATTGGGGCCCAGAGCAGAGATCTGCTGTGCGCCGTTGGCGATGCCGCAAGCGAAGTCGGTGGGGACTTCCTCACCTGCCAGGAAAGCTTCCAGAGTGGCCTGATACAGGACGGACCAGACATTCTGAGCGGAAGTCAGAGCAGCGTCGGGAGCGACAGCCAGCATATCGATGTTGTAGCCGACGGAGTAGACAGCCTTGCCGGATTCCCAAGCGGCCTGGACCTCGGAGGGAGCGCCGGTGGAGTCAGCGTGCTGACCG
>JAFSHB010000093.1 GCA_017440525.1 Oscillospiraceae bacterium | reverse complement strand
ATTTGAATCGTCGTGAAGCGACACCATAATTATTCGATCTTCAATATTCATCATTCATTATTCATTCCAAGCAAGAAAGCACCCAAGGCGTGATACCTTGGGTGCTTTCGGTGTTTGTGAGTGCCTGCACGCGGGCGACCAATGGTCGACCCTACGGCATGATCGGCAGTGCATTCGTGTTCGTAGGGGCGGGCATTGCCCGCCCGCTATTTGAATCGTCGTGAAGCGACACCATAATTATTCGATCTTCGATCTTCATCATTCATCATCCATCCCAACAAAAAAGATCGCCCCGTGTGGAGATCCACACAGGGCTTCGGTCGGACTTAGATGACAGTGACATTGACAGCGCGGAGCTTGCCATCGTCCTTGGGATCCGGCTCTGCTTCGAAGGTGACCTTCTGGCCTTCCTCCAGTTTCTTGAAGCCATCACACAAGATCGCGGAGAAGTGGACGAAGATATCGCCGCTGCCGTCATCGTTGGAGATGAAGCCGTAGCCCTTTTCAGAGTTGAACCATTTGACAGTACCGTTCAGCATAGTGAGAACCTCCCTCTTCTAATTTACCCAGGGAAATGGAGCGCTCCCACGAGTGATGCAATAGTTCTGCGCTTTGCTCTTGTAAATATTACATAAAACACTAAAAAAGTCAACAACTATTTAATGGTAAAAAATTACATTTTACCTCTTAAACACTTGACGATAGTAACTTTTTGCGGGTATAATATAAAGAAAAAAACGACCCTAAAAGTGACAAGACAATTGTTTTGCCTAACTTTTCGCAACTTTGAAAAAGGAGAAAAAGCATGGAGATCAGAATCTTGGCTGTGGGAGATGTGGTTGGAACACCGGGCATTCGTTTTCTGCGAAAGACCCTCGGAAAGCTGAAAAGAGAAAAGAAGATCCATTTCTGCGTGGTCAACGGCGAAAATGCCGCCATGGTGGGCCTGAGTCCGGAGCAGGCCGAGGAGATCTTCGATGCCGGTGCCGACTGCATCACCCTGGGCAATCACACCTGGAATCAGCGGGATATCGCCCCATATCTGGAGGACCATCACCGCATCCTGCGCCCTGCCAACTTTGCACCGCAGAATCCCGGGGCAGGTCTTGGGATCTATGATACGGACATGGGAAAGCTGGCCGTGGTGAACCTGATCGGACGCTGCGATCTGGACTTCCATGCGGACAATCCCTTTTATAAGATGGATGCCCTGCTGAAAAAGACCGAGGGGATCCCCACGGTGGTGGACTTCCATGCCGAAGCCACCTCGGAGAAGCTGGCCATGGGCTTTTATCTCGATGGCCGTGTATCTGCCCTGTGGGGGACCCATACCCATGTGCCTACGGCAGATCTTCGGGTCTTGCCCAAGGGCACGGGCTACATCACAGATCTTGGTATGACCGGTCCGAGAGACAGCGCCCTCGGCGTGGATCCCGTCCAGTCCATCGCGTTGTTCCGCGGGGAGCTGACCTCCCGCTTCAAGCCTGCGCCCGGCCCCTGCTGGCTGTGCGGCGCGGTGTTCACCATCGACTGCGCCACAGGCAGATGCCTAAGCACCGAACAGGTGCTCGTGACGGAGGAGGTGGGACGGTGATCCGATTCCTTCATGCGGCGGATCTCCATCTGGATTCGCCCTTTGCGGAGTTTTCTCCCAGGCAGGCGGCGGAGCAGCGTCAGCTCCAGCGGCGTCTGCTCCGGGATCTGCTGTCGCTCTGCCGCCGCCGGGCGTGCGATCTTCTGCTGCTGGCAGGCGATATCTTCGACGGCATGCCCTATCCCGAGACCATAGAGCTCCTGCGCCGGGAGCTGTCTTTATGCCCTGTGCCGGTGTTCCTCGTGCCGGGCAACCATGACCCGCTGGACAGCGGGATCTGGGACGGCGGCTGGCCGGAGCAGGTACATATCTTCCGCGCCCCCGGCGCTGTGGAGCTGGAGGACCTGGGCGTGTGCATCCACCACGGCGATGGGGCGGAGCTTCGCGCTCCCCGGGACGGCTATCTCCACATCGGTCTGATCCACGGCGATATACCGCTCTCCATGGAGCAGATCGCCGCCACGGGCCTTGACTACCTCGCCATGGGACATATCCACAAGGCTGCGCTGCCCCGGAAGTCCGGAGAGACCTGGTACGGCTGGCCCGGTGTGCCCATGGGACGGGGCTTTGACGAGACCGGGAAAAAGGGCGTGTTCTTCGTGGAGCTGAGCCGGGAAGGCTGCCGCACAGAGCAGATCTTTTTCGAAACGCCCCGCTATGAGACCTTCACCGTGGCGGCAGGCGAGCCGTGGGAGCCGCCCTATGATTGCGGTCAGATCCGGGGCAGGCTCCGTGTGGTGGGGCAGGGCGACCCCCTGTGGGCCAAGGGCCTGTACCGGGCGCTTGCGCCTCAGTTCCTCTCTCTGGAGCTGGTGGATGAGACCGCGCCCTCCCGGGATCTGTGGGCAGACTGCGGTGAGCGGAGCCTGCGGGGACTGGCGCTGGATGCATTGAGAGCCCATCCCGACCAAGAGCTTGCGCCCCTTGCGGCAAAGCTCCTGCTTGCCGCGCTGGAAGGGAGGGACGCCCCATGGTGATCCGAAAGATGACAGCCACCTTTGGGTGTCTGGACGGCGCCGTGCTGGAGCTTCGCGATGGCGTCAATATGCTCCGTCTGCCCAACGAGGGCGGAAAATCCACATGGGCGGCCTTTTTGTGCGCCATGTTCTACGGTCTTGATCCTACGAGAGCCGGAAAAGGAAGGCTCAGCGGAAAAGAGCGGTATCTGCCATGGAACGGCAAGCCCATGGAGGGGACGCTGGAGCTGGAGCTGCAGGGGCGGACGATCGTGCTGCAGCGAAGCTCCGAGAGCGGCAAGCCCTTCGGCGTGTTCCGCGCGTGGGATAAGACCACGGGCGCGGCGATCGATTCTCTCAACGGCGAGAACTGCGGCAGGCAGCTCCTCGGCGTGGAGCGGGAGGTGTTCCGCCGTACTGCGTTCCTCTCCGGCGAGGATCTGACCGTGACCCGGGAGATCGATCTGACCCGCCGTCTGGAGCAGCTGGCGGCGGCAGGACGGGAGACGGACAGCTTCCTGGAAGCGGAGAACAGGCTCCGGGCGTGGCAGAACAAGCTGCGCTATCACCGCTCCGGTGAGATCCCGGCGGCAAAGGAGCGGCTGGACGAGCTGCTCCTGCAAAGGGAGAAAGAGCCGCCCTTCGTGGAAGGGCTCCCGGATCTGAAGACCCTGCTCCGGCTCCAACTGCGGCTGGAGATGACCGCCAATATGCACAAAGCACCCCCTGCGCTGCAGGGCGTGCCGGAGGAGAAGATCATGGCAAAGGCCAAGCGGGATCTGTTCCTGTATAAGCTGCAGGTCTTTGGCGGCTTTACGCTGAGTGCCGTGCTGATGGTCCTGGGCCAGATCTACTCACAGTGGCTCCTGCTGGGTGCGCTGTGGGCAGCGGTGGTGGGCGCGTGGCCGCTCTTGAGCCAAAGGCTGCTGCGGACCTACCATGCGCCTCAGATGTTTTCCGTGCTGACCGTGGCGGCGGCCTGTCTGGAGGCATGCCAGCTTCGCAGAGAGCTGCCTCTGGTCATGGATCTGGTGCGGGAATTCGCGCCTTTGGCGGAGACGGTAGAGCAGGCCAGCGGTGCTGTCCGGGAGGCCATCGAGCGGAGGAAGCAGGCAGAACGGATGGAGCGGGTGAGCCCCGAGGAGATCGAAGCGCTCCGCGCCAAGATCCGGGAGCTGGAGCGCCGGGAGCAGGCGATCGTCCTTGCAAGGCAGGCGCTGGCGAAGGCCAACGGCGAGCTGCGGGATACCTATGTGCCGAAGCTGACCTCCCTTGCCGGAGAATATCTGCAGGTGCTGACCATGGGCCGGTATGAGTCCCTTGTCATGGATGAGAGCCTGCAATTGAGCGTCAGAGAGCAAAAGGGGATGCTCCGTCCTCTGTCTGCCCTCAGTGCCGGTGCCCGGGATCAGGCATGGCTGGCGCTTCGCCTTGCCATGACCCAGCTGCTGCTGCCGAAGGGGAGCTTCCTCGTTCTGGATGATGCCCTTCTCACCTTCGATCCCCGGCGGGAGCTGCTGGCGCTGGAGCTTCTGGAGAATCTGGAGCGTCAGGTGCTGTGCTTCTCGTGCAGATGAGTATGGTAAAATGTTAAAAAAGCGGTGTGAAAAGTAAGTCCTTTTCACGCCGCTCTTTTGGTCGATAAGCAAGGCCCCCTCTGACGAGGGGGCTGTCAGCGAAGCTGACTGGGGGAGAGAAAAACGATCGGCATGAGAAGAGCGTGTAAGGTCTCTCCCTCCGTCTTTTTGCCACAGGCAAAAAGACACCTCCCTCGTCAGAGGGAGGCCTATCTTGCAGGTCGGATGAAACGGCGTTTTTTACGCATCTTCCTTATTTTCCTTGTCTTCCGTGTCCTTTTTCCAGGCTTTCCACGTGAGGATCGCCACAAGTACCGCGCCGCCGCCCAAAATGGCCGTTGCGGCTGCCATAAAGGTCAAGCCCGGTGCGCCCTCGCCGCCCTTGACGAAGGCCAGCCACAGATCTGCCAGGATATACAGGATGATGCCGATCGCCAGGATGCGGAAGGTCAATGCACCCTTGGGATTCTTGAAGCCGTTGGAGTTGGTGTCGTTCACGATAAATGCTCCCTTGCGTTTTTTTAGATTTCTGCTATGATTATACCATAAAACTCTTATGTGTCTACATAGAAAGGCGATGTCTTATGGAATATATTTTTTCTGCACCGGGCCGCACCGAGATCAGCGGCAATCATACCGACCATCAGCACGGCTGTGTGCTGGCAGGCGCGGTCGATTTGGAGACCGTCGCCCGCGTGACCCTCAGGGATGACGGCATCATCCGTGTGGCCTCCGAGGGCTATGCCCCTGTGGAGATCGGGGTCTCCGACCTTGCCATGCGTGAGGAAGAGAAAAACACCACCGCCGCTTTGATCCGCGGTGTGGCGGCAAACTTCGCCAAGCGCGGTGCCAAGCTCCGCGGCTTCGATGCCGCGGTCTCCTCCACCGTCCTGCCCGGCAGCGGTCTCAGCTCCTCCGCCGCCTTTGAGGTCCTGATCGGCACCATCATCAATGAGCTGTTTTTCGACAAGGGCTGTACCCCTGTGGAAGTGGCGCAGATCGGTCAGTGGGCAGAGAATGTCTACTTCGGCAAGCCCTGCGGTCTGATGGATCAGACGGCCTCCTCCGTGGGCGGCATGGTGTTCATCGACTTCAACGATCCCAAGGCGCCCATCGTGGAGCGGCTGGACTTCGACTTTGCCGCCGCCGGTCATGCCCTTTGCATCATCGACTCCGGTGCTGACCACGCCGACCTGACCGAGGAATACGCCGCCATCCCCGGCGAGCTGAAAACAGTCTCGGCCTTCTTCGGCAAGGATGTCCTGCGTGATATCCCCGAGGCGGACTTCTTTGAAAAGCTGCCTCAGCTCTACGGCAAGGTCTCCGACCGTGCCATCCTCCGCGCCATCCACTTCTATCAGGAGAATGCCCGCGTGCAGGCACAGGCGGCGGCTTTGAAGCGGAACGACTTTGATGCTTTCCTGCGCCTTGCCACCGAATCCGGCCGCAGCAGTTGGATGTACCTGCAAAACATCACCCCCGCAGGCTATAAGGAGCATCAGGCCGTGGGCGTGACCCTTGCCCTCTGCGATACCCTCCTTGGCGGACGCGGTGCGTTCCGTGTCCACGGCGGCGGCTTCGCCGGTACGGTGCAGGCTTTCGTGCCCAAGGATATGCTGGAGGACTTCAAGCAGGGCATCGAGCGCGTTCTGGGCGAGGGGAGCTGCCATGTTCTCTCCATCCGTCCCGAGGGCGGCATCCGCGTAAAGTGAGGAATGACTATGGATACCTATATCGCATCTCTGGTGCAGTACGGCATCGATCGGGATCTGATCGAGGAGAATGACCGCGTCTATATCACCAACCAGCTCCTGCAGGTCATGGAGCTTGATTCCTACGAAGGTGCGGACCCCGGCGCGTTCCCGCTGGAGAAGATCCTGAAGGCGCTGACCGATGATGCCGTCTCCCGCGGTGTCTGCGAGGGGGATATCACCTCCCGCGATCTGTTCGATACGAAGCTCATGGGCGTGCTGACCCCCAGACCGAGCTTCGTGCGCGATACCTTTACCGAGCATTACTGTCAAAGCCCCGAGGCGGCTACAGACTGGTATTATAAGTTCTCGCAGGATACGGATTATATCCGCCGCTACCGCATCGCCAAGGATCTGAAATGGCAGACCGACACGGCCTACGGCAAGCTGGATATCACCGTGAACCTCTCCAAGCCGGAGAAGGATCCCAAGGCGATCGCCGCGGCAAAGTCCGCGCCCCAGTCC
The DNA here is from genome assembly GCA_017440525.1 of Oscillospiraceae bacterium. Lineage (GTDB taxonomy): Bacteria > Bacillota > Clostridia > Oscillospirales > Oscillospiraceae > Avoscillospira. Next base: position 2,040 of record JAFSHB010000093.1, on the reverse strand, counting down.
GGCTACCCCAAGTGTCAGCTCTGCATGGAGAACGAGGGCTATGCAGGCCGCATGAATCATCCTGCCCGGCAGAACCACCGCATCGTGCCGATCCTGATCGGCGGCAGCAGATGGTGCCTGCAGTACAGCCCCTATGTCTACTATAACGAGCATTGCATCGTGTTCAATGCCAAGCATACGCCCATGGTCATCGACAAGGCGGCCTTCTCCAAGCTGCTGGACTTCGTGACCTCCTTCCCCCATTACTTCGTGGGCTCCAATGCGGATCTGCCCATCGTGGGCGGCAGTATCCTGAGCCATGAGCATTTCCAGGGCGGCTGCTACAGCTTCCCCATGGAGCGCGCTCCCATCGAGCGGGAAGTGACCTTCAAGGGCTTTGAAACGGTCAGAGCCGGTATCGTCCGCTGGCCCATGAGCGTCCTGCGGCTGAGAAGTGCCGACCGCTATGCGCTGGAGGATCTGGCGGATAAGATCCTGACCTGCTGGCGCGGCTATACGGATGAAGAGGCGTTCATCTTTGCCGAGACCGACGGCGTGCCTCACAATACCATCACGCCCATCGCCCGCCGCCGTGAGGGCGACTATGAGCTGGATCTGGTCCTTCGCAACAATATCACCACCGACGAGCATCCCATGGGCGTCTACCATCCCCATGCGGAGCTGCATCATATCAAAAAAGAGAACATCGGCCTGATCGAGGTCATGGGTCTTGCTGTCCTGCCGTCCCGTCTGAAGCAGGAGCTGAAGGATCTGGGCACGGCGATCTTGACCGGTGCATCGCTGACCGGCGAGCTGGAAAAGCACGCCGACTGGGTGGCGGAGCTGAAAACGCGCCATAAGTTCTACAACCGCAATGTGGGACAGATCTTGCGCGATGAGGTGGGCAAGGTGTTCGCCAAGGTGCTGGAGCACGCCGGTGTGTATCACGGCAAGCCCGAAGCCTTCGACCGCTTCGTGGACTATGTGAACGCCAAATAACTCGTCCCCCTGATAGGGGGCACAGGAGAGTAATATGGATATCTTAGTATTGAACGGCCCGAATCTGAATCTTCTGGGCCAAAGAGAGCCGGGGATCTACGGAACAGGGACCTATGCGGACTTGTGTGAGAAGATCGAGCGGAAGGCAGAGGAGCTGGGCATCGGTGTGGAAGTGTTCCAGACCAACCATGAGGGCGTGCTGGTGGATCAGATCCAAGCCGCCCTTGGGAAGTTCGATGCTATCGTCATCAACCCTGCGGCCTATACCCACACCAGCGTGGCGATCCTGGATGCCGCAAAAGCGGTGGGACTGCCCATGGTGGAAGTGCACATCTCCGATGTATCGAAGCGTGAGGACTTCCGGCAGGTCAGCTACATCCGCGCCGCCTGCTGTAAGACCATCACCGGCCACGGCTTCGACGGCTATCTGGAAGCCATGGAATATCTGGCAGAAGAGATGTAAAGAATCATAAAAGCTCCTGACAAAGTCAGGAGCTTTTATCATAGGCTCCCCTTGAGGGGAGCTGGCGCGTGAAACGCGACTGAGAGGTGGGAGGGCAGTGCCTGCAAACACCTCTCCGTCATGGCTTCGCCATGCCACCTCCCCTCTAGGGGAGGCTTTTTACAGCATTCTTCTCAAATACTGTCCCGTGAAGCTTTGTTCATTCTTGGCCACTTCCTCCGGGGTGCCGACGGCTACGATCTGTCCGCCGCCGTCGCCGCCCTCCGGGCCAAGGTCGATGATATGGTCTGCCACCTTGATCACATCCAAGTTATGCTCGATCACAAGGACGGTGTTGCCCGTATCCACCAATGCCTGCAATACCTCGATCAGCTTGTGGACATCTGCCATATGCAGACCTGTGGTGGGCTCATCGAGGATATAGAAGGTCTTGCCGGTGGCGCGGCGGCTCAGTTCCGTCGCCAGCTTCACGCGCTGTGCCTCGCCGCCGGAGAGGGTGGTGGAGCTCTGTCCCAGCTTCACATAGCCAAGGCCCACATCCACCAGGGTCTGGATCTTGTTGCGAAGTCTGGGGAGATTCTCAAAGAAGCCGAGGGCCT
>JAFSHB010000011.1 GCA_017440525.1 Oscillospiraceae bacterium | reverse complement strand
CTTGGCATAGGGGCAGATCAAGTCCACGACCTTGATGCCGGTCTCCAGGATCTCCGTGGTGCTGTCCTGCTCCTCATAGCTGGGGGCCGCACGGTGGATAGGCCAGCGCTCCGCACCCTCCGGCGCGGGCTGCTCGTCCACAGGCTCGCCCAACAGGTTGAAGATACGGCCAAGGCAGCTCTCGCCCACAGGGACTGTGATGGGCTTCCCTGTATCCACAGCTTCCACACCACGGGTCAGACCGTCTGTGGACGCCATGGCGATGCAGCGAACGACATTATCGCCGATATGCTGGGCTACCTCCACCGTCAGCTTGTTCCCATTGTACACGATCTCGATCGCATTCAACAGTTCCGGAAGCTGTCCGTCGGGAAAACGGATATCCAAAACAGGTCCTACGACCTGCACGATGGTACCGATATTGGGCAAAGGGATCACGCTCCTTTTTCTTCTTTATTGTTCCGCACCTGCCACGATCTCCGTGATCTCCTGCGTGATCGCGCTCTGTCTTGCGCGGTTATACTGCAAGGAGAGATCCGCAATCATCTCGTCGGCATTCTTGGTAGCGGAATCCATCGCCGTGCGTCTTGCCGCCTGCTCTGAGCAAAGGCTCTCCCGCAGAGCGCCGTAGATCACACCGCCAAGGAATTCAGGCACGATGGCATCGAACACAGCCGTGCTGCTCGGCTCATAGGTGGTGAGCATCCTGCGCGGCTCTTTTTTCTGTTCACTCGCCACGATGGACAGCGGCAGGAGCGGCAGGCTGCCGGGCTCCTGTGTCAGCACGGTGACGAAATTGGTATAGCAGAGGACCACCTGGTCGAAAGTCCCCTTCAGATACTCCCGGCAGAGCCCATTTGCCATGGTGAAGCACTCGCCTGCGTTGACTGTCTCTGCCACGGGATACAGCGCATTGAGGAGCGGCACACCGTGGGTCTTGAAGTACTCCGTGGCTTTCTTGCCTACCGGCAGCACCATGGCGTCCTTCCCCTGCATCAGCTCGACTGCCAGCTTCAGAACATTGCTGTTATAACCGCCGGCAAGTCCGCGGTCGCCCGCGATGACCACAAAGCAGGTCTTCTCACCGCGGGGCGGCTGCACATAGGGAGAGCTGAGATCCGTGTTGGCATCGGCGATGTCATGCATCGTCTGATAAAGCACTTCAAAATAGGGGCGGCTGGCGATCGCCCGCTCCTGTGCCTGACGAAGCTTGGAGGAGGCCACCATCTCCATGGCCTTGGTGATCTGGCGGGTAGATCCCATGCTTTTGATCCTTGATCTGATATCCTTCATGGATACGCCGGCCATGTGTGCGCCTCCTTTCTCAGTTTATGACCTCATAGGGTCTCGTAAATTCGATCAGGGCTTCCTTCAGCTGTGACTCGCCCTCTTCCGAGAGCTTGCCGGTATTGCGGATATCCTCCAAAAGACCGAGATACCGCTCATCCAGATAAGCATACAGAGAAGCCTCATATTCTTTGATCTGCTCCACAGGCACCTGCTTGAGATACCCACCGACCACAGCGTAGAAGATGCAGACCTGATGGGCCACATCCACAGGGGTATTCCTTCCCTGCTTCAGGACCTCCACGATGCGCTCGCCCTGTGCCAGACGCTCCTTGGTATCCTTATCCAGATCTGAACCGAACTGGGCAAAGCCCTGCAGCTCCCGATACTGGGAATACAGCAGCTTCAAAGAGCCTGCCACCTTCTTCATGGCCTTGATCTGCGCATTGCCGCCCACGCGGGACACGGAGATACCGGGATCCACAGCAGGCATGATGCCTGCATGGAACAGCTCTGTCTGCAGATAGATCTGACCGTCGGTGATAGAGATGACATTGGTGGGGATATAGGCAGAGACATCGCCTGCCTGTGTCTCGATGATCGGCAGAGCTGTCAGACTGCCGCCGCCATACTCAGGCGCAAGACGGGCCGCACGCTCCAGCAGGCGGGAATGGAGATAGAACACATCGCCGGGATATGCCTCACGCCCGGGCGGTCTTCTGATCAGAAGGGAGATGGCACGGTAGGCCACAGCATGCTTGGAAAGATCGTCGTAGATCACCAGCACATCCTTGCCCTTATTCATAAAATATTCGCCCATGGTGCAGCCGGAGTAGGGCGCGATATACTGCAGCGGCGCCATCTCCGAAGCCGTGGCGGAGACAACGACGGTATAGTCCATCGCGCCTGCCAGTGTCAGCGTCTCCACGATCTGGGCGACCGTAGAACGCTTCTGACCGATCGCCACATAGACGCAGATCACATCCTTGCCCTTCTGGTTGATGATGGTATCCACCGCGATGGCAGTCTTACCGGTCTGGCGGTCGCCGATGATCAGTTCACGCTGACCGCGGCCGATGGGGATCATGGCATCGATGGCCTTGATACCGGTCTGCAGCGGTACGGAAACGCTCTTGCGCTTGATGATGCCCGGTGCAGGCGTCTCGATAGGATCGAAACGCTCAGCCTCGATCGCGCCCTTGCCGTCCACCGGTGCGCCCAGCGCGTCCACGACACGGCCGATCAGGGCTTCACCGACAGGGACAGAGACGACCTTTCCGGTACGCTTGACCGTATCGCCCTCACGGATCCCGGCATCGGAGCCCAGCAGAACGATCGAAACGGAGTTCTCCTCCAAATTCTGGGCCATGCCGTAGGCACCGTTTGAAAACTGCACCAATTCATTGACCATGCAGTTCTGAAGTCCGGCGGCTCTCGCGATGCCGTCACCGACCAGGATGACGGTACCGGTCTCAGACTGCTCGATCTGATTCTCATAATGCTTGATCTGTGCTTTGATGATCTTGGAGATCTCTTCCGGTCTTAATTCCATAGTGTCACCAACCTTTACAATGTGGCTGCCTTCAGCTCACCGCGAAGGGCATCCAGCCGATGCTTCACTGTGCCGTCCAGCTGTCTTCCGGGAAGCTCCAGCAGGACACCGCCCATACAGGCAGGATCGATCCTGTTCGTCAGCTCCACCGTCTTTCCCAAGACAGCCTGCAGCTTGGTATGGAGCCGCTCCCGCAAGGCTGCGGAGAGCGTCACAGCTGTCACGGCACAGACCTCGACGATATCATGATCGTCATGGTAGCGGCGCTTAAATTCTTTTGCACAGCCGCGAAGCTGCGCGATGCTGCCGTTTTCACACAGGAGCTTCATAAAATTGAGAAGATAGGGCTGTACCCGGCCGCCAAAGGCCTCCTCCAAAGCGGCGCACCGCTCCTGCTTTGGGATGGAGAGCGTGCCGAGAAAACGCCAATAGTCGGGGGCTTCGTCCAGGATCTCCACGACAGAACTGAGTTCCCGGAAGATCTCATCTGCAAGTCCCTCTTCCCGGGCCAGCTCATACAAGGAGCCGCCATAGATCTGCTCAGCCTTCGTCATACGGCCTCACCCATCTTTTCGATGAACTCCTCGATGAGCTTTTCATGCTCCTTCCCGGAGATCTCTTTTTCCACGACCTTGGACGCGATCGCCACAGCCATATCGGAGATGTCGCCCTTGATCTCATTGACAGCATTTTTGCGGTCTCTTTCAATATCCGCGGCAGCCTTGGCCCGGATGGCCGCTGCCTCCTGCTTGGCTTCCAGAACGATCTGTTCGCCATGATCCTGCGCGGTCTTGGTGGCAGTACGCACAAGGCGCGCTGCTTCCTCCTTCGCACCGTCCAGGCTGGCAGCATATTCTTTTTTCGACTGCTCGGCTTCCGCTCTTGCGGCCTGCGCCGCATCAAGATCCGCATCCACCTGCGCCTGCCGCTCCTGCAAGATCTTCTGCACAGGCTTCAGCAGGAACTTTTTAAACAGCCACATGGTCAGCAGCAGATTGCCGATCTGCAGGATGATGGTCCACGGCATGACCGCGACCAACTGTTGAAATCCCATAGGTGTCTCCTCCTTTCAGATATTTGCACCTGAAAGGATCACAGCATGCCGATGAACATATTGGGAACGACGAACATCAGAAGCAGGCCGGTGACGAAACCGTAGATACCGGTGGTCTCAGACAGCGCGATGCCCAGCATCATCGTAGATGTCAGTTCGCCCTTCATCTCGGGCTGGCGTGCGATGGACTCCAGCGCCTTACCTGCGGCATAGCCTTCGCCGATACCGGGGCCGATACCTGCGATCAGGGCCAGACCTGCGCCGATGGCGCAGCCCATGAGTACGAGTGCTCTTGCGATCTCCATAATTGTTTCCTCCTAAATTTTAGTCTTCTGCGGTAGAGATGAATATCATTGTGAGCATACAGAAAATGAACGCCTGGATAAAACTTCCAAACCAGTCAAAATACAGGGAGAACAGCGCCGGGATGCCGATACCGAGGAACGGGATGTTCCCGAGCACTTCACCCACCACGCCGGGCAGCAGGCCGAAGAGCGCGTGGTTCGCCGCGATCAGAGCCGCATAGATCAGCATAGAGATGACATATCCCGACACGATGTTGCCGAAATGACGGAACGCCATAGACACGGGCGTAAAGACCTCTCCAAGGATATTGAACGGTGTCATCAGGAAGATCGGCTCCGTGTAGCTCTTGAGATAGCCGCCGACACCGTGGCCGCGGATCTTATGATAGGTGATCAGGGCAAACACCACCAGTGCCCACGCAAGGGTGGTATTGACATCCGCCGTAGGCGACCACAGGCCCAAAAGCGATGCCAGAGAGCAGCTGACCGAAAGGCCGAACAGCGCCGTCACCAAAGGCAGATAGCCCATCCATTTTTGGCCCATATTATCGCGGACGAGGCCGTACACAAGACCGTAGATCGTCTCCGCGACGGCTTGCCGTTTGCTGATGCCCCGGACCTTCATATCGTGGGTCAACCATGCACAAACCAAGGTCAGGACGATCATCGCGCCCCATGTGACCACCAGCGATCCTGTGATCGGGATGCCGCCTAAGATCGGGATCTCAAAATAGATCGGCGCACCATTGACTTCCAGTTTCAAGTGCTTTCACCGCCTTCCTCTTTTTCAGGCCGGTACAGTCCCAGGAGCCGCATCACATGGATCGAGACGCCCGGGAGCAGGAACGGCACCAGCACCGCCACGACATGGAAGCACGGGAGCACGAAGCCTGCGATCATCACCGCGACCATGCCGAGCATCCGCAGGGTGTAGGACCGCTGCACGAGGAATTTGGTCCGCTCCGGATCGTCCAGCGCCTTCTGGATGCCCAGACCCATGGCGAAGAAATTGCCGATCGCCGCGGCCGATCCCAGAAGCGCACCAAGCAATGCGGTGATATCCAGTTTTTTCAAAAGGAAGAACACAAGGAGCATGATCAGGTCTCCGATCAGCACTCCAACGGCCACGCGCCCGGTCTCTTTCAAGACCGTCGGGCTTATCTTCATAGACGCGCCTCCTTACTCATGGCGATAATACGCGATATCGCCGGCTTTTTCTTTTTTCTTCCCTGCGGCCGTCACCCGGCGATAAAAGCGATAAGCGCCCGAAGCCGAAGCAATGAGCCCCAACAGGATCCCGACGACCATGACCCAGCCGCCGAGTTCGGTCCGCATCCGGAGCTGATGGCACACTAGCGCCATGACGACCGGCGGCGTTACGATCGTAAAGCCCAACTGACCATAGATCGCAACCAGCTTCGCAACTGCTGCCAGGTCTTTCACAGGCTTCACTCCTTTAAACCAACATTTCTTTATAGTATAACATCTTTACCAAATCTTTGCAAGACGATCGTGCTTTACATTCGATATTTTTTATGTATAATATTCTTTACAAAACAGGAGAAAGGATACATAGCATGGAGTGGTATATTTCCGGCTTTTGCCGCCAGCAGAACGGAACGAGGACTGTGATGGCGGAAGAGGACAGCGGCGACTGGGACATCGGCTGTGACTTCATCCGCTGCGCACACTGCGAGAGCTGCAAGATCGCATCCGATATCAAACAGATCCAAAAGGAGCACGATGCATGAAACTGGAAAAAGAATTTCAGCTGCAGGCCATGGCAAATGCACAGATGGCCATGCTGGCACATGACTGTCCCACGAAACGGCTTTTGCAGACCTTAGAGGAAAAAGGCGGCGTCGAGACCGTGCAGGAGCTCTGCAAGCGCTGCAGAGCTTCCGATGGCTTCAACGAGCTTTTCGCCAAAGGATATGGCGCCCTGACGCTGGAAGCTCTGGTCATCAAAGGAAAATACGGCGCCCTCTTTACCGATGAGGAAGTGAATTTCTGCCTTGAGCTTCTGATGGAAGCCGGATATTTTTGAGCATAAAAAAGCGCCCTGCCGGGCAGCCTGCATACAAATGAGAAATGACCCTTGACCGATGTGTTTTCAAACAGCTTCAGTCAAGGGTCATTTCTCTGAACTCTTGATATCTAACATCTTGGTTACCTCACTTTCTATTGGATGAGCCTGTCTCCTCGACCGCCCTTTTCAGATGTTCCTTTCACCGTTTGAGACTCACTTCGATCTGCACCGTTCACTAAACTCTGTTCTGCCATGTTCCTAGGTCCCGGCAGTCCTCTGTATCGCGGTCTCGTGCACATTACTGGTTCGTACGAAGCTTCCTTTTTTCAGACCGGAGCATCTCTTTGCGATTTGGGGATCACATCTATTCGGCTCACATTTCTTTTATGAGCCTTCGGTTTTACCTGTACATTGGTATCACCCTTTCTGTCTATAATATACTACAGCCCCTTGATGTTTGCAAGATGGGATATTGTACAAATAGCACAACTATCAGTTGTAAACAACGCAGATATTCGTGTTTTTGCATCATTTTGTGTTGACAGTTTTTACAAGATCTGATATGATATTTGTGTTGGGCGTCTTGTGAGCATTCTCACAGGACGCCCTTTTTATCCATTCGTGCCTGCACCGGGCGACCAATGGCCGCCCCTGCGATATAGATGGCAGTGCATTACTATGATCATTCATTATTCACTTAAATAAAAAGAGGCCCGAGGGCCTCTTTTTATTTGTTCGTGATGTAGTTGTAAGCAGAGGTCGCGAACTTCATGATGTTGGCATACAGGCCGTAGGTATCGGCGTTGTTCTTTTCAGCACG
>JAFSHB010000092.1 GCA_017440525.1 Oscillospiraceae bacterium | reverse complement strand
TTATAGCCGATGTTGCCTGCTTCGATGCAGGGGAACACGAAGGTGTTGGCATAGCCGGCGACCTTGGAGCCGGGGACCTTCAGCTGACCGACGGTGGGAGAAACGGCAGCGTCGAACTGCATCTCGCCGTCGATGGCGCGCTCGGGAGCCAGCTCCTGGGCGACCTTAGTAGCTTCCTGAGACAGGCCGACGGTAGCGCCCTTGCCGGAGCCCTTGGTGGAGAAGCTCAGCATAGCGACCTTGGGATCGATGCCGAAGAACTCGGCAGTGTTGGCGCACTCCACGGCGACCTCAGCCAGCTTGCGGGCTGCGGAGACCTTGACATTGCCTTCCTTGTCGAGGCTGTCTTCGTAGGAGATGTTGATGGCGCAATCGCCCATGCACAGCTTGTCCAGAGGGCCGTCGCCTTCGCGGAACATGATGAAGGAAGAGGAGACCAGGTTTGCACCGGGCTTGGTCTTGATCAGCTGCAGCGCAGGACGGACGGTATCGGCGGTGGAGTAGGTGGCGCCGCCCAGCAGAGCGTCGGCCTTGCCCATCTTCACCAGCATGGTGCCGAAGTAGTTGCCCTTGGAAAGTGCGGCGGCGCAGTCCTCAGCGGACATCTTGCCCTTGCGGAGCTCGACCATGGCAGCGACCATCTCATCCATGCCTTCGTAGGTGGCGGGATCCAGGATGGTCAGACCTTCGATGTCGAAACCGCCCTTGACGGCCTCGGCCTTGACGGTGTCCACATTGCCGACCAGGATGACATCCATCAGGTCGTCCGCCTTCAGGCGGGCAGCGGCCTCGAGGATACGGGCATCATGGCCTTCGGTGAACACGATGGTGCGGCGGGTAGCCTTGAGTGCTTCATAGAGTTTGGTAAACATAGCAATTGCCTCCAAATATTATATTCTGCTCAAATTATAGCAAACCATACATCGACCTGCAAGAGCAAACCAAGAAAAAAGAAAAATAACTTCGTCTCTTTTGTCAAAAACATCTCCCTAAGTTTGTTCAGCATTTTTCGAGCTTCCGTGATACAATGACCCCACGAACATGAGAAAAGGAGAGATATCATGAAAAAGCTCTTATCTTTGGTGTGCCTGATCCTTTGCACCGCACTGCTCTTCACAGGCTGTGCCTACCGCAAGGCACAAAAGCTCTATGACTACGAAGCCTACGACGATGCGGCGGAGCTTTTGGAGGGCAAGACGGGCAAGCGTGCCGTCAAGCTCTACAACAAAGCCCGCTACGGTCATGCCGTGGATCTGTTCTCACAGGGCAAGTTCCAAGAAGCAAGAGATCTGTTTATCGAGCAGATCGAGATGGGCGAAGCAGAGCTCTTCCTCGACACCATCTGCATGATCCAGTACCGCGAGGCGATCGAGCTTCTGGAACAGGGCGAGCTGGAGGAAGCAGAAGAGCTTTTCATCCAGCTGGATGACTACCTTGATGCGCCCCAATATGTCAACAACATGAAATGGGACTATCTGCTGCGGTATCTGAAGGAGAATGGGCAGGTGGAACTGCCTGTCGATCCCGACGGCGACAACATCGCCAAAAAAGTCCTGCGGGCAGACGGCGATGTGCTGGAAGTCCTTCGCATCTCCAAGGTGGACACGGTGGATCTGCGCTACAGCGTCCGCTTTGAGCGTGGTACGCCCGTCACCACCTATCGCTACGATCTGGAGATGACGGCTATGCAGCGGTTCTTCACCTCCTACAACTACCTGAAGTGGGACATGACCAAGGATCCTGCCGGGATGCCCGGCACTTGGGACAAGACCGCCATCGAGGACTCCTACAACCTGCTCAGACGGATCAACATGGATCCCAGTTCCGATATCTACATCGAACTGACCCACGACATGGAGGAGCTGGTGGCAGCTACCGGGCTTGATATCCAGCTTTGGCAATTGGGCATCACCCTCTGGCCCATACCGGAAGCATGAGCTCCATGGACAACTACGAGCTCTCCCGGGAGCGGGCGCAGGCATATTTCTTGAAGTTCGATCAGGATTCCTTGATCGGGCGGTGGGGGCTGGAGCATGATGCGGCATCTCTTTTCGTGACCTTTTTCGGAAAGACCTATGCCATCTGCCGCAAAACAGGCGCTGTGACCTGCGGCGGTGTACAGGCAGGCTTTGAAGAGACCCTGACCATCTTTGACCTTTTGTGCCATGAAGGACAGTCAAAGACTGTCAGCGGTCGCTTCGCCCCGGTCAACAGCCTCAAGGGCGCCGCCAAAGGCGCCGGAGTCGAAACAGACTTCTACCGCCGCCATGCCGATGCCTTTGACCGCGCGCCGGAGGCCTTTCGTACCGCCTGCCTTGCCTTGGGCGGAACGCCTGTCTCCATGGGAGATCTGGGCTTTCGCTTCACCTTGTTCCAAAGCCTGGATGTGATCTTGAAGTTCTACCACGCCGACGAGGACTTCCCGGCATCCATAACGCTTTTGTGGGATGAGAATCTGCTGGACTTTATGTTCTACGAGACCGTCTTCTACGCCGCCGGATCTCTTCTGAAGACCATCGAGCAACAAATGGGCGAGCAATGCTCGCCCCTACAAACATGGTCGGAAGTGCGATCCACAATGTAGGGGCGACCAGAAGGTGAATTGACCGAAGGGCAAGACGCTCGCCCGCAGGCGAGTGTGCGAGAGCGCAACCGCCGACAGGCGGCTCTTGGCGCGAAGAAGAAGCTGGCCTGGGCCATTGGTCACCCGAGAATAAGAAAGACCTTCTGCCGAAGCAGAAGGTCTTTTCTTGTTGGGTTTAGCCGAACACAGCCAGCAGGAAGCCGGCGGCGATGGCGGAGCCGATGACGCCTGCCACATTGGGGCCCATGGCGTGCATCAGCAGGAAGTTGGAGGGGTTGGCCTTCTGGCCTTCCACCTGCGCGACGCGGGCTGCCATGGGGACAGCGGACACGCCTGCGGAGCCGATCAGAGGGTTGATCTTGCCGCCGGAGAGCTTGCACATCAGGTTGCCCACCAGCAGACCGCCGGAGGTGGAGATACCGAATGCTACAAGACCCAGGAACACGATCTTGATGGTCTCAAAGCGCAGGAAGTTGGAAGCCACCATGGTAGCGCCAACAGCGGTGGAGAGCATGATGGTGACGATGTTCATCAGGGCGTTCTGCACCGTATCGCTCAGTCGGTCGGT
>JAFSHB010000091.1 GCA_017440525.1 Oscillospiraceae bacterium | reverse complement strand
GGGCCTGGGCAAGGTCGGCTACGATCTGTGCCGTCATCTGCATAACTCCGGCGCCAAGCTGATCGTTGCAAACCGCAGCAACAAGGCTATGGCTGAGAAGGCCGCCGACGAGTTCGGCGCTGTCATCGTTCCCACCGAGGAGATCTTCTCTCAGGAATGCGACATCTTCTCCCCCAACGCCATGGGCGCGATCCTGAACCCCACCACCATCCCCCAGCTGCGCTGCAAGGCTGTCGCAGGCGGCGCCAACAACCAGATCCTGGACGAGGCTTCCGGTCTGGCACTGAAGGCTCGCGGCATCTTCTATGCTCCCGACTTCGTCATCAACGGCGGCGGCGTCATCAATGCGGCAGCTGAGGTCGACGGCCCCTACAACAAGGAAGCTGTTCTGGCCAAGGTCGATAACATCTACAACACCATCGAGCAGATCCTCACCGAGTCCAAGCAGACCGGCGAGCCCGAAGGCGTTATCGCGACCCGCTTCGCTGAGAAGCTGATCTACGGCTAAAAATGCATAAAAACAGGCAGTGCTTGGGCACTGCCTGTTTTATTTTGGACAGATGCAAGGGCGTATTAGAGGGGGAACGGTCGAAATCAGATTCTTCTTGCTTTTTCACTATATTCGTTTAAAATGTTATACAGGAAAAGTAAGAGATGACAGCCAGAAGAATCGTTCTAGATCACTTATCGTGATTTTGGAAAAAAACAGTTTTATAATGAGGCTGTACGGAACAGAAAGGGATGTACGGATATGCTACCTCGAGACCAGGCACTTATCACACAAGAGAATATAAACAACGCCGGCAGTATGAGAACGGGAACAAAGCCGGAGCTGGCTGTCTCTGCACCGACAGGACTGGTGTGCTGTTGGCAGGACGATATCGAGAAGCACTACATGGATCTGCTCACGATCGAGATCGATGCTCAAAAAAGGGAGCTCAGAGACAGTCGGCGCCAATGGTTTTTGAAGCTGATCGAAAATACGCAGATCATGAAGGAACTGGAGAAAAAAGAAGCTGACGGCAAGAAGGAGAAAAAAGAATCCGCATACGGAAAGAAATGGGAGCATTTGGCAAATAAAACAGAGGTGTCGAGAAAGACCTTTGAAAACACGCTCTTCGATGTGAGGAGAAGACCCAGCCGTACGGTCGTCCAACGATTGGAAGTTCCTTTCTTACCTAACAAAAATAAAGGTCCGGAGATCTCCATAGAGGAACTGGAGCAGGGCTTTGGCTTTTATGGCATCGGAAAGCCGGTGCCTGAGGATGCTCCCAGTCCTGTAAGCGCGTATATGGAAAAGTATCCCAAGTGCAATTTGCAGAATGTGGCATACTGCCTGGGATTGAGTGAGAGCACAGTCAAAAATATCAGAAAAAAAGAAATGAGCATGAAGGCGGCGTCACGCTTTGCGATCGCGCTTTCGGAGGGAGACAGAAGCAAGTGTGAAGCGCTGTACCATCGGTTTGGCTTTCATCCTCTCGTCCATGGTGCGGTGGACGGTGTGATCGAGATCTGCGCGAAGAACCATGACACATTGGTGGGTGTATTCAAGATACAGCAGCATTCGGAAGAAGATGGGCTCCATTCGTATTGGGAACATTTAAAAGCATTCCTTTTGTATTACGATGTGCAGTGCGAGAAGATCGGCAGCTTGAAGAAATATCTTTTTCATTATGATGAGAAGTATGAATCTGATAAGGATATCATCATCCCGATGAAAGCGCTGATCAAGCTGCACGGTCTGCTCATAGATGATAGAAATACAGAACTTCTTGATATACGAGATGCCATACCGGATGAAAACGGAAGGATGATAGAGTTATGAGCAGGATAGAAGAGCTCTTTACGCCGGAATTGATCGAGGCGGCGAAAGATGAGAAGAAGCTGCCGCAGGTGCTGGAGCAGATCTATGAACGGGGATTTTCCGACGCGGTCAAAATGGAGGATATCGCACCGGTATTTGCGCGGCGCCTGCTGGAGATCGATCAGGAATTTGAAGCGCAGCTGGAACGCTATGTGCAGTCAAAGGATGCGTGGTATAAGGCACTGGTGGAGGACCTTGGGACCGAGGCGAGCCTGACGGTCAATGGCATGTGCCACTTGGCGGCTTCCATGCATGGCGATGCCCTGCGGAAAGAAGAGATCGCTGCCAAGCTGGAACGGCGGGAGGCGTTGGGCCCCCATAGGCCGGAGGAAGATCTGGCACTTTTGAAGCTGGTGGAGAAGACACCGATGGATGGGGCGTTCCCACGGAGGTATGCCGCGTCAAAGGATGCGAAACTTCTGGTACTGCCCTTGTCGGGCCTTTTGGCTATGGGCATCTACACACTGGTGAAGCGGGAACGGCCGCCTTATATCGCGCCGGATCTTTCGTTTGATGCCGTGTGCTTTTGGAGCAGAGGCCTTGCACAGACCATATGCTTTGGCTTTGGTGCGGCCGCTGCGGTCGTCAGCAGCGTATTGGCCTGTGCCTATATGCATGTGACGGCATTTCCGGTGCTATGCGGATGTGCGGCATCGCTCATAGAGCTGTCGTACATGGCAGAGGATGTGCTGGAGCATCTGAAGGAGCCTTTGGAGTTGGATCGGCAAAGATGCGGATCGCAGCTGGCTGATGTCGGGGCGGTGGAACTCTGGTCTGAGGCGCTGTCTCGGGAGATGCAGGCGCAGGATGTGCAGATGACCGAACAGGAAGAGGGCGTTGAGACTGTCCTTGAGGAACAGGAGCAGGCAACAGAATATCAATAAAGAGGAGAGAATGATATGGAGATCTGGACAAAGGATGCACAAGGTCAGGCATACGAGGTGCCAACATGGGACGCTCTGAAGAACGATGCTGAGGGATTAGACGAAAAGTATTTTTCAAAGGAGGACGAGGGGAAGGCACTGCTCACCTGGTTCTTGGAAGGCTTCGGCCTGCAAGGATCGAGCCCTCGTGCGGAAAAGGTATTTGCGGGAAAGCGCGAAACAGTAAAAGACCTTCTTGACACATTTTATGACAGAGGTACGGACTATTGGGATGAGGGTCTGCTGAATGCCATCGAAAATGATACAGAAGCGCTTGTCAAGGGCTTCGAAACAGAGGATCGGGATAAGGCGTTCTGCTGCATCGTGATGCTGTGTGCAGTTTGTGCAAAGCGTTTCGCTGACTTTCCGAATCGGCTGCAAAAGGCCATGCGCTCCAGATGGAAAACCGATGTGGACATTGGCGGTAAGATCCCTGATATCTTGTACTTTCGGCAGCACGATCTGTCTGCGGGCGATATGAGGGTGCAGGTATATTGCAATCATACAGATGTGGCAAAGACTGTGGAACTCAAAGAGACTGAGGATGGCATCGCGATCGGTACCGTCAAGATACCTGCCGGTGGGCAGCTCACCGCGTGGGCCATTGGGGGAACGGCGACCTGTATCAGAGGCGGCCTTCGCTCCAACGGTGATTGGGTCGCGGCTGCGCAGGGGGATAAGTTCGTCTACTGCCGTGTGGACGGCAGCAACAAAAAAGAGAGTGCGGAAAACAATATGTCGGGTGTGCAGGACTTTGCCGTGCAGGACAAAGGATATCTCTGCCGTGTCCGGGGTGGAGAAGCACGGGTACGCGATGGTGATGACTATCTGACTGTGCAGGATGTCGTGGGCATCTATACGATGCAAGGTGCATATGCCGCAGTACATAAGAATGGGACTGTGACCTCCAATCTGCTGGGATTGGCCAAGGCGGAGGACATCTGTGCTGCCGCGAAAACGGAGAAAGATGTGATCCTTCTGCTGGATCGCAGCGGCAAGGTGCTTGCATCCGATGAAGGGACATACAGTAAAGAGGATGTGATCCGCTGTATGCTGGCTGGCTTCCCCGAGGATGATGGAGATGCGGCAGAGCGAATCGAGCGCAGTGGTCACACTTATTCGATCACGCCGGCCGGCAGGTTTTCCGGTGCGTAAAGGAGGAATCATCCGTGAGCTACGGAGATCGGAAGCAGAAAAATGTGGGAGAAGAGAAGGAGACTTCTTTATTCCAAAAGGTCAAAGAACAGTTCATTCGCCCACAGAATTGGGAGAATGAGGAGAAAAGAGAAGCCGGAAAGCCGACCGGCATTCGCGGAAACGGTCGGTCAGACTACGCAAAGAAGCCCGCGGCAGCCCCTGTGATGACACGGGAGGAATATCGGCAGACCCTGCTGCTTTTGGAAAAGTATCATACCTTTGTCCCTGCAAAGAAGCGGACGAACAAACTGAACGGCAAAGAGACTATTGTTGACGGTCTTGCGCGAGTTCGGGAATGCCGCATGCCCGAGGGGATGCCATACGATGAAAAGAGGATGAGGCAGGAGCTTATAATTCGCATGGAGCGGCTGCAGAAGATCCTGGAGGAATGCCGGATAAGGACCGGCAAGGAATTGCAGCGGCGTGAAGCAAAAGCTCGATGGATCCATGACCTGAATAAAAAAATGCTCTCTGAGACCGGTCTGCTGGCCTTACTGTGCATCATGCTGGAAAATGCCGATGTGGGAAATGACGGGAAACTGGATGTTTACAGCGGATATTTTTCGCAGACGATGGAAGAGCTGGAGGAACTGTATGAACAGAGCAATGCTGTCCCCACACAGAGCACTCCGCAGACAGACTGCTCTCTGGATGCGCTGAGATCCCGCTTTATCACTCTGCAAATGCCTCTGGAGCAGACACCATATGAGGCACTGTTCCGGGCACTGCGAGACCTGCGCGGTATGAGCCGCTGCGATCTGCGGGCATGGGCCGGACAGGTGCGGGGGCTGCTGCGATCGGAGCTGAAAACCCTGTCGGATGATCTGTGTCAGGATCTGGAGCAGGAGTATCCCCGGTTGTGGGAAGAAGCGCGGGTGCCTCAGGCAGAGGCGGAGCTTCCGGGAGCTGCAGAAGATGTGGAGGTCCCGGCTCCGGGGACAGATATTCCAGATCGCTTACCGTGACAGTCAGTTGGCTTTTTGCTAGACTGAGGCTGTAAAGCGACTGTGCTTTTCGATAAAAACAAAGGAGGAAACAGAATGCATAAAGTAAGAGATCAGATCGCCCGGTATCTGTTTGAGGAGAACGAGATCACCTTTGCGGAGGCACTGAGACTTTCCGGCAGCTATAAAGCCGTGATCGCGCTGGATGTGGGTGGCGGCAACTGTAGTGCGGCATGGGCGGTCGTGGATGACGGCGGCATGGGTGAGACGCAGCTTCTGCGGGTCAACAAGCTCCGTGGCGGCGACCCTTATTCCTGCTGGTCGGTGATCGGCTATGATACGGATGGGATGATCAAGATCGGTAAGGCGGCACAGATGTGCCAGCGCCGATACTCCAATTATAAGTGTGTGCCCACCGATCAAAATCTGAAGACGGCGATTCGTGCGGAAAACGATGCGGGCAGTGAGAGCTATCGCTCCAGAAAGGAATTGCTCGTGGACTACATCCGTGCCCTGTATAAGAATATCTGGGGGCAGAATGAGGTGCTGAAAGGCTACAATAGCTCTGATGTTCTGGTGCTGGTAGGCCATCCGGATTCAGCAGACTGGAAGGCAAAGGAGGCTCGCACCAATCTTGAGGCGATCGTCAAAGAAGCCACCGGTGTCGGCGATGTTCTGACTATGAGCGAATCCAACGCGGCGATCGTCTATGCCCTGAATCTGTGGCATGACATCGGCAGGATGGAGAAGATCGCGATCATCGATCTGGGTGCCTATTCTGCGGATATCACATACATCGATAAGACTGTCTTGCAGTCCGGTGCTGCCCATCGGGATGCGTCCGTTCGCCTGGGCGGCGGTCAGGTGGATCTCCTTCTGGCGAAGATCGCGGCAGCAAGCTCCGGCACCAATGTGGATCCCAAGAGCCTGCTCTTTGATATCCGTGCGATCAAGGAAAAGTTCTGGCCCGAGGGCACAAAGGAGCAGGAGATCTATGTCAAAGAGATGAGCTGCTCGATCAAGCCCGGCGATCTCAACCGCGCAGTGGCTGCGCAGGTGTTTGAGACCGATACGATCGACAGCAACCAGAGCCATACGGCATCCTATACGGAGCATCTGAAGAAGTTTCTGGCAGATGCCGGTGCGGAACTAAAGATCGGGAATGTGGATTGCGTGCTGATCACCGGCGGCGCAGCCAGAATGACGCCTGCGGCGGATGCGATCAGAGCCTATGCCCGGGAAGTCTGGGGGGCGGAAAAGGTGTATCCCGATGAGATCAATGACAAGCTGATCGATGAAGCTGTTCCCTGTGGTATGCTGCAGTATTACGCAAAGGCACTGGCGGTACTCAAGGTCGTTCCGGCGCTGGAAGACCGCCTGAAAGAAGCGTCGGAGGGGCTGTGCGATGGGATCGCAAGAAAGGCTGCTGAGAAACTTTACCCCTATCTGATGAATCAGATCCTCCTGCCGAAGGCAGAGGCGTGGGCTGCGGAGAAAGGCAAGAAGACCGGCCGCGATCTGCTCGGGATGGTGATGCCCATAATGGAACAGCAGGAGCATAAAGATACCCTTGATGAAAAAGGAAAGTCTGCAGCAGCAGCGGCGGCTGCTGCAAAGAAGGCGGACTTCCAGAAGATCATCTCGGAAGTGATGAACGAACTGTATCATACAGATGCGAATCGTGCCCGGTGGGAGCTCCCCGATGTCCAGTTCCCGGTGGATACATTGACGGGCACTGTGAAGAAGGTCGTGTCGAGTCTTTGCGGGAATATCAGTGACTGGGTGATCATGATCATTTGGCCGTTGGTTCTTGTGTGGGCTATTATTGCGACGATCTTTGACATCGATACCAAGGATTCTCTGGATCTTGAGCTCGGGCAGGGTAGAAGAAATCGAATCGTAAAAGAACTGAAAAAGGCTAATGCTCGCAAAGATATCGAAGATCAGACATATGAAGAGCTGAAGAAGAAACTGCACGATCGGTGGATAGAAGATGCCTTCGGTGTTCCCAAGGCATATCTGGAGGCGCTGGCACTGTCGATCGGCCGCTCCGTATATGCAGGCTTCTAAGGAGGGGAACGATGAGCGTATATAAACATATGATCCCCGATGTAGCAAGGGCGCTGGCGCTGCTTCGGTATAGGCCGATCATCCATCTGGCAACGGATGACTACGAACAGATGGCATGCGTGATGATGAACGCTTTTCTCAAGGTCGCAGAGGACAGCGCGTCGAGCGGCGAATCGAATCTCTACAGTGAACGGTTCGTCGATCTGCAGATCTGGGATGGAAAGAAAGCCGCATGGGATGAGCTTCTTTCTCCTGAAAAAAAGACCGTGTTATATCTGGGGGCAGATACGAAGGGCTCTTTGAGTGAGAAACAGACGGCCTATCTGCTGGACTATGCGGAACGGATGCTGCAGCAGTATCTGTTCAACGGCAGCTTTGCGCCCAAGCACTGTGCGGTGGTCTTTGGGAGCCGCCTGAAGCTCCCTGCCATGCTGGAGCCATATACACAGTATGTGAAGCTCCCTGCATTGGAAACGAAGGACTTTCGTGCCCTCCTGAGCGAGCAGTGCCCGGGGGAAAAATGGGATGACGATACGGTACGATGGTATCAAAACCGTTTTGCCGGTTTTACAGAGCGGGATGTGCGCGCTGTGCTGGCACAGATCGCGTATGGCGAAAAACAGAATAGATATGATAAGCTGAAGATGCGGGAGACGGCGGAAAAGTTCATCGTCAGAGAGAAGCAGAAACGCCTGGAGCGTCACGGCAAGCTGCAGTGCCTGGAGGTGCCTCAGAGCCCGACGAACGGTGTGGCCTCTGTAGAGAACTGGATGAAAGTACAGAAGAAGAATATCCTGAGGACAGACGATGCCAAGCCGGATGACCTGACCAAGGGCATGGTGCTTCTGGGCCTTCCCGGTACGGGCAAGTCTTTGACGGCCAAGACCGTTGCGCGGGTACTGGAGCTGCCGCTGGTGAAGCTGGAGATGAGCCGTGTCCTTGGCAGTCTGGTGGGCGAAAGTGAAAAGGGCATGGATGAGGTCATGGAGGATCTGCAGATCGCCGGTGCGCCCTGTGTCCTCTGGATCGACGAGGTCGAAAAGGCCTTCAGCGGTGCCGACGGCAAAAGCGGGGATTCCGGTGTGACGCAGAGATTGTTCGGCAAACTGCTGGAGTTCATGCAGGAGATGAAGAAGACGGTGTTCATCGTTGCGACTGCCAATGACATCAGCAAGCTCCCGCCCGAATTTACCAGATTTGGCAGGATCGATGCGATCTTTACCATGATGCTGCCCTGCTATCTGGAGTGCAGGGATATCATGAAGCACCATCTTGAGCGGCATTTCATCGGCGTAGATGATAAGCTCGCCGGCGAGATGGTGGAGATCTGCATGGGCAGTGAAGAACTGCCGCGCTTTATGACCGGCTCGGACATCAACCACCTTGCCAAAAATCTTGCCATCGAGATGGGCGGTCTCCCGGGCGTGCGGACTACAGTCGATCAGCAGGAAGCCAAGGCAAAGATGGAAGATGTTGTGAATCGTTATGGTACCAGTGTGGATGCCCGCGTGCCCAAGACCCTGCGTTTGGCGGCACAGGGCTACTGCACGGTCATGGAGAAGCAGCATATCGCGGCAAACGGTGGCGGTGTGATATCCAAAGATCGGTTCTGTGCGGGCGCAGTCGTGAAGAAAAATATGGAGCCCTACGATCATGCGAAGGAAAAGAAAATGGATCCTCTGTGCCTGAAAAAACCGAATCAGTTCACCCATAAGTATGACGAGAGACTGTTCCATTGGATCGGCATGTACATGGATCGGGAGCTGTCCAGAGAACTGTGATGTACAGCTTTTTGAAAATATTTCAAAAAGGCCGGATCTCCAGATCGCTTACCTCGAAAAATATGGATCGATGGTGTAAGATGGAGCCATGGAAAGCAAACCACCAACGACACAAAAGGAGGACAAAACAATGAAGAACGAAAAGATGACTGCTGTGATCGCCCAGCGTGTGAAGCTTGGCCTTGGTGACATGAGCAGAGCGACCTTTGATGAGGCGCTGGCAAGACTGGTGTCTCAGGACCGTGAGATGACCCAGGAAGAGATCGCGGTCGAAGTGGCCCGCGTGAAGGCACTGACCGAGCAGACCCGCGAACAGGCCGAGGCCTACAAGGCTATGACCCCCGAGGAACTGGAAGCTGAGGTCGACCGTCTGGAGCTCGATGAACAGACCATGCACAGCTGGGCGACCCAGCTGCTGGCAGCTCTGGGCGAGGAACTGAAGGCGCAGCTGCCCGAAGAAGAAGCTGAGGATCTGGAGCTGGCAGGTACTGCACTGGATGTCCATGGCCTGAGTCGTGTCGTGGCACACTGTGTCCTGACCCAGTTCGCAAAGGTCCGCAGCGAAGGCAACGCCGACATCTATGAAGTGTCTGAGTCCGAGCTGCCCCTGCGTCAGACTCTGGCGGCCGCCGCGGTCCTGAACCTGAAGGCTACAGACAAGCTGCCCGAAGAGTGGGGCGAGATGACGGATGAGCAGTTGACTGCCATGGTGTGCTTCGCCTCTGAGGTGGATCACTACTGCTCCCAGAAGGCTGCCTTCAAATTCGATCAAGAAGCGGCGATCAATGCCCTTGGCCGTATCTGTCTGGGTGGCTTTGTTCTGTTGATCCTTGCGCCTGCCGCCGGTCTCACCGTCACATCCGGTCTCTTGATCCTGGGTGCGATCAGCGCCATGATCCTGGTGGTCGAGACCATCGATGCTATGCTGCCTGCAGGTCTCGATGAGACCCGTCTGGGCGTCACGATCAAGATGAAGGCGGCAGAGGCCGGCCGCGCCGCCCGTGCACTTCTGGTGAAGTGTGTGCGCATGGTGAACGACCTGCTGGTGAAGCTGGGACTGAAGGCTCCCGCTGAGACTGTGGAAGCTTGCGAAGAGGAAGAAACATCTGACCTCGAAGAAAACTACGAAGAAGAGGCTGTCTGCGAGGAGGAAGAGGGTGTCGTGTACGCCTGATCCCTGACCTCATAGCACCCCCTGGGGCCGTCAATAGACGGCCCTGTTTTATTTGCAGGATAAAAAAGACGGTTCTAAGTTGCTTCCCTCCCCCCAATAGGGGTCGCATGGTAAACTTGGGATATACGATAAAACGACGGAAAGGAGGGTCTGTATGGATAAAACGGCACTTACAGGCCGGTGCGGAGACGCACTGTTCTGGACCTGTACACCGGAGGGCAGACTGATCGTCACCGGGATGGGCGATATGTGGGAGGAAAAGCCCTTCCCCTGGGCGGCACTCAAGTTTCATGAAGTAGTGATCGAAGAGGGATGTACCTCGGTCGCGTCCTATGCTTTCGTGGGAAGGCGTGAACTGACATCCGTGGTCTTGGCTGACAGCATCGAGAGACTTGGTGACTATGCCTTTGCCGAGACCGGTATTCGATCGTTGACGCTTCCTCCCAAGCTGACAGAAGTGGCACCGGGCCTGTGCTTTTCCTGCTTGGAATTGCGCGAAGTTACATTCCCTCAGGAGCTCTTCAAGATCGGAAGGCGTGCTTTTGCGGATTGTATCGAATTGGCAGAACTGCTGCCGGAGCCTGCACCGACTGTCATCGATACACAGGCATTTGCAAACAGCGGCATAAAAAAACTCCATGTGCCGGAGGGTGTCAGGTCCATCGAAGTCGAGGCGTTTATGGATTGCCCCAAGCTGGCGGAAGTGTACATGGCAGACTCTGTGACGAAGGTGGGAACATTCGCATTCGGCAATTGTGAGAAGCTTATGAAGCTTCGGCTCTCCGATGGGCTCGTGGAGATATCCCGATGTTCTTTCTGGGGCTGTCCGTCGTTGGTGGATGTCCATGTTCCAAAGGCGTTTCAAAAATGGTGCCTGCGGGAATCTTGATCCAGAGAGCCTTGAGGGATATCTCGGCCACGGTCATTGGTGCGGCACGGTATATACTGCAGATTTGTCGGCCCGACAGACCAATAACGGAAAAAGAGGTTGAAAATAGGGCTGGCCTCAAGTATAGTTGATATATCCAGAAAGGCGATATGGATCGGAGGTGGCAGTTTGATCCCTGAGATCTTGATCTATCCGTATAAGAGATTGCAGATGCTCCTGCGGCAGGAGGTGCCGACCTGTGAGACGACAGGCATTTTTCTGACAGCCAACGCGGAGGGCTGTGAGGAGTGGGCGTACTTGGACGATACTTTGATATTGGATGTCCATGATACCCTGAACGCGCGCGACCCAAAGGTGTTCACCGAGGAACATGGCAGACAGGTGCTGGCGTTCCTGCAAAGGAACAAAAATGCCGGGCGGATCTGTGTGTCCTGTGACAGCGGACAGTCGAGGAGCACCGCCATGGCGGCTGCCATCGTGCGGTACTTTGGCGGCGACGATCTTTTTATCTGGGAAGATCCCCGCTACCATCCAAACACTGTGGTCTACAGGCGGCAGCTGGCAGCCTTCGGCATGGACATCTCCACGGAAGAACTGGCACGCCTGAGAAGGCTCTCCGATGAAGCGCTCTCCGCTGCCATCCGCAAGAGCCGCGGTGGATGATAGGTCTCCACCGCTGAGATGATAAGACCGCGAGCCCTGCAAGGGCTCGCGGTCTTATCATCTGTTATCAGCCTTGGCGGTAGGTGGACAGGAAATCCTTCAGCTTGCCCATGGCATCGGTCAGGACCTCCACACGGGGCAGATACACCACGCGGAAGTGATCCGGCTCATGCCAGTTAAAGCCGCGTCCGTTGATCAGAAGCACATGCTTCTCCCGCAGGAAGTCCAGCGCGAACTGCACATCGTCAGTGATGTTGAAGCGCTTGGTATCGATCTTGGGGAAAATGTAGAACGCCGCCTTGGGCTTCACGGCGGTGATGCCGGGGATGTCATTGAGGGCCTTGTAGACGAACTCACGCTGTTCGTACAGTCTGCCGCCGGGCACCAGATAGTTTTTGACGCTCTGGTAGCCGCCAAGGGCGGTCTGCACGATGGACTGGGCAGGCACATTGGAGCAAAGGCGCATATTGGCCAGCATATTCAGACCGTCGATGTAGTCCTTTGCCAGCTTTTTATTGCCGCTGAGGATCATCCAGCCCACGCGGAAGCCTGCCACCATGTGGGATTTGGAAAGACCGCTGAGGGTGATGCAGAACAGGTCGGGAGCAAGAGACGCGATGGAGATATGCTCCAGACCGTCCATGACGAGGCGGTCGTAGATCTCATCGGAGAAGATCATAAGCTGATGCTCTCTTGCCAAGTCCACGATCTGCTGCAGGACCTCCTTGGGATACAGTGCACCGGTGGGGTTATTGGGGTTGATGATGACGATCGCCTTAGTCTTTGCGGTGATCTTTTTCCGCATATCCTCGATATCAGGATACCACTCAGAGGCTTCGTCGCAGATATAATGCACAGGCCTGCCGCCTGCAAGAGTCACGCATGCCGTCCACAGAGGATAGTCGGGGGAAGGTATGAGGACTTCATCTCAGGAATCCAAAAGTGCCAGCAGCGCCAGATTGATCAGATCGCTGGCGCCATTGCCGGTGTAGATATCCTCCATGGTCACATTGGGGATGTTTTTCAGCTGGGCATACTGCATGATCGCCTTTCTGGCGGCGAACAGGCCCTTGGAGGGGGAATAGCCCTCGCACTCTGTCAGCTGGCGGCGCATATCGAAGATGACTTCATCGGGGGCGCGGAAGCCGAAGGGGGCGGGGTTGCCGATGTTCAGCTTCAGGACCTGCGCACCGGCCTCTTCCATGCGGGCGGCTTCGTCCACAACAGGGCCTCGTACATCGTAAAGGACATTCTCCAGCTTGGAGGATTTGTTGAATGTTCTCATGGTATCATCACCTTTCGGAGGAGTTTCACAGATGGGCATATCCTTGCCCAGAAGAAAGTCTATGTCTGTTTCCAGCGCTGATGCCAGAAAGCGGAGCATATCTTTCCGCGGCAGGGTCTTGCCGGAGAGATACTGGGAAAGCTGGCTCTTGCCCAGCTTGACGCCCCGGGCTTCTGCCAGACGGAGCAGATCCACCTGCTTCATGTTCTTAGCTTTCAAAAGAGAATTGAATCTTTTAGTGAAAATTGAACTTTCCATAAAGCTACCTCAATGAAAATTGAACTTATCTGCATTATACAGAAAAAAAGAAAAACTTGCAACAGAAAATTGAACTTTTGCAACAGACAGAAAGCCTCCCTTGGGGAAAGGGAGGCTTTGTCGGCTCAAGTTTTCGCCGCATGAAGCAAGATCGCTTGCGGTATCAGTTTGGATATCACGCGGTAGAACTTATAAAAAGGATGGGGCGTGTAGACGGCTCTGCCTTTCTTTGCCGCCCGCAGTGCGCCCTTGACCACCTTTTCGGGGTCACAGTAGGGGAGCACATCGAAGGTCCTGGAGTGGCCCTTGATGCGGCCTTTCTGGATGAATTCCGTAGCCATGGGGCCGGGACAGACTGCGGTGACGGAGATCCTTCTGGGCTTCAGCTCCTCATGCAGTCCTCTGGAGAAGAAGGACACATAGGCCTTGGTGGCGCTGTAGACCGTCATACGCACATTGGGGACGAAGGATGCGATCGAGGAGATATTGATGATCTTCCCGCCGTCCGGCATGAAGGGGAGCACCGCATGGGTCACAGCGCTCAGGGCTCGGATGTTCAGATCCAGCATCCTGAACTGCTCCGAAAGCTCGCTCTCATGGAAGTTGCCTAAATATCCGCAGCCCGCACAGTTGATCAGGAGACTGACTGCGGGCGCGGATCTTGCCAGATGTTCCTGTAGGGCGGGAAGATAGTCTTCGGATGTCAGATCCAGCGGCAGGACGCGCAGCTTCACGCCGTCTACTGTCAGGGCTCCCAATTTTTCCGCCCGTCGTGCGATCAGCCAGTATTCTTCGATCTCGGGGAACAGCGACCCGATCTGGCGGACGAACGCTTCGCCCAGACCGGAGGATGCGCCGGTGATGATGGCAGTTTTCATAGCAAACACCTTTCCTGTGTGATAAAACGATCATACCATGTTTGGAGAGATATTGCAATTTTTTTACAAATGGAGTATGATAGATATACAAGTGTAAAGTGAGGTGGCAGGATGAAAGCAGAAGAAAGAAGAGCGAAGATCTTGAGGCTCCTGCAGGAGCATGAGGAGCCTCTGTCCGGGTCAGCCTTGGCCGGGCTCCTTGGTGTCAGCCGTCAGATCGTGGTGCAGGATATGGCGCTGCTGCGGGCCGGAACGGACTTCGAGATCGTCTCGACCTATCAGGGCTATGTGCTTTTGAAGAAAGAAACGCCCTGCCGACGGGTGTTCAAGGTCCGCCACGGCACGGAGCGGACGCAGGACGAGCTGCAGCAGATCGTAGATCTAGGCGGCAGAGTGGAGGATGTGTTCGTCTGCCACAGCGTCTATGGGGAGGTGCGCGGACAACTGGGGCTCAGCTCCCGCCGGGATGTGGCGGCATTCCTGAAGCGTCTGGCAGAGAGCAGCTCTGCGCCTTTGATGCTCATCACCGATGAATATCACTACCATACCGTCACAGCCGGGGATGAAGCGACCTTGGATGCCATCGAGGAAGCCCTGCAGGCGCAGGGATACCTTGCACCCCTCCTCGAACACGAACCCGATGGCGTGAACAGAAGATAAAATACAGGCCGCGCTGTTTGGATGAACAGCGCGGCTGCCCCATATATATGGATAAAAGAGATGCACCCGGTGCATCTCTTTTATTCGTTCTCTTCGACCTTTACGATGTCTACGGCGGCTGTGAGCAAAAGGTTGATCAGTTCATTTCGGGAGCGGTTGGATTCTTCGGACAGCTTGTCGAGCCGTGCGATCAGTTCATCCTTCATGCGAACAGAGACGATCTTATAGCCATCGTCACCCTTGCGAGGATTCTTTTTTGTGATCTTGATCTCATCTGCCAATATTATCACCTCATTTATAGGTATAGTTTAACTTGACAGAAATGGTTTTAGTATATTATAATTATATAGTCTTATTTAGACTACATAATTATAGTTAAGGAGAGATAGACATGGACAACACAACAACTGCAACGCCCGAAGTGCAGCAGAAAACGAAATTCTGCAAGCATTGCGGCGCGAAGATCGCGGAAGCCGCTGTGATCTGCCCGCAGTGCGGCTGTCAGGTGGAGGAGATAAAAAAAGCTGAGCAGCCCAGCATCGTGATCAACAACGCGAACACCAATACGAATACCAACACAAATACCATCAATGCTGCGGCACTGGGCGTGCGGACGAAGAACAAATGGGTCGCCTTTTTCCTGTGTCTGTTCCTTGGTTATTTGGGTGTCCACAAGTTCTACGAGGGCCGTGTTGGCTTGGGTATCGTGTATCTGATCACATTTGGACTGTTTGGTATCGGCTGGTTCATCGACTGTCTGGTCTTGCTGTTCAAGCCCAACCCCTATTATGTGAGGTAGTGTATGGCAGCTGCATCTTTGGTATTGGGCATCATCTCCATCGTTTGCGGCGTGTTTGGGCTCGGTCTGCGTTTGGCCGGTGCAGTCCTTGGTGTGATCGGCATCATTTTGAGCGCGAAGGAGAAAAGCGAAGAAAGACTTGCTACGGCAAAAGCGGGCAGGACATGCTCTGTCGTGGGGCTTATCCTGTGTCTGGTATTCTTTGCTGTGTCTATGATCTGCGCGCAGATCTTCCACACCGTGATCGGCGCAAACTTATTGGAAGAGCTGGTGGAGCTCCTGCGTGAGCTGACCGCGTGACATAAACCTTATCACCTCTCTCTCAGGTCGAACGATCTCAGAGAGAGGTTTCTTTTTGAGTACGCACAGACATACACTGTCTGTGAGGTGATGAGATGGAGAAGCTGGCGGAGCTATTCTGGGGCGTGCCTATGATGGTGCTGCTGCTGACGGTGGGCGTCGTGATGACGGTGAGGACTCGCTTCGTACAGGTGCGAAAGCTCCCGGCGGCGGTCGGACAGATGGGGGAGAGCCTCCGGAGCGGCGACCGCTCCGGCTTCCGCGCCGTCTGCACAGCGCTGGCGGCTACGGTCGGAACAGGGAATATCGCAGGTGTTCTGGGTGCGATCGCGCTGGGAGGACCGGGCGCGGTGTTCTGGATGTGGGCGGCGGCCTTTTTGGGTATGGCGACGAAATATGCCGAGGTGGTGCTGGCGAAGCGATATTGTACACGGGATGGAAAAGGCGGGCCTATGTACTACATCCGCCTTGGCATGGGGGAGCAGTACAGGTGGCTGGCGTCTGTGTTCGCGTTCTTTGCTGTTTTGGCATCTGTCTGTATGGGGAACATGACCCAGACCCATACGATCGCAGCTTCGCTCATCGCCGCCATGCCCATGGCGGAGCCTCGCTCGGTCGCGCTGGCCGCAGGGATCGGGTCCGCAGTGCTGGTGGGGCTCGTGACGGTGGGCGGGATCAAATGCATCGGGCGGATCACAGAAAAGCTGGTGCCGCTCATGGCGGGGCTCTATATCGTTTCCATGCTGGCGGTGATCGTGCTCCGGCGGCACGGTCTGGGACAGGTCCTGACGGACATCCTTGTTGGTGCGTTCTCTCCCCGGGCCGTCCTTGGGGGCGGCGCGGGCATCGGTCTGCGGCAGGCTGTGCGGTGGGGCATCTCCCGTGGTGTGTTCTCCAATGAAGCCGGTATGGGCTCTGCGCCGATCGCCCATGCGGGATCTGCCCTTGGAGCCCATGCGCAGGGGCTGCTCGGGATCTTCGAGGTGTTTTTCGATACGATCGTCCTATGCTCGCTGACGGCCTTCGCCGTACTGCTCAGCGGTGTGCCGATCCCCTATGGGAGCGCGGCCGGGGTCGAGCTGGCGGCAGAGGCGCTTTCGACTGTTTTTGGTCCATGGGCACCGACGATCTGCGCCCTGATCTGCGCCTCTCTGGCATTGGCGACCCTGATCGGCTGGCAGATGTACGGCTGCCGCTGTGCAGAATATTTATGGGGGCCGTCCGGGGCCGGAGGCTACAGCGTTTGCTATGCGTTTTTTGCCGTTCTGGGTGCGACCATGGAGCTTTCCTATGTGTGGGCTGCGGCGGATGTGTGCATCGGGCTCATGTGCCTGCCGAATCTGGCAGCCCTGCTGTATTTACGCCGTCAGATCCAAGCTGACTGCAAAACAGACAGCTTTGCCACTTGACTTTGACAGAAACTTCTTTGATAATGGTATCATCCAAAAATATGTTCACTTAAGGAGCGTTACATATGATCGAACAGAGAGCCATGATCATTGGCGAAGAAACTGTCAAGAAGTATCTCAGCATCGAAGATGTCATCGACTGTGTCGAAAAGACCTGGAGATGGTACGGCGAGGGCAATGTGGTCATGCCCAACAAGATCACCACCGATATGTCCGAGCTGGGCGTGGCCGGCTGGTTCAACTCCATGCCTGCCTACATCGGCCCCATGGATGTGGCCGGTATCAAGGTCGTGGGCGGCTACGACGGCAACCGTGCCCTGGGCCTGCCCTATATCAAGGCCAACCTGCTGGTCACCGATCCCAGGACCGGTATCCTGCGTGCGCTGGTCTCCGGCGATTTCATCAATGATGCCCGCACCGGTGCTCAGCCTGCGATCATGACAAAGCTGCTGGCCTCCTCCACCGAGGTCATCACTCTGATCGGTACGGGCCTTATGGCGTACTACAGCCTGCTGTGCATGAGCAAGGTGCTGGATATGAAGGAGATCAGACTTTGCGATATCTCTGAGGAAGCCATGGACCGCTTCATCGCCCGCTTCCCCGATGCTCCCTTCAGGTTCGTCAAGTGCAAGACCAACGAGGAAGGCTGCCGCGGCGCCGATGTCATCATCACCATCACCAATGCCAATGCCGATCTGGTGGAAGAGCCCTGGCTGAAGAAGGGCTCTCTGGTCATGACTATGGGCTCCTTCCGTGAGACCTCCTTCGATGTTGTCCGCAAGGCCGACAAGATCGCCGTCGATCAGGTGGGTCAGAGCCTGCACAGAGGCAATGTCAAGGAGCTGGCCGAGATGGGCGAGATCGATGAAAATTCCTTCGATATCCGCATCTCCGAGGTGCTGGCAGGCAAGATGCCCGCAAGGACGGATCCCGATGACCGCATCTATGCCCAGATCATCGGTACCGGCATGCTGGATGTGGCGCTGGCCGGTCTGGTGCTGGAGAAGATCGAAAAGGCCGGTGTGGATGTCACCCGTGTGGATATGACGAAATGAGCGATCCCATTTTCCGTGTCAAGCTCTATGAGGATGTAGCGGACCGTGTGACGGAGCGCATCCGTGCTGAGCAGTGGAGAGCGGGGGAACGGCTGCCGCCGGAGGCGGAGCTGGCAAAGGAGTTCGATGTCAGCCGCTCCACGGTGCGGGAGGCTGTCCGAAGCCTGCAGCTGGCGGGACTGCTCCGCACCAAGGCAGGCTCCGGGACCTATGTGACGCAGAATGCCCCGACTATTTTGCAGACGAGAGCTCTGGCCGCGATCATGGGCGACCGGGAGCATCTGCAGGATCTGGTGCAGGCCAGATATATCCTGGAGCCGCAGATGGCGGCGCTGGCTGCAGGGCAGGCATCGGAGGATGAAAAGCTCCATCTGCGCTTTCTGGTCGATCGCATGGCGGAGAAGAAGGACCGTTTCAGTCTGATGACAGCGGGACACGCGTTCCATATGGAGCTGGCCCGGATGTCTCACAATGTGGTGCTGGAGGGCTTTTACCAGTCTGCGGCGGGGCAGCTGCGCAGTATGCGCGTGCTGGAGAGCCTGACGGAGGAGATCTACCGGCAGGGCGTGGAAGAGCACCGCGCCATTGCGGAGGCTGTGGCAAAGGGCGATGCCGCCGAAGCAAAGAGGCTCATGAAAGAGCATCTGAAAAAAGACTACGCCGCTTATCTTTGTGATACGGAAGAATGAACTGCTGTAAAAGCTCCCTCGAAGAGGGAGCTTTTTGTCCTGTTTTGCAGATCGAAAAGAGTGCCTTATAGCATCTTCCAAAATAGGAATGGGATTTTTGTGAGAACACACAGATATTGAACGAAACGGTCAAAATGCGTTGACAAGGAAGGCCAAAACGATTAAAATAAGCCTATAAGTTATCAAATTCCCGGAGGCGTATCTATGAAGCGTTATCTATTGGGCATCGATGTCGGCACCACCGGCACCAAGACTTTGCTGTTCTGTGAGGATGGTGTGCTGTTGGGCCA
The DNA here is from genome assembly GCA_017440525.1 of Oscillospiraceae bacterium. Lineage (GTDB taxonomy): Bacteria > Bacillota > Clostridia > Oscillospirales > Oscillospiraceae > Avoscillospira. Next base: position 39,619 of record JAFSHB010000091.1, on the reverse strand, counting down.
TGCCTACCGTCCCTACGGCCTGTCAACCCCGCAGGTAGGCTGGAGCGAGCAGGACCCTGAGGATTGGTGGCGTGCCGTGGTCGAGACGGTCCGTGAGGTCTGTTCCGATCCCGAGATCGGCAGGAATGTGGCGGCGATCTCCCTGTCCTTGCAGGGCGGCACGCTGGCGGCTGTGGATGCGCAGGGCAAGCCTGTCCGTCCCGCCATGGTGTGGAACGATGCCCGCTGCACACAGGAAAAAGAAGAGTTCCTGAAGGAAGTCGGTCCTGCGGACTATATGTATGAGACCACCGGCTGGCGGCTGGGCAACGCACTGCTTGCCAATGAGATCCGCTGGATGAAGAACAACGAGCCGGAGAACTTTGAAAAAACGGCGCAGTTCCTGTCTGTTCCCGACTATGTGTCTTTGAAGATGACGGGGATCGCCGCTGTGGATCTGTCCGATGCCGGTATCAACCAGCTGATCGACATCAAAACAGGCAGGTATGATGAAAAGCTGCTGGCATTTGCCGGTATCACGGAGGAGAAGCTGCCCAAGCTGGTCCGCTCCGGTGAGGTGATCGGCAATTTGACAGAGGCCGCTGCGGAGGAGCTGGGTCTTTCCACCGACTGTGTCCTGGTGGCAGGCGCCCACGATCAGTACGCTGTGGCCCTTGGCGCCGGTGCCTGCAATGCCGGTGATATCCTGATCGGCTCCGGCACCTGCTGGGTCGTCACCGCCATCGGTGATGAGTCCGATTTCGAATCCGGCCTTGCCCAGTCCATCGCGGCTGTGCCCGGCAAATGGGGCTCTTTGTGGTCCCTGTCCTCCGGCGGTGTGTGTTTGGAGTGGCTGAGAAGGAATCTGGCTGTTGGCCCCAATGGAGAGCAGCTGGGCTTTGATGTGATCAACGAAGAAGTCGCCAAGCGCCGGGCGGCGGACCATGGCCTGTTCTTCTATCCCTTTGCAGGCCAGAGCTCAGAGACTGTGCGCTTTGAAAAAGCGTCCTTCATCGGTCTGGATCTTTCCCACGACCGTTTTGATATTGCCCGTGCCATTATGGAAGGTGTTGCGTTCCAGGTAGTCTGGAAGATGGCCTCGTTCAAGACGAAGCCCTCCAGGGAAGGCCTGAAGCTTGCAGGAGGCGCATCCAAGAGCACCCTCTGGTGCCAGATGGTGGCGGACATCGCGAACTTACCTGTGCGGATCCCCGAAGTGGCGGATCTGGCCTGTGTGGGCGCTGCTGTTCTGGCAGGTACGGGATGCGGGATCTATCGGGATGCCGAGGAAGGATATGAACGGCTGGCTGTGCGGGAGCGTGTGCTGATGCCCGATCCGGAGCGTGCGAAGGAATACGCGGCTCTGTTTGAGGAATATAAGGCCCATGCCCGTCAGCTGGGAACAGTTTACGGCCTGTAAAAAACCGTGAAACATAATTTTAAGGAGGAATATCAAATGATGAAAAAGTGGATCGCCCTGTTGCTTGCTCTGGTGATGGCCTTCAGCCTGATCGCCTGCGGCGCTGCGGAAGAAACGACCGAGACGACTACCCCTGACACCGAGACCACCGAGACCACCGTTGAAGAAACTCCTGAAGAGCACGAAGAAGCCACCATCGAAGTCTGGATCGCACAGGTAGACTGGGCTGACGCATGGGATGCGCTGGAAGAAAAATTTGAAGAAGAACATCCCTGGATCGAAGTCGAGCATGTTGGCCTTGGCGAGGATAACACCTTCCTGGCCTCCCGTATCGCTGCCAACGACCTGCCCGATGTGATCCAGAGCAACAACACCCCCAATATGGATGCCATGGTCGCCGGTGATATGCTGGTGGATCTGACCGATTGGGAATGTGCAGCCCTTATGGCTGACACCTACAAGGATGCCTACACCAAGGACGGCAAGCTGGTCGGTATGTGCCAGGGCGCTGCCTTCTCCTGCATGTTCTACAACATGGCCATCCTCGAGGAGGCCGGCTGGACCGAGCCTCCCGCAAGCTGGGATGAGCTGATGCAGTGCTGCGCCGATATCGAAGCAAAGACCGATGCCGCTCCTCTGGTCACCGCTGCCGGTAAGACCACCACCTCCTGGATGATCCTGGAGCTGGTCCTTGCCAACCTGCTCAACGATGCCGACGCTGTCAAGGCCTATCAGGAAGACTTTAAGAACGGCACCTTCGACTGGGCCGGTGTTCCCGGTCTGGTGGAGCGGATGGATCAGATCGCTCCTTACTTCCTGGAAGGCTCTGCAGCCGCACTGGAAGAGGATGCCGCTGCCTACATGACCGACGGTCTGGCTGCTATGTGCCTGGCCGGCAACTGGAACGGCGGTATGCTGGCCGATGCCATCACCACTGCCACCGGCGATGCCTCCAAGGTCGTTGCCACGCTGCCTCCCTTCGGTGACGGCGAGACCACCTGGATCTCCAACTCTCCCGAGGATGCCTTCTGCGTCACCGTGGATGAGACCCGCACCGAGGCTGAGCAGGCTGCGGTCGAGACCTTCTTCAACTGGCTGTTCGAAGGCGAGAACTTCAAGTACATCCAGAATGCCCGCGGCACCGTGCCTGTCATCTCCAGCATGACAGACGATCTGATCGCCCTGCCCGAGTGCATGCTGCCCGTCGTTCCCGCCATGAATGCGGCGCCTGCTGTCCTCATGGGCTTCAACCTGTGGGCTGCTGAGTTCTCCGATGCCGCCAACGGCATGATCAAGGATCTGCTGTCCGGCAACGCCACCGCACAGGCCATGGTAGACAAGATGGTCGAGATGATGCCCCTGTCCTTCAAGAACCAGTAAACATTAAAAAACCAGGGGAAAATACCCTTATTAGGACATAATACCTGCCCCAATGGAGGATCCTGCCCTCCATTGGGGCTCTGTTGAACAAACCGTCAGCGAAACGAGGGATCCTATGAAACATACGAAACAGACCACCGGCAAGAGAAACGCTCTCGGGCGTGACAAAGTCAGGTCCGGCCTGATCTTCATCCTGCCCTCTCTGATACTCTGTGCCGTCTTTATGCTCTATCCGCTCTTTGAGGTCATCCGATACAGCCTGACCGACTGGGACGGTATCTCCAAGACCTACAACTATATAGGTTTACATAATTATCAAAACATCGCCAAGATCGATGGCTTCAAGGAAATGATGATCGCTACGATCACCTTTGCCATCGGCACCACCATCTTAACGGTGGTGATCGCCTTTATCACAGCCCTCGCTCTGGACAAGAAGGGCAAGGGGCGTCTGAGCCGGGGGCTCATGCGCTCTTTGTGGTTCCTGCCTGCGCTGCTGTCCGGCGTCGTCGTCGGTATCATGTGGCGTGTCATGTATAACTACAACAACGGTGTGATCAATAAGATCATCACCGGCCTTGGCGGCGAAGCCGTCAATTGGCTGGAGACCCGCGTTGTCACCAACATTGCAGTTATCATTGGTGCTACCTGGGTGCAGATCGGCTTCTGTGTGATCGTCTTTATGGCGGGCCTGCAGAGCATCTCTCAGGATCTGTATGAAGCGGCCGCACTGGACGGTGCGAAGCCACGGCAGCAGCTGTGGCATATCACCTTCCCCATGATGGCCTCCTCCATCACCATCAATGTTATTACGACTACCATTGCCGGCTTCAAGGCCTATGAGCTGCCCTACAACATCTCGCAGGGCCTGCCCGGCAAGTCCACCATGCTGATGACCCAGCGCATCTTCTTCTTTGGCTTCCAGGACTATGATTACGGCCTTGGTTCCGCCCTGTCTGTCATGCTGCTGGTCATCATCGCCCTGATCTCTCTCATCCAGCTGGTCTACCTGCGCAGAAGGGAGGATATCTACTGATGAAAGCGAAAAGAAAGCTCAGAACGGTGATCGAAGAAGCGATCCTTGCACTTTGCACCGTCATCATGATGATCCCCATCTATTATCTGGTCATCGGTGCGTTCAAAAAACGCACGGATATCGTCAAGTTCCCCCTGACCATCAATGCTGATATCTTTACGCTGGAGAACTTCCCCTATGTCATCAAAAAGATGGATTACTGGAAGGCGCTGGGCAACACCATGTTCATCACGGTCATGGCGCTCGTGATCGTGATCATCTGTGCCTCTTTGGCAGGTTTTGCCATCGCGCGTATCCGCAGCCGCATCTTCTCCGGCTACTACAAGCTGCTGGTCACGCTGATGGTCATCCCCTTTATCGGCTGTCTGCTCCCGCTGACGACCCTTTCCTCCAAGCTGGGGCTCTACAACAATATCTGGGGCTGCATCCTGATCCAGGCCGCGTGGAACATGCCGTTCTCCGTGTTCCTGTATGCAGGCTTTATGGGAGATCTTCCGCGGGAGCTGGAGGAGGCGGCCTATATCGACGGCTGCAGCACCTTCGGTGTCTATTCCCGGATCTTCCTGCCGCTGCTGGCCCCTGTGACCGCCACCTGCTGCATCCGGCAGGGCGTCGGCATCTGGAACGACTATCTGGTCACGAGGACGCTCCTCAATGAGAACAAAAACCCCACCTTGATGGTGGGCATCAACAGCTTCTTCGGGGCACGCGGCTCCGAATTGGGCTATGCCTTTACCGGCATTTTGCTGGTATCCATCCCCATGGTCATCCTGTTCCTGTGCCTGCAGAAATACTTTATCAAGGGTATCGCCGCAGGTGCTGTGAAGGGTTGATATTTGAGAATAATCGCCATAAGCAAAAGGAGATAAAGATCATGGCACTGTTTGAAGTAACTGCGTACGACAAAAAGATCTGGGAGGAAGAGCTCAAGGACTTCCTGCCCGATAAAATTTTGGATGTCCATACCCATGTGTGGCTAAACAAGTTCCTCGATCCCGATTGGCTGAAAAAGAGGGACGGCAGGACCGTCAATTGGCCCAATCTGGTGGCACCCGACAACTCCCTTGAGGACCTGCAGGAGACCTATCGACTTATGTTCCCCGGCAAGGATGTCAAAGCTCTGATGTTCACCAGCAAGGGCGCATGGGATGAGAACAACGCCTATGTGTCTGAAAGCTCCAAGAAGTCCGGCTGGCCCGCTCTGTACTACGCGGATCCTGCCGAGAGCCCTGAGCAGCTGGAGGCCAATATCCGCAACGGCGGTTTCCTTGGTGTCAAGTCTTATCTGAACCGCACACCCAAGTATCTGCCTGAAGCGGAGATCCGTGTCTTTGACTTCTTCCCCAAGAATCAGCTGGCGGTCCTCGACCGCATGGGCGCTATCGCCATGCTCCATATCCCTCGCCATGGCCGTCTGAAGGACCCTGTGAACTTGGCGCAGATCACGGAGCTGAAGCAGGAATTCCCCAATGTGCGATTGATCATTGCGCATATCGGCCGTGCTTACACGGCCTATGATGTGGGCGATGCCTTTGATACCCTCGATAAGCTGGACCTCATGTATGACTTCTGCGCCAACTGCTGTGAGTATGCCATCACCGAGGTCATCAAGCATGCCGGTCCCAAGAAGGTCATGTTCGGCACAGATATGCCCATCCTGCGTATGCGTACCCATCGCATCGAGGAGAACAATACTTATGTAAACCTCGTTCCTCCCGGACTGTACGGCGATGTCAGCGGCGATCCTCATATGCGCGAGGTCTCTGCCGAGGAAGCGGAAAAGATCACCTTCTTTGCCTATGAGGAGCTGCTGGCCTTCAAGCGTGCCGCCAAGACTTTGAATCTCTCCAAGCAGGATATCGAAGATATCATGTATAACAACGCCATGGAACTGATCGAGGGTGCCAGAAAGTCCATCTACGGCGCATAAGAAAGAAGGCGTTTTTCGTGGAGGGTAAAGAAGCTTCACCGAAGTTTCACTATGCGTGGGTCATCTTCGCAGTCTGCTTTTTGATGGTGGGCACGGCACTGGGATTTTGCAGTTCCAATAAAAGCCTGTACCTTGCCGCTATCACAAAGGATCTGGATATCCCCAGAGGACTGTTTTCCATCTCCAACAGCTTCCGCTATGTGACGACAGCAGCGGTCAACCTGTTTTTCGGCAGGATCATCGTAAAAGTGGGCGCCAGAAAGCTGGCAGTCATCGGCTTTTTGGCTTTGGCCCTGTCCTGTTTGGTCAATGCGTTGGCAAAGAGCCTTGCCATGTTCTATCTGGGCGGCATCCTGTTGGGGCTGGGCCTCAGCTGGACGACCACCACCATGGTGGGCTATGTGGTCGAACGGTGGTTCACCGGCAGGAAGGGTACGATCATGGGCTTTATCCTGGCAGCCAACGGTGTCTTCGGCGCATTGGCTGCCCAGATCGTGACACCGATCATCTATGCTTCCCCCGACGGCTGGCGCAGGTGCTACTGGATCGTGACGGCGATCATGCTGGCTGTCGCATTGCTGGTGTGCTTCTTTCTGCGCGCAGATCCCAAGGAAAAGGGCCTGAAGCCTTTGGGCGAAGGTGTCAAAGCGCAAAAGCAGCGGGGCCGCGACTGGTCGGGTATCACGGTGGAAGAAGCCTTCCGCAAGCCCTACTTCTACGCCTGCGCCCTGTGCGTGTTTCTGACAGGGATGCTCCTGCAGGCAGTAGACGGTGTGGGTACTGCCCATTTGATGGACTGCGGCATGGAGGCCGGGGTGGTGGCGACTGCTGCAAGCATCGGCTCTTTGTGTCTGACAGCAGCGAAGATGCTGACAGGCATCAGCTTTGATAAGTTCGGCTTGCGTGTGACCATGCTCTTTTGCAGCGTCTGCGCCATCGTGTCCATTTCTACCCTTGCTTTCGTATCCAATGCGGCTATGGCGTATGCGGCGATGGCTTTGACCAGCTTCGCCCTGCCGCTGGAGACCATCATGCTGCCCCTGATCGCGTCGGAATGCTTTGGCAGAAAGTCCTTCGCCTTTATCATGGGACTGATGGTATCATTCAACACCTTGGGCTATGCCGTGGGCGTGCCTGTGATGAATGTTGTTTATGATGTGCTCGGCACTTACACCCCGGCGATGCTGGTCCTTTGCGGCTTGATGGCGGTGGTGGCGGTGGTGATGCAGTTTGTGATCTCGGCTGCACACGAAGAAAGAAAATTGAGAGAAACGAAGGTATGACCCATGCTTACCACATTTTTGACCGTCTTTGAGCAGATGGTCCGCATTATTTTCCTGCTGTCTTTGGGCTTCATGTTTAATAAGCTCCATCTGATCCCAAAAACGGCAGAAGCGGTGTTGTCTAAATTTACTACGATGCTGTTTTTGCCCTGCTTGGTGCTCAACGCCTATATTGTGGAATGTGATTTTAAAAATCTCATTGCCTATGGCCCTCTGGTTCTTTACGGTATGTTTTACACCGGACTCAGCGTTGTTTTTGCCTATTTGTTTGCGCCTCGCTTTGCAGGCGGTCATGACTATATCAAGGGTGTTTATCGCTATACCTTTGCCATGCCCAATACAGGAGCGGGCGCAACACCGTTGCTGATCGCCCTGTGCGGCGGTACGCAGGGCGTGTTCTTAGGGCAGACCTTCGCCTTTGCCCAGAGCATCACCACCTATACCTGGGGCATCATGCAGCTGCAGCCTGCGGAAGGTCGGCACGATTTAAAATTCTATTTGAAGAGGATCTTGAACTTAAACTCCATAACGCTGGTACTCGGTGTTGCGCTTGGATTGCTTGGTGCGAAAAATTGGATCCCTAAGATCATTCTGACTACCATCGGCGATCTGGGTGACGGCTATGTTCCTGTGGCGCTGCTGCTGGCAGGCTTCACCATTGCGGATTACCCTGTATTGGAGCTGATCGGCAATGCCAAGATCTACCTGTTTTCTCTGCTGCGCCTGATCGTGATTCCCGGCATTTTCATGCTGCTGTCTTGGCTGCTGCAGCCCATGCTGGGGCTTTCTGCCATGGTGTGTATGCTCTTTGTGCTCTATACAGCTTGCCCTGCCGGGATGAATTCTGTGGTTTTCCCTGCGGCTTACGGTGAAGACTGCCGACCCGGTGCCAGTATGGTGCTGGTGTCCACGGTACTGTCTGTTGCCACCTTACCGATCATGTTTACATTAGTGACTGCGTTGTGCGGTATGCCTGCGGAGCTCATCATGAAATAAAAAGGAGAAAAGAAAAATGGCACTGTTTCCTGTGACTGACTATGATAAGAAAGTGTGGGAGGAGGAACTCAAGGACTTCCTGCCCGACAAATTCGTGGACTGCCACACCCATGTCTATCGTGAGGATCTGACGGTGTATCCTCCTGAGGACCCCAATGCACCCAAGCGCACCGTCACCTGGACCAGAACTGTTGCAAAGGATAACCCCATCGAGGATCTGAAGGAGACCTATGAACTGATGTTCCCCGGTAAGGATGTCAGCGCCATGATGTTCATTGGCGGCGGCGGTCTGGACCTCAAGCCCAACAACGACTATGTAGCGCGTGTCTCCCGTGAGACCGGCTGGCCTGCCCTGTATTACTCCCATCCCACCCAGTCTGCCGACGAGGTAGAGAAGGCTATCCGTGAGGGCGGCTTCCTTGGTGTCAAGTCCTATCTGGACCTTTCACCCAAGTATCTGCCTGTGGGCGAGATCCGCATCTTCGATTTCTTCCCCAAGCATCAGCTCAAGCGTCTGGATGAGATGGGCGCCATCGTCATGCTCCATATCCCCAGAAACGGCCGCCTGAAGGATCCCGTCAACCTGCACCAGATCTGCGAGATCAAGGAGGAATTCCCCAATATCCGCCTGATCGTTGCCCATGTGGGCAGAGCCTATACCGAGGAAGATGTGGGCAATGCCTTTGAGATGCTGGACAAGTATCCCACCTTGATGTATGACTTCTGCGCCAACTGCTGTGAGTATGCCATCACCGAGGTCATCAAGCACGCCGGTCCCAAGCATGTCATGTTCGGCACGGATATGCCCATCCTCAGGATGCGTACCCATCGCATCGTGGAGAATGGAACTTATGTAAACCTGGTCCCGCCCGGACTGTACCCCGATCCCTACGGCGATCCCCATCTGCGTGAAGTCAGCGAGGAAGAGGCCAAGACCATCACCTTCTTTGCCTACGAAGAGCTGCTGGCCTTCAAGCGCGCCGCCAAGGCGCTGGGCCTGACCAGAGAGGATGTGGAAGACATCATGTGCAACAACATCATGGGCCTGGTCGAAGGCGCACGCAAGTCCATCTACGGATAAGGAGAGCGAATATGGCACTTTTGGATGTCAAGCCTTATGACAGATGGTATTATGAGACGGTCTTAAAGCCGTTTCTGCCCAAAAAGTTTATCGACTGCCACGCCCATATCTGGTTGAAAGAGTTTCACAATGAGAGCGGTATGCGCGAGGGCAGTCAGCTCTGGCCCAGAATGGTGGCGGATGAGAACTCCATCGAGGACCTCAACGAGACCAACCGCCTGCTGTTCCCGGAAAATGAAGTCATCTCTGTGCCCTATAGTGATGCGATCGCCTCTATCGACCTGACCAAGAGCAATGCGTATGTGGCGCAAAGCGCCATCAAAAACGGCGTCCCGGCCCTCTATCTGGCCCACCCAAAGCAGAGCGCGGAGGAACTGGAGAGAATCATGCTGGCGAACCCTGTATTCAAGGGCCTCAAGGTCTATCTGCAGTTCGCGCCGTCCTATATCCCTGCCGATGAGATCCGGATCTATGACTTCCTGACTCATGAGCATCTGGCCCTTGCCAATAAGCATAAATGGGTGGTGCAGCTGCATATCGCAAGACCGAAGCGGCTGGCAGATCCCGTCAACTACATCCAGCTTCTGGAGATCGAGCAGAAGTATCCCGACCTGCAGCTGCTGGTGGCGCACTTAGGCAGAGCCTACGCCAATGAGGATCTTGGCGATGCGCTGGAATACCTCAAGCACACGGAAAAGACCGTCTGGGACTTCACCGCCAACACCAACGACTATGTTATGGAGAAGGTGCTGGAGCGCTTCGGCTCCGACCGCTTCATCTACGGTACCGATTTCCCCATCTTCCGCATGAAAGCAAGACGCACTGTGGAAAACGGCTTCTACATCAACGAAGTCCCCGAGGGCGAGTTCCCCCGCAGTGCGATCGAGTCGGATAAGCATATGCGCGAGATCGCCTTCCCCGAGGCGGAGAAGATCACCTTCTTCATCTATGAGGAGATCAATGCCTGCCGCATGGCCTGTGAACGCCTTGGCCTCGGCAAAGCCGATGTGGAAAAGATCTTCTGGTCCAACAGCGCGAGAATCTTCGATGTGAAATAATTTGAAAGGAGCGACCCTATGAAAAAGATCAAAGTTGGTTTCCTTCCTTTGTATATCAAGCTCTATGATGATTCCTCCGGTCCAAGCTATCGTGCGCCCATGGAAAAGTATATGGATATGGCGATCAGGATGCTGGAGAATGAGGGCATCGAGGTGCTGCCGGCTGATCAGGTCTGCCGCATCAAGCCGGAATTTGAGGCGGCTGCGGAGAAATTCAATGCCGCCGATGTGGATGCCGTCATCACCTTCCATCTGGCCTATTCTCCGTCTCTGGAGTCCATCGAGGCCCTGATGAAGCTGGATGCGCCCATCATCGTGTTCGATTCCACCCCCGACTATCAGCTCATCAAGGCTGCCGGCTATGAGGGCCGCATCGGTCCCAACCACGGCATCCACGGTGTGCAGGATATGTGCAATCTCTTAAAGCGCAATGGCAAGCCCTATTTTATCTGCGCGGGCCATGCCCTGCACAGCGAGGTCATCGCGGAGCTGGCCGGTATGTGCCGCGCCGCCAAGGTGAAGAAGGCCTACAGCACCATGAAGGTGGGCTCTGTGGGCGGCAGCTTCACCGGCATGGGCGATTTCCTTGTCTCCGACGAGCGCTATAAGGCCGACATCGGCGCGGAAGTGACCTATATGACCCCCGAGGTGGTCAAGGAGTATCTTGCCAAGGTCACCGATGAAGAGGTGGCGGCCGAGATGGCGCAGGACAAGACAAAGTACAATGTGGAAGTCACCTATATGGACGAGTATAAGCTCGCCACCAAGTCCGGTCTTGCCATCCGCAAGTGGATGCAGGAGAAGGGCCTTGGCTCTGTCACCGTCAACTTCCTGACCCTTGATATCTGCGGTCTCCCCAAGATGCCCTTCCCTGAGTGCTGTAAGGTCCTCGAGCGCGGTCAGGGCTATGCAGGCGAAGGCGATGTACTGACGGCCGGTCTTGTGGGCGCTTTGTTCAGTGCCTATCCCAAGACCACCTTCACCGAGATGTTCTGCCCCGACTGGGAGCAGGATGTGATCCTTATGAGCCACATGGGCGAGAGCAATCCCGATCTGGCACAGTGGAAGCCCTATATCCGCAACTGCAACTTTGCCTATAACTCCTGCGGCAATACTGTGGGTATGTATTCCTGCGGCAGAGCGGGCGATGCCACCATCGTGAACCTTGCCCCCATGAACGACTCGTTCACCCTGATCCTGTGCCCCGGCAAGATGCTGGATGTGGGTCTGGAGCGCGGTGCTTACGCATCCTCTACACAGGGCTGGTTCAAGCCCGGCAAGCCCCTGCCTCAGTTCCTGAAGGAATATTCCGTGGCCGGCGGCACCCACCACTCCGCCATGGTCTATGATGTGCCTGTCGAAGAACTCAAGGCCTTTGGCGAGATGATGGGCTTCGATGTGGTCGTGATCGAATAAAAGCAGATATTTGCATACGGCGGCCGAGAGTCCGGCCGCCCTACGGAGGTGCCTGTAGGGTGGTCAGACCTCTGACCGCGCCTGTAAGACTGTGTTTTAGGAGGAGATTATGAACATTGAGTTATTGAAATACCTCGGCAATATCGATCAGGTCGCCGGTATCCGGGAGAGCCAGCTGCTCCGCGGCCGCGGTGAGCAGATGCACATCGCGGAGTTCTACAATGCCGCAGGGCTGCGCTTCACCGTCATGCCCGACCGCTGCATGGATCTGTACGATCTGTCCTATAAGGGCATCAACTTCTCTTTCCAGAGCAAGAATGGGATCTTGGCACCGCAGAGCTATATCCCCACTGACGGCGAATTTGCCGAGCAGTGGCCTGCCGGCATGATGGTCACCTGCGGTCTGGACAATGTGGGCGGCCACTGCCATGAGGGCGGTGAGTTCCCCACCCATGGCAGGATCTCCCATATGCCCTGCAAGCGCTTCGGCACGAGGGCCCATTGGGAGGGCAATAATTATATCCTGCGTGCCAACGGCGAGGTCCATCAGGGCAAGCTCTTCGGCCGTCACCTGTCCATCGAGCGCACCATCGAGACAGGGCTCAACGATAGGCATCTGAAGATTCACGATATCATCACCAACCATGAGGCGGAGGATGAGCCCTATCTGCTTTTGTACCATGTGAATTTCGGCTATCCCATCCTGCAGGCGGACTCTGTGGCAGCCTTCTCCAAGGGCGAGACCATCAAGTTCACCCCCAATGCCGACGATCCCATCAATATGTCCGCTCCCATCGACGGCAAGGTGGAGGAGCTGTTCTTCCATCTCAACGAAGGCGATAAGGCATACGGTGTGATCTATAATGAGCGTCTGGAGCTGGGTGCCTATGTGGCCTATGATACCGAGAATCTGCCGAGGCTCCTGGAGTGGAAGAGCATGAAGTCCCACGACTATGTGCTGGGTCTCGAGCCCTGCAACACCTGGGGCATCAGCCGCGGTCAGGCCATCGCGGAGGATAAGGCCGCGATCCTGCCTGCCTATTCCAGCGTGGAGAACCATCTGGAGATCGGCATCCTTGACGGCCTCCGGGAGATCCGCGAGTTCCTGAAAAACATATAAGACCGGCAAAGAGAAGGAGGGCGAACTTTGAAGCAAGACCGTGAACAACTGCTCATGGCCAGGCTTTCCGTGGTGCAGAAGCTGACGCTGGCCGAAGCCATGGAGCTGCTGAATGTTTCCGAGTCCACGGCCCGCCGTATGTTCGCAAAACTGGAGCAGGAGGGCGTGGCGATCCGCACCCACGGCGGCGTGCAGTCCGTGGTAGGTGCGATGACCGGTTACTCTTTTGAATACGGCGCGCGGACGAATATCGAAAATAAGACTGCCATCGCCCGCAAGGCGGTGGAGTATCTGGAAGATGGGGATGTGGTATTCTGCGATTCCGGCACGACCATCCGGTGTATGTGTGCCGAGCTGGTCTCCCGTGTGCGGGACGGCAAGCTGAAGATCAAGCTCTATACCAATTCCCTTGCCAATCTGGAGCTGCTGGCACCGTATATGCAGGTCGATCTGGTGGGCGGTGAGTACCGCGCTTACCGCAAGGATCTGTGCGGCTATCTGACGGAACAGGCGCTGCAGGGCCTGCACTTCACCAAGAGCTTCGTGGGTGCCGACGGCTGTGTAGGGGAGGGTCAGTTCACCACTACGGATTTCGACACGGCGCGGATGAATCAGATCGCCATGCGAAATTCGGAAAAGACCTTCATGCTGGCGGACAGCTCCAAATTCAGCAACTCATCCCATGTGGCGTATGCATCCATCGATGAGATCCATACCGTGATCACAGACTGTCATATCGCTTCCGCCACACTGGAACGGCTGCAGGGCCATAAGGCGCAGATCGTGTGTGTGGAAGAAGAATAAAAAGAATAATCATAAAGAGAGGTAACTACAAAGATGAAACCCAAGATCAGAGTCCCTTATTTTGAGGTCGGCACCAAGAACTATGTCTACGGCGACAAGCTGCTGGAGTACGCGATCGCTGCTGACAAGGCTGCGGAGAAGTATGACATCGATGTTCTGTTTATCTGCCCCGCACTGGAGGTCCGCCGTGTGGCTGAGAATACGAAGCACCTGTTTGTGCTGGCGACCTACATGGATACGCTGTATCCCGGCAGAGGCTGCGCGGATATCCTGCCTGAGGGCCTGAAAGCGGCCGGTGCGGTCGGCGTGATGATCAACCACTGCGAAAAGCCCATGAGCCTGCCGCAGATGAAAAAGACCATCGAACGAGCCAGAGAACTGGACTTCCTGGTATTTGCCTGCGCGGATACTTTGGATGAAGCCAAAGCCATCGCCCAGCTCCATCCCGATATCATCAATCCCGAACCCTCCGAGATCATCGGCGGCGGTAAGGGCTCGAGCCCCATGGCATATGTCAAGGATTCCATCAAGGTCATCAAGGAGATCGATCCCACCATCATGGTGGAGCAGGCGGCAGGTATCACTTGCGGGCAGGAGGTCTATGACTTCATCATGGCAGGCTCCGAGGCCGCAGGCGCTGCCTCCGGCATCATGAACGCGGAAGATCCTCTGGCTATGATCGATGAGATGATCGCAGCCACCCGCCGCGCCGCCGACGATCTGAAGAAGCAGAACGGCTAATTAAAATAAGCCTCCCCTTGAGGGGAGGTGTCACGGCAAAGCCGTGACGGAGAGGTGCTGCAGGCACCATCATAAAAAATTAAAGGAGAATACATCATGGTCTACAAAGAGAGCTTTAAGCTGGAGAGCCGCCATCGTGCTGTGTCTTTCCATGATATCACCGACACCGTCAAGGAGATCGCCAAGCGTTCCGGTCTGAAGGACGGCATCGTCGTGGTCTATTCCCATCACACCACCTGCTCTGTCATCACCCAGGAGTGCGCCTTCGATATGTCCATGACCGGCCTGGAGACCCTGCAGCAGGATCTGGTCAATGCCTTCGAGGAATGGATGCCCACCTGCCGCTATGAGGGCCAGTACCTCCATCCGGGCCCCAAGGCGCTGGTCTTTGCCGAGGAACACGGCGAGGATAACTTTGGCTGCCACAACACCGATGCCCATCTGCGTTCCTCCGTCATCGGCCGCAATGTGACCATCGTTACCGTGGACGGCGAGATGGATCTGGGCGAGTTCGGCCGCATCCACTTCATCGACTGGGATCAGACCCGCGGCCGCACCAGAACGGTGCAGGTCATGATAATAGGCGAATGATGCGATAACGACTGATCGGCTGCATGAGAGCATGCGGCCGGTCCTTGTTTTTAGACCATCTCAGATCGTTCCGGTCTCACAGGGGCGCTGCTGCGATTCTCGGCACGAAAGCACATAAATAAACACGGTTATCATCTTGCGGATGAGGTCGTGTTTTTGTATAATAGGGAAAAGGGGTGACAATATGAAAAAACTGTTTCGTCTCGATTCTCCCGTGTTTCGGTTTTTGTCCAAAGTCGGCAGCCTGATCTTACTGAGCCTGTGCTGGCTGGTGTGCTGCCTGCCTGTGATCACGGTGGGCGCGTCTACGGCGGCGCTGCTGCGCTGCTGCTTCGACCTTCGGGAGGATAAGGATGGACTTTTCCGTGCATTTTTCAAGGCATTCGTATCCGATCTGAAGGTGGGAACGGCAGTCTGGGTCATTCTGGCCCTGTGCTTCCTGCTGGCTTACTGCATCCCGCAGCTTGCCGCGGCGCTTGGCAGTCAGATGCTTGCCGTGCTGGCGATCGGATGCACCTGTGCGGTGTATCTGCTCTTGTGGCTCGTGCTGGTGTGTGTGTTCCCGCTGGTGGCCTACTTCGACAATACGGTGAAAAAGACCCTGCGGAATGCCCTCTTCGTGGCCGTCAAAAACCGGAAGCAGTCGATCCCCGCAGCCATCCTCGCAGCGGTCCCAGTGTTGCTGTTCCTGGCTCTGCCGGAGGTGTTCTTGTTCTCATCCGGTCTGTGGCTGCTGCTGTATCCCGGTGTGATCGCCTATTTTATGGCGTGCCGCTTCGCTCCGATCTTCTTGGAGTATGGGAATAGAAAACAGGAAACTGAAAAGGAGGAAACACAACATGAAACGCTCTGAGATCAACAAGGCTTTGAAAGAACTGGAGGCCGCCTGTCAGAAATACAGCTGCTTCCTGCCTCCTTTCTGTCATTTCACCCCCGACCAGTGGCAGCAGATCGGGCATGAATATGACGAGGTCCGCGACTGCTGCCTTGGCTGGGATATCACCGACTACGGGCTTGGGAACTTTGAGAGATTCGGATTCTCTCTTATCACCATCCGAAACGGCAACCGCAATATGGCGGATAAATACCCCAAGGTCTATGCGGAAAAGCTCCTGTATCTGAAGGAAGGGCAGTATGCGCCCAACCATTTCCATTGGTATAAGACGGAGGACATCATCAACCGCGGCGGCGGCAATGTGCTGATCCGCGTGTACAACTCTCTGCCCGATGAGTCGATCGACTATGTGTCTGATGTGACGGTCCATACCGATGGCCGCACCTACACCGTGCCGGCCGGTACCCAGATCCGTCTGACGCCCGGCGAGAGCATCCATATCCAGCAGTATCTGTACCACGATTTTTCTGTGGAAGAGGGTACCGGCAATGTGCTCCTCGGTGAGGTCAGCCAGTGCAATGACGACAGCAACGATAACCGCTTTGAGCCGCCTGTGGGTCGTTTCCCCACCATCGAGGAGGATGAAGCACCCTACCGTCTGCTGTGCAACGAGTACCCTGCGGCAAAGTAAGGAGGACATATGGATGTTGTAGCACTGGGCGAACTGCTCATTGATTTTACCTGCGTTTCCACAGATGCCGAGGGGTATCCCACCATGGCAGCCCATCCCGGCGGCGCACCTGCCAATTTCCTTGCGGCGCTGGCCGCCTTTGGTGCCAAAGCCGGTATGATCGGCAAGGTGGGCAATGATACCTTCGGTAAGGCTCTGAGGGCCACTCTGGAGGAGAAGGGGATCTGCACGAAGGGACTGATCGCATCTGATGATGTGTTCACCACGCTGGCCTTCGTCACTTTGGATGAGAACGGCGACCGGGAATTTGCCTTCGGCAGAAAGCCCGGTGCGGATACCTGCCTGACCTTTGAGGAGATCGACCTTTCCCTGATCGGGGAGAGCAAGATGTTCCACTTCGGTACGCTCTCCCTCACGGACGAGCCTACCCGTACTGCCACCTGCAAAGCGGTGGAGCACGCAAAAAACTGCGGTAAGCTGATCACCTACGACCCCAATCTGAGAAAGCCTCTGTGGAAGGACATGGAGACAGCCAGAGAACAGCTCCTGTGGGGCTTGACCAAGGCAGATGTGGTCAAGATCAGCGATGAGGAAGTGGAGTTCCTCTTCGGTCTCGGCGTGGAAGAGGGCGCGGCGCATATCCTGAAAAATTACCCGGTCAAGCTGGTGTTCGTCACCTGCGGTGCGGACGGCTGTTATTTCAAAAATGCCGTAGCATGCGGAAAAGTGCCTGCCCTTTCCGATGTGAAGGTGGTCGATACCACCGGTGCAGGCGATATCTTCGGCGGCAGTGCCGTGTGGAAGCTGCTGCAGCTGGGGAAAGCTCCCGAAACGCTGACAGAGGCGGAGCTTCGTGAGGTTGTGACCTTTGCCTGCACTGCGGCAGGCCTTTCCACCACCCGCCCCGGCGGCATCTCTTCCATCCCCACCTATGAAGAAGTTACTGCAAAACTGAAATAAATATTAAGTATTTGGAGGGTATCGATATGAAAATGGTAAAAGACAAGCAGCTGCTCATGGGTGCCGATTTTGCCGGCTACCCCCTGAAGGAAGCCATCAAGGAATATCTGGAGAAGAAGGGCTGGACGATCACCGATGTGGGCGTGAAGGCCGACTCCGACCCCAACGATACCGAGCTCATGTTCCATCGCATCGGTCTGCGTGTGGGCGCCATGATCTCCGAGAAGGAATTTGAGCGTGCCATGATCTTCTGCGGCACCGGCATGGGCATCCACATCGCGGCAAGCAAGTGCCCCGGAGTCCACGCAGGTGTGGTGGAGTCTGTTCCTGCCGCATTCCGTGCCATCACCGGCAACGGTGTCAATGTGCTGGCGTTGGGTGCCTTCTATGTGACCCCCGAGCTTGGCAAGCAGTGCGCTGATGCCTTCCTGTATAACGATTTCGGCAGCGGCTGGGAATGGTGGCCCGATTTCGATAAGTTCCACCAGATCGCCATCGATGAGCTCAATGCCTTCGATTATGAAGCGTACAAGGCCAACGGCTTCAAGGTCAAGCATCTGGATGACTGCGGCTGTGAGCTGTACGACAGACCGGAAGGCTCTTCCCCCATCCCGCTGATGTGCAAGCGATAAAAGAGAAGGGCTCTCCGCTCGGAGATCCCTTCTTATGCAAAATAAAATGGGTGGAAGGCGTACCTTCCACCCATTTCTTTTATAGAACTTAAGCCTTCTTCGCGGTGACCTTCTTCATGATGAACAGGAAGCCGATGGTCAGGACAACGCCCAGAGCCAGCGTGATGATGGCATTGGGAACGAAGCCGGCGACCACGAAGCAGATAAAGCTGATGGCAGCCACGGAGACCGCATAGGGGATCTGCGTGGACACATGCAGCACATGGACGCAGCGAGCGCCTGCGGAGGACATGATGGTGGTGTCGGAGATGGGGGAGCAGTGGTCACCGCACACAGCACCGGCCAGGCAAGCGGACATGCCGATGAACAGCAGGGGGTTGGAAGCATCGAACATATTGGACACGATGGGAATCAGGATGCCGAAGGTGCCCCAGGAGGTGCCGGTGGCGAAGGCCAGCAGGCAAGCCACGATGAAGATGACTGCGGGCAGGAAGTTCTGCAGGCTCTGAGCAGCCTCGCTCTGCATGAGCATCTCCACATAGGAAGCAGAACCCAGCAGGTCATTGGAGACATTCTTCAGAGCGGTAGCCAGAGTCAGGATGGTGATGGCGGGGACCATGGCAACGAAGCCCTTGGGCATGCATTCCATAGCTTCGGTGAAGCTGACCAGCTTGCGGACCATCAGATAGGCGATGATCGCGATCAGTGCGATCAGAGAGCCCCAAGGCAGACCAACAGTAGCATCGGTGTTGCCGAAGGCAGCGATCAGACTGCCGGCGCACTCGGTGCCGCCCCAAGCATCCACGCCGAAGAAGCCGCCGATGTACAGCAGGCCAACGATGGAGATGATGACGAGGACGACGACGGGCAGGATCAGGTCGATCACGCGGCCTCTGGGATTGGCGAAGGTGTCTTCGTCGGAAACGCGCTCCTCGGAGGAGAACAGGTCGCCCTTCTCGATGGCGTTGCGCTCATGCTTGGCCATGGGGCCGAAGTCGGCCTTCATGATGACGATGGCCACGACGAACACCAGCGTCAGCAGGGAGTAGAAGTTGTAGGGGATGGCGCGGATGAACAGCTCGATGCCGGAAAGACCGGTGCCCTCGGCGTAGCTGGAGACAGCGGCGGCCCAGGAGGACACGGGAGCGATCATGCAGATGGGAGCTGCGGTAGCATCGATCAGATAGCTCAGCTTGGCGCGGGAGATCTTGTGGCTGTCAGTCACAGGGAGCATGACGGAGCCCACGGTCAGGCAGTTGAAATAGTCGTCGATGAAGATCAGCACGCCCAGCACGAAGGTGGCCAGCTGTGCGCCCACGCGGCTCTTGATGTGGGTCTCAGCCCAGCGGCCGAAGGCGGCGCTGCCGCCTGCACGGTTGATCAGAGCCACGATGATGCCCAGGATCACCAGGAACAGGAAGATGCCTGCGGTGCCTTCGATAGCGGCGATGATACCGGTGCTGACAACATGGTCAACAGCGGTGGTGGCGTTGCCGCCGCAGCCCAAGATGCCGCCGACGACGATGCCGAGGAACAGGGAGGAGTAGACCTCCTTGGTGATGAGGGCCAAGCCGATGGCCACGATGGGGGGGACCAATGCCCAGAAAGAGGCATAGGTGTCGATGCCGGAGCAGGTGACGATGACAGCCATGATGATCACGGCAGCCGCCACGAGCAGAGACACGACAGAGGAAAGCTTTTTGTTACTCATGGTTTCTCCTTTCTTTTTTACGCAAAAACGGAGCCATGGCAGTCCATGGCTCCGCACACACTTTTCGCGCAGGACCACGACAGCGCTCCATCCCTTGCGGAATGACAGTCTGCAGGATGTTCTCCTGCAGCCCGGCCCTGCGTCTGACGGGACAAAACGGCAGGACCTCGGCGGAACTCCCTTTCGCACGCTCCCGGGACCCGTCCTTATGGGATGTGCTACTGATGCGTTCCGCACCTCTATCATGATAACATGTACATTATATTGAAGAAACTGTGCGCAGTCAACAGTTTTTGTGATATTTTGGCTTTTTTATCGGTCCATCCCATCATTTCTTAGGCCTGAAAGAGTTTTTTGGCGGCTCCCATCTTTTTTATGTACGAAAAAGTAGTTGACGATCGTCAGAAAATGGGATATAATTAAAAATCTACCTATAAAATTATCTAATGGAGGCGAATGTGATGCAAAACTATGTAATTCCCGCGATCGACCCTGTGGCGACCGGACGCAACATCTTGCGCCTGCGTAAGCAGTGCGGCCTGAGCGTCAAGGACCTGCAGCGCTATTTTGGCTTTGCGGAGCCGCAGGCGATCTACAAGTGGCAGCGCGGTGAGAGCCTGCCGTGTGTCGATAATCTGTACGCATTGGGCATGATCTTGCATGTCACGATCGACGAGATCCTGATCCCGATCTCCGCCACCGCTTCCGATCTCAATAATGGTAACGCGCAGCAGGCCTTGGCCTGCTGCGCGTCTTTATGTTTAGAGCACATCCAGCTCTTCCAGCTGGTGGAGGATCTCACTGCGGCGGCCATGAACGAGCAGGTCGGAGTTGTAGGTGAAGTATCTGCTGTCTTTGCCGTAGCGGGCGAGGAACTGGGAAGCCGTCTTGGCGATGGTCAGCTCCGTGGTCAGGATCATGATCTCACGACCCTTGCCGAAGGCGGTCTCACAGAAGGTGTAGGCATTGTTGATCTGGCTGATGGTCTCCTGGATCTGTGCCTTGAAGGCTTCGGTGCGTTCATCAAAGTCCTGCTTCAGGATGGCGAAGGCACCCTTGACGCTGTAGGGCGGGTCGGCGACCATGGCTGCGTGGTGCTGCTGCAGGATGGAGAGGATCTGGCGGCGGATCAGTTCCGTCTCCTTGTTGCGGGTGGCATACTTTGCCTCCTCCCGCAGCTTGCCCTCGATGATGTCCATCACCGCTTTCAGCTCTTTGATGGGATCGGCATTGGGCTGCTGATAGCACTTCATGATCTCCTTGAGGGTGACGAGCAGGCCCTCACGAAGAGATTCCTGCTTTGCCACAGCGTGGATCTGCTTCAAAAGTGCGTCGAAGATCAGGCCGAGCAGGGCCAGACGCTCGTCGAACTTGCCGCCTGCGGCGCGATGCAGGATCTCCGGCGGGACATTGCCGGTGAGGATGGCGTCGATCTTGTAGTCCTTCCGGTATTTGATCCACAGGCTGTAGTAGTTGTAAAACTCTGCGGCGATCTTTCTGTTTTGCAGATACTGCCCGATCAAACTCGTATCCACAGGCAGACCGTGCTTCTCACAGGAGAGGAGCATACGGCTCAGATCGCTCCAGCCTCGGGCGGTGACGAATCGTTTTCCATCCACCGTGGTCTCGATGCTGTAGAAATGCTCGTGCTTGATCTCCAGATAGGTCAAAATGGCAGGATGGACATTCTTTTCGCAGGCATATTCCTTCCAGGCCGTGTAGTCGGGCTGCACCTCCATGGGCTTCAGACGGTCGGCGGTGGCGATGTCGAATTCCCGCACAGAGTTGTTGTATTCGGGGGGATTGCCGGCGGTGACTACGATCCAGCCATCGGGGACTTTGTGGGTGCCGAAGGTCTTGTACTGCAGGAACTGCAGCATGGCAGGTGCCAGCGTCTCAGAGACACAGTTGATCTCATCGAGAAACAAAATGCCCTCCTTCACACCGGTGGCCTCCATCATCTCATACACGGAGGCGATGATCTCACTCATGGTGTACTCCGTGATGGAGAAGGTCTTGCCGTCATAGACCTTTTCGGTGATGTAGGGCAGACCCAGTGCAGACTGTCTGGTGTGGTGGTTCATAGAGTAGCTGACGAGACCTACGCCGAGCTTATCGGCGATCTGCTGCATGATGGCGGTCTTGCCTACGCCGGGAGGACCGATCAGGAACACAGGACGCTGTTCCTCGATGGGGATCTCGTATCTGCCGAACTCGTCTTTGGCAAAGTATGCCTTCATGGCATTTTCGATGTGCATTTTCGCGGTCTTGATGTTCATGCGATCACTCCTTATCTAAAAGTCAAACTCTCCGGGGAGCTTGAAGTCCAGTTCATTTTTGGACTGTGCGTCCAGTGCGGCAAAGGCGTCCCAGCCATACAGTACGGTGTTCCGGTAATTCAGAAGGACGGCCTTCAGCTCCGTATGCTTATCGCAGCGGGACAGGTAACGCTCAAGCTCCGAGGGGGAGGGATGGACAGCACGCAGGAAACGCTCCAGCAGCAAGCTGTCATGGTGTTCGAGGATGTAGGTGAAAATGGACGATGCGTGGGTGGTGACGAATTTTACCGCCTTCCTGCACTTGCGGGGATGTTCCACATGGCGAAGGAAGCACCGGGCGAAACTTTCGGCTGCAGGTTTGGTCAATGCGCTCGTCCGCACGCTCTCGGCTAAGATATCCCACATCTGTGGAGAGCAGATGAACTGTGTATCATAAAAATCAAAAGCACATTCCTGGATCTCCTTGACGCTGTCGGGGAGGAATACCTTCTTGAGACCGGAACATCCGGAGAATGCTTCTTTGCCGATAAAGACCACGCTCTCAGGGATGTGGACCGTGTGGAGATGGCTGTTGCGGTCGACTGCTTCTTGGCAGATGACTGTGATGCCGTCGGGGATCGTCAGAACATCGTCACGGGCCACCGCGCAATGCAGCACATCGCCTATGGTCAGGAACCCCTGGTCATCTACGAGCTTGACGCAGCCGACAAAGGCACACATGCCGATCTCAGTCACGGTCTCGGGGATGGGGAGATCTCGCAGGAAGTCACAATGGATAAATGCATACTCACCGATGGAGATCAGCCTGTCCGGCAGCTTCAGCCGCTCCAGCATGGTACAGTCGGCAAAGGCGAGTTGTGGGATCTCTTTGATACCGGACGGGATATTGATATATTTCAGGGAGTGACAATTCCGGAACGCACCGGCGCCGATCGTTGTCACAGTTTCCGGGATGTGGAGAGAATAAAGTCTTGAGCAGGCGCCAAAAGCGGCGGAACCGATGTCGGTCAGTGTTTCCGGGAGTTTGATGTCCACCAACGCTTCGCACGCTCCGAAGATACTGTCGGGGAGTTTGGTGATCCCTTCGGGGATGACGATCTTCTTCAGGTTGCAGCCGCAGAACGCGGCGGCTCCGATGGTCCGGACAGAAGGCGGTATTTGGATATCTGTCAGCTCACGGCAGTGACTAAAAGCTTCTTCGCCGATACAGGTCAGCGTGTCGGGCAGCGTCACAGAGGTGATCTTTTTGCCAAGGAACAGCTGGTCGGCCAGCTTCGTCACACCGTCCGGGACACAGACGGTCGGTTCGTCGCTCCTACAGGCAAAGAGGATGCCGTTTCGAATCACGAGACCGTTCTCGTCTGCCAGTTTCTTGCAGCTGGAGAACAAGCTGCCGGGGACATTGGGGAGCAGTTCGTCGGGGATGATCAGCTCCTCCAATTCTTCGCAATTGTAAAAGATGTCCCCTCCCAAGGATGTGATCGTGGTGGGGAACTGTGCACGCTTGAGTCGCTTGCAATTGCAGAAGGCACTGTCTTCGATGACCTCCAATCCTTCGGGGAACACGACTTCAGTCAGATGGTCACAGAAGTTGAATGCCTTTCGTTTGATCTTTTTCAGAGTAGAGGGGAGGATGATCTTCTCAAGATCGTTCTGAGAAAAGGCCAGTTCATCGATGGTGCGGACGCCTTCGGGGATCGTGACTTCTTTTTCGTAGCCTCTGTATTTTTGCAGGATGGAACCGCACATCCTAAATCGCGCATCTTTGATCATATGACATTCTCCTTTCTTCCGAATCAGATCTCGTTGCTCCGCAGGATCAGCTTGATGGCCCAAGGTGGGACGGTCGGGTTGTTGCGGCCATCTTCGATATAGACGACGGCTGTTTCATAGTCGGGCCTCTTTCGAGGGAACTCACCGAAACCGTCGGTGAGATAGATCAAGCCTTTCAGGTCGGTCAGCTCCTTGCTCGCCCGAAGCTTGTCTACATAGTCGAACACGGGGCGGAAGTCCGTTCCGCCAAGTCCGTGGATCTGCATGTGCTTGAGATAGTCGTCGAACTCCTCCTGAGAGGTGATCTTCACAGCCTCCTGGATGACAGCGTCACACTGGATGATGTATAAATTGATCTTGGAAAAGAAACTCTCCGTAGATTTGAGGATGTTGTAGGTCTTTTGGACGAATTTCTGCACCAGTTCCCCGGAAGTGGAGCCGGAGGTGTCGATGGCGATGACGAAGTCCCGGATGCGCTTGACCTGCTTGTATTCCAGAGGCTCGATCAGAGGCATCTTCTTGTAGAGCTTCATGCCGTAGGTGTAGTAGATGTAGTCGAATTCCTCGTCATTGATCTGCATGACCTCGCCAAGGACGGCAAATTTTTTTAAGAACGCGGTGTAATCATACCGCTCGCGGTTGACCTCGCTGAGGTTTTGGAGAAGATCGCCGGGGGTGGTGCCGGGGAGTTTGCCGAAGGAAGCCAATTCCGTCTCCATGCGGGAGGATATCTCCTGCCACGCCTGTTCGGATTCGGACTTACTGGTGGTGGTGGGACCGTTTGGAGAGAGCCCGAAGCGCTGTTCGATCTCTTCTGCCGTCATATACCAGATCTCGTGGTCATCAGCGTAGAAGGCGGCTCGCAGATCTGCGGCCTTCAGACCGTCCGCTTCAGTCTTCAGCAGAGCGCGGTAGATATTCTCTGCTGTCAATTGTCCGATATCATGCTTCAACCCGCGGATATACTGGAGCTGCGAACTCTGGCGCGGCGCTTCCACGGCAGCGATATCCATCTCACAGATCACCGTCTCTACCGCGATATCGCAGGCCAGATCCCAGAGGGGGCGGTCAAGGGCAGGCGCCGGATACATGTGGCGGAACACACAGTGCAGGACCACATGAAGGTAGTCCCGTGTGCAGATGCATCCGTCGGATCTGAAGTTTTTCATGACATGCTCCGGGTGGAAGAGCAGATGATCTCCGTCTGTGAGCAGTGAGGAAACTTCGATGGGATGATACTCCAGCCGATCAAGTGCCAGATCCATATACCGCAGATTCATGATCAGTGAATCCCGCGAGCTGTCCAGCGCTTCGCGGGCCAGCTCGATGAGCCGTTCCTGCTGTGCCTCCGTCATAAGACAGCACCTCCTTTTGAATGAATACCCACTATATCATACGACTGTCTGCCAGCCTTTGCAATAAACTGTCAGTTTAAAAAATGCACCTCTCTGCCGAAGTCGGCAGAGAGGTACGCAGTATCATCACAAGCGGTATGTACGGATGAACGGTCTGACAGAGAAGCCCTGTGCCTGATAGTCCAGCAGGAGCTTGGCGCAGGCTGTGCTGTCGCTGTCGGCCCGGTGGTGATCGAGGCTGATGCCCAGCGCTTCACACATGGTGTTCAGCTTGTGGTTGGGGAGATTCGGGTAGCACTGCTTTCCCATAGCGCAGGTGCAGGCATAGTAAGCCTGTGCCTTCCAGCGGATACCGTAGGCCCGCAGACACTTGGCAAGGACGCCCATGTCAAAGGGGGCGTTGTGGGCCACCAGGATGCCGGAGGAGAAGATCGGCTCGATGGTCTGCCAAAGCGCGGCGAAATCAGGCGCATCCTTCACATCCTCCGGCGAGATGCCGGTCAGTTGGATGTTGAAATAGTCGAACCGGGCTTCGGGATCGACCAGAGAATAAAAGCTGTCGCGGATCTTCCCATCCTCCACCACTGTGATGCCGATGGCACTCATGCGGTCATTGGCACGATTGGGCGTCTCCACATCAAATACGATATATCGTTCTTTCATTGAGATACCTCCAGATCGAAACGCTGAGGACAGTATAGTATAGAGCCCGTCCAATAAATGGGACAAGCTGTCAAGATCATTCTTCCGGCGGCAGGACGAGCTCTTCCGCACGGTCGATCAGCGCTGTAAGGATGATCTCTTCGATCACGGCAACACAGTCGACTGTTCTCTTGAGGACTTCTTTTTCCCAAAAATGTATCGCGGTCCAGCCCATGTCCTGCAAAAGCTGATCGTTGCGGCGATCACGGGCTATGTTTTCTTCGATTTTTTCGATCCAATACTCTCGATTCCGCTGTAGCTTTGACTTCCGTGACTCCCAGTTTTGCCCGTGCCAAAACTCACCGTCTACGAACACGGCGATGTGATGCTTCAAAATGGCGATGTCGGGGGAGCCGGGCAGCCGTTTGTCGTTTTTGCGATAGCGGTAGCCCTTTTTCCAGAGGGCTTTTGCAAGGATCTGTTCCGCCTTGCCGCCCTTGAGCCGAACACGGGACATCCGTGCTCGGGTCTGGGGCGTGGAGTCATAGGCCTTTGGATGCTTCATCTTACGGCTCTTTCGCGATGATGGTGTCGAGCACCGTTCCCATCCTCGTGACCATGGAGACGACCAGGGCATTTCCCATGCAGAAATATCGCATCCTGTCCGGCATGCCGTTGGTCCACTGGTCATCAAATCCCTGCAGCCGTTCGGCCTCCACAGGGGTCAGAAGACGCAACCTGCCTGTACCGGGGTCTGTGACCACATGGGTAGAGCGGTTGAGGGTAGATTCACTGGTCAGCATGGTGCGGCTGGGCTTGTCCCACGGATCGGGGAACGCGATCGGCCCTTCGGAGAAGACATACTCGTGGCCATCGGCAGAAGTTCTGGGAATCTTTTTCGCACCCTTCAGGTAGGTCCACTTGGCGATCTTCTCTGTGGGGATATAATATTTTTCATCAACATCACGCTGTAGGACCTGTCCCAGCGGGATGGGGGCTTCTTCCGTCTCTTCGATCTTTGCCGTATAGATCTCGCCGTCCTGCATATAGCCGGCATTTTCAAAGGCAAAGCGGAAGCTGTCGCTCACAGAAACGATATCAGTGTCGAGGCTCGCGGTGGTGATATCGCCGATCTGGGAAACAGGGAAGGCCTTGGCCATAAAGCCGTCTTTACGGATGACAGCGTTCGCGGAGCAAAGTTCCATTTTTTTTGCGTATGCGGTATCGTTGCGATAGGCAAAGATGAAGATCCTGCGGCGGCGCTGGGCCGCACCGTACTGTGCGGCGTTGACGACTCGCCATTCGGCGCTGTAGCCCAGCTCCGCAAGGCATGCCAAAATGATGCCGAAGTCTCTGCCTCGCTGAGAGGCGGGGGATTTGAGGAGCCGGTCCACATTCTCAAAAATACAGAAGGATGCCTTCTTTGCGATGAGCGTATCTCGAATCTGCCACCAAAGCACGCCCTTCTTGCCCTCGATGCCCTTGGAAGAAGCTAAGGTATGTGCCACGCTGTAGTCCTGGCAGGGGAAACCACCCACCAAGACCGAGTGGTCGGGGATCACAGTCTTGTCTATGGTGCTGATATCCTCACCGGTGTGGTATTCGCCTTGCAGATCGGCACAGTCACCATGATGGCGTACATAGCAGTCGTGAGCCCATTGGGTCTTTGCGCCCGGCTCCCATTGGGAGAACCATGTGGTCTCCCAGCCGGTCTGAAGGCGGTCAAATCCCAAGCGGAACCCGCCCACACCTGCGAAGAGCTCGCAGATCGTTTTTTTCATAAAGTCCTCCTTTGACCGTGTAAGGTCAACACACTTTTCCTCAGCCACAAAATATTAGCACCGACAGACGCCGGATCGGTGACTGAACATCCATTATAACATACTTTTCGCCCGGATGCAGTATGTTTCTGCAAAAATGATGGATCACGGTGATGAGGAAACAGGGGGGGGAGAGACCGATGCTCAAAACGGCATGTGAAAACGCAAGCTGATCGTGATTCATTTGTGCGCGATGTTCCGAATCTGCACTCCTTTTTGCATAGCATACTTCACTGTGTAAGCACTGCCACCAAAATTTCGGACGCAGTAGGCGATGCAATAGGCAGAGTTATCTATGAGGTGCCTATCTCTTGACAGATAGGCCTCTCGGTTCGGCTCCTTGCATATGCAGACACACTTGTCATACTTTGGAAAAAGTTTTTTATACTCAGCCTTTTGAATAGGGGACCACCTGGCCGTAAACTGTTCAAAAGGATAGACCAGTATTATTTTGATATGAGGGAATTCGCGTTCTTTGATCTGAAACAATGCTTTTGCGGCGAGGGTGTCATAGCCGATCGCACCTCCTACACCAAAGTAACGAACACCATGTTCGATGATGAGCTTGCGAATCTAATGGATCGTGCGTGCTTCGATCTCTTGTATCTCATCTACGGGCAGATCTCTATGTCCGGTAAAACAGCTGGTCCATTCTCTCATAAACACCACCTCGCCATATCGATTATACTCAGATATTTAGACATATTCAAGATGATGTTCCACACAATATACTTAAATAAACAAGTATATGGGTGGTGCTTATGGCAAAAGTGAGTTATGAGCCCCTTTTCAGGACGATGAAAAAGAAGGGTATCACCTCTTATCAACTACAGAAGATGGGCTTCAACAGAGCGACCTACTATTCGATCAAGAGTGGCAACAGTACCTCAACGAATACCATTGCCTTACTTTGCAAACTGCTTGAGTGCAGAGTAGAGGATGTAATTGAATATGTAGACGAAAAATAGACCGCAGGGAAAACGGAAGATGGTCCCTGTGGTCTATTTGTATAGTGAAAAGTGCTTGAGATGAGCGGGATACTCCGCAGCTTCGCTGCTTCGTGAGGCTGCGCATTTTCTTTTGCCTGCGGCAAAAGTACGCCGCACAAATGTGCGGCTGCCGGCTGTCTCCGGCAAAATGCTTGCCTTCGAACGATGCTTCTCACCCAAACCTATCTCCACCAAAAAAAGAAAGACATCCAAAGGATGTCTTTCTTTTTTTGGTGGAGATAAGCGGGATCGAACCGCTGACCTCTTGAATGCCATTCAGCCCCACCTTTTCGCTTCTTTCGCCGCTTGGCGGCGCAAGGCTCAAAGGCTTGGGAATGCTATGTTTCAGGGCAACTCATTCTCACGCAGTACTTGAACTCACGCAGTTTTCAGAACTTAAATGATCTCATGTATCTATTATAAAATGGCGAACAGAATAATGCAAGATTTGAACATCATTCAAAGAATCGGTGTCAGAACTTAGTGTCATAAAAACGGAGGAAAAAGCCATGATTTACGGCTATGCGAGAGTATCAACTGCCACGCAGGGCAGAGACGGAAACAGTCTGGAAGATCAGGTGGCTGCTTTGGAGAAAAACGGCTGCCAAGAGATCGTTCAAGAAGCATTCACAGGAAAGACCATGGAAAGACCGAAGTTCATGCGACTTCTGGAACAACTCCAAGAGGGAGACACTTTGGTGGTCTGCAAATTGGATCGGTTTGCCCGAACCGCAATTGAAGGTGTCCAGACTGTTAAAAAGTTGTTTGAAAGAGGTATCAGAGTACATATTTTGAACATGGGTCTGATTGAAAACACTTTAACAGGCAATTTGATTTTGACTGTCATGCTTGTCTTTGCGGAATACGAGAGGGGAATGATCGTCGAGCGAACCCAAACAGGCAAGGCAGCTGCCAAGCAGGATCCCAATTTCAAGGACGGCAGACCAAAGAAGTTCTCGCCGGAGCAGATCGAACTTGCGTTGTCCCTTCTGGAACAGGGCAACACTTACCGCCAGATCACCATCATGACAGGGATCAGTAAAAGCACATTGATTAGAGCTAAACATCACATCTAAAAAGGAGTCACCTATCAAGGGTGACTCCTTTTTCCGTTTAGAAAATTGGAATTGCTCTAGAAAATCCTCTAAACCGCTTGAAAATAGCGGTATATTTTAGTTATGCAGCAGTCTCGGCTCGTTTGGTATACCCAACAGACGGCTATGGGCATAGAGAAGCCTTGCGTATTCCTCTGCGCTGTAACTGCTCTCGCCCATGATCCATTCCTTCCAGCAGCCGATCCAGGCATAGCAATAGAAACGGATGGCAAACTCTGTTTCGTCAGGCAGGGTTGCAGTTTGGGATTCCCGGAGCAGAAATGTCCGCACATAGGCTTGATTGACCTGCTGGATGTAGGATGGCAGCGCATTCTGAGAATGATCGTCAAAGACCTTTCTGTAAAAGGCACGGTCTTCCTGCAAGGCTTTCAGTAGCATCACCATTTCTTCAAAGCGAAAAACACCGCCGGATTCCCGGAGGATCCCCTGGAAGGTCTGCTCATAGACCCAGGCCACCAGATCGTACTTATCTTTGAAATGATAATAAAAGGTCTGCCGGTCTGCGCCGCAGGCAGCGCACAGATCGGTTATTTTGATTTGCCGAAAGCTCCGTGTCAAAAGCATCTGCCGCAGGGTCTGGGCAAAGAGCCACTTGGTTCCGTTTGGTAAGGACATGGGATCACCTCACGGTTATTATCTCACAGAGAAAAGAAAATGTCAAAGCAAACCATACAGATTGGGATTTTGTATGGTTTTCTGCTTTGGGAGAGTGTGCTAAAATAAAGGAGAATATACAGCTTGGAGGCTTTTATGAATATTCTTGTCTGCATCAAGCAGGTTCTCAATACCGGGCATATGACCATTGACCCAAAGACTCACCGTTTGGTTCGACACGGCATCAACACCATTATGAATCCCGCTGACCACTATGTGCTGGAAAAAGCACTGCGTATGAAAGATCAGTTCGGCGGAAAAGTCACGGCCATCTCCATGGGCGCACCCCAGGCAGAAGCAGAACTGGTTTCTGCTTATTTGGTGGGCGCTGACCGGGCGATACTGCTGACCGATCCCGCTTTCGGTGGTTCCGATACCTTTGCAACCGCTTCCGTTTTGGCGGCGGCTATCCAATATGAACAGCAGCGCAGCGGAGAAAACTTCGATATGATTTTCTGCGGAAAAAGCACCATTGACGGAGAAACCGGGCAGGTAGGCCCGGAACTGGCGGAGCTGCTGAACATCCATCATTTTGCCAACATTTCCCGATTGGATTACACCGGCATCTCCTGTCAGATTGAGTACACCGCTGACGATAAAAAGCTGCTTGTGGATGCCGCCTTTCCTCTGCTTGTTACTTATCCTCTCAGCGGAGATGTGTTTCTGCGTTCCGCCATCCATGAACGGTTGGAAAAGGCGGAAGAAATCGTCATCCCCCGGCTCAGCCTTGCCGATCTGGAGCCCTGGCTAAATCAAGACGAGATCGGTCTGCGTGGTTCTGCCACCAAGGTGGTTCGCAGCTTCGTGCCATCTGCTCAGCGGAATAATGTTATCATTGATAAGGGTACACCCAAAGAAAAGGTTGGTGTTCTTCTTCGGCACTTGCAAGAGGATGGACTACTGGGCACAAAAACCACCGTCCAGGAAACAGAAACCACACGAAACACCGACACCGGCAGCGGACGCATTTGCGTCTTTGTGGAGCAGAACAAAGACGGCTCCTGCAAAAGTCTTGGTCTGGAACTGCTGACTCCTGCGTTGGAGATCGGAGCAGCGGCAAAGCTGCGGGTATGCGCCATCCTGGCAGGATGGGACAACCGCAAGGCAGAAGCAGAGCTTGCCCAATACCCGGTGGACGAGATCATCTCCTGCCAGGATGAAACATTACGCAATTATCTGTCCACCTCCTATACCGAAGCGGTAGCGGGTATTATCCGGCAGTATCAGCCGGAGGGATTGCTGATCGGCGGCACAGAGTTCGGCAAGGAACTGGCTGCACGGATCGCCGCCCGTTTCCATACCGGTTTGACAGCGGAATGCACCTCTGTTCGCTATGACGGTGAAAAGGGCGGTATTATTTGGAGTCGTCCTGCCTACGGTGGCAAGCTGATGGCAGACATTATCTGCAAAGAGAAGCGCCCCCAGATGGGAACCATCCGTGAGGGTGTGTTTCTGAAACCTGCCATGGGCGGCGGTGATCCGCAGATCATCCGTGTCAGCGTATCCAAATCCGGGATTGCTGACAAGATCCGTGTGCTGAGCCAAACCGACGCTCCTGGTTTCCAGCTTCAGAACGGCAACGAGATTTCTATGGTTGTCGGCATGGGCAGAGGCATACGGGATATGGACGGCTTTGACCTGTGCTGTGATTTTGCCGATGCCATTGGTGCGGATATTGGTGCATCCC
This sequence comes from Oscillospiraceae bacterium, assembly GCA_017440525.1. Classification (GTDB taxonomy): domain Bacteria; phylum Bacillota; class Clostridia; order Oscillospirales; family Oscillospiraceae; genus Avoscillospira. The sequence continues at coordinate 7,641 of JAFSHB010000091.1, read as the reverse complement.
GTGGTGCGGTGGAACTTCGGATGATCTCTCCCCAGTATCAGATCGGTGTCAACGGCAGAACATTGCGCCCCACCATCTATTTTGCCTGCGGCATTTCCGGCTCTGCTATGCACATGACCGGTGTTGCCGATGCCCGCTGTGTGGTTGCCATCAACTCCGATCCCAAGGCGGAGATCTTCGGTATCGCAAATTACGGCATCGTGGGTGATCTATTCCAGATTGTGCCTGAATTAGAGAAGCAAATGACCGAAAAGTTGTAAATACATCGTTTTCTAAAAAATGTGGTAAAAATTCCTTTTCGCTTCTTATTTGATGTGTTATACTATTTGAAAATGCACTTTCAAAAAGGAGCTGCCGCAAATGGCTGACGAAATTGTATACAAGAAAATGACTCGTAAAGCCGACAAAGGCTTGGAGGGAAAGGTCGTTGCCAAGCACGGCAGGCAGAAAGAGCAGCGACTCAAAGCCTACATGGTTCTTCAGTATTTGCTGAAATACTCCGATGAGAACAACCCCAAATCTTCCTATGATATTATCGGCTATTTGGAAGGCTGTGGCATTCCGGCAGAACGCCGTTCCATCTATAAAGACATCGAAGACATCAACCGCATCATGCTCATGCTCCAAGAGGACATCGATCTGGAGGAAGTGGATCAGATGTTTGCGGAAGCGGAAGAGTCAGGCGATGAGGAAGAGCTGAACGATCTGAAGACAGTACTCTACGATAAGAACAGAAAAGGCTTCTATGTGCGGCAGCGTAAATTTGAACTCAATGATATGCGTCTGTTGGCAGAATGCGTCTATGCTGCCAAGTTCATTGCTGAAGGGAAGGCCAAGCAGCTTTTGGATGTGGTCTGTGAATTTGTCAGCGAAGAACAAGCGCGCAAGATCCGGCACAACGCATTCCTGACGGATCGAGTCAAGACCGACAACAGAGGCGTGATGAACAACATCGCTGTCATCAATGATGCTATGAGCTATCATCTGGACGGCGAACCGCACACGCCTGAGAAAATCAGCTTCAAATACACCAAGTACACCATCGGGGACATGAGTAAGCAAGTGGAACGCCGCCAAGGAGCCAGATACACGGTCAGCCCATACCAGCTCCTCATCAACGATGGCAACTACTATCTTCTGGCCTTTGATGACTATGCACAGGACATGAGAACCTACCGCGTGGATCGCATGAAGGACCTCCGCTTCACAGGCGAGGCGAGAGACGGCGAGGAAGTATTTGAGAAGATTGATCTGAAGACCTACACCAAGCGTGTGTTCTCCATGTACGGCGGCGAACAGAAACTTGTGGAGATCCGCTTTATCAATCCGCTTCTGGACGCAGTGGTTGACCGCTTCGGCACCAAAGATGTCCAGTACGGCAAAGTGGATGACAACCACTTCAGCGTGACCGCAAAGGTGGAGATCAGTGACCAGTTCTTCGGTTGGCTCTTGGGCTTCGGCAAGAAAGCAAAGTTGCTCTATCCCGATGATGTGATCGGCGAGTTCAAAACTTACATGGATAAGATTAGAGAGATGTATTAGATGAAAATGAAAGGTACATTATTTTATTCAGACAAAGGGTTGGCCTCAAACGATAGGCCTCAAGAAGGAAGTTTTTTCATTCGAGAGAATCTAAATGATGAGTTTCGCTCAGCGAGATATTCATATCAAGGCGATGAAATAATTCGTTCTATAGAGAATCAATGTGCTAATCTTTATGATTTGTTTCAACATAAAATATTTTTAGATAGAGAGGAAGAGTACGAGGCCATTACATATATGCTTCCTATTGGAATTACCGAAGCTGGTCTGAATTCCGATTGTCCTCTTCCCAAAGAATATTTTAAGCATTATTTTGAAGATGTTCCCACAGAGGAGAATTTTTTAAATTTTCTATCACCGCGCTTAAATAGAGTCAAGTATCACTGCGCATATTTGGCAGACTGCCAAAGTTTAATTTCAACACTGCAGGAGCTAATCCTTTCTGCAAATGATAGCTTTATTGGGTTTTATAAGTTATTGGCTACGCTTCCAGAAAAGGTGGAGTTTTATGAAACACATTATGAAATAAGCTCTGAAGGACGATTGGTTTTTAACATGCTGCATAGTCTTATTATTCAACTTTATTCTGCATTTGATATTACTACGAAGATCGCTTACGAACTTGAAAATATAAGACTTTGTGAGGGTGAATATGTAAAATTGGCGTCAAAAGGCTTGCTATATGGTGATCGAAAAAAACTGAAAATGGATAAAACGGGAACAATATTTGAGAGCAATCGACAGCTTTCAATTATTGAAAATTTAAGAAATGAACTCATTCACAATGCAATTTGGGAGATGCATCCTAAGGTTTTCTTCATAAAGGAAAATGGAAGATTAACTGAGCGTGCCATTTATATGCCGGACTTTAATGAAGAAGGGCACTTGGTGACTTTTAAGAACAGAAAAAGATTTTTTGCTGATGAAAAAAAGGTGAACGAAGAGCTGCCAGCCATATATCTCGAAGTGATGAGACGCATATACAAAACTTTAGAGAATTTCTCTTAAACAAAGCTGATTTAGTTCTATAAAAAGATGTTAAAAAGTAGTAAGAACCTTGATTGGTTCTTACTACTTTTTTGTTTAACAGTTGTTTATTTCTTGATTGCAGATCCTCTGAGTCTGCTCATTTGGGAGAGGGGAGAGCGCTGATCGAACGCGTTGGCGATATCTGAGTTATAAATGTTGCAGTAATGCTTTGTCATTGCCAAGGTGGAATGTCCCATTAGCTTCTGGAGGGTGAATGCATCGCCGCCGCAGTCAACAAGATACTTTCGCGCGAAGGAATGACGAAATGCGTGGATGGATGTTCTGTCCACATCGCGGCTTTTGTTGTAGGTTTCGATTGCCTGATGGAGTCCGCTTTCGGTCAGCTGCTTGCCAAATTCGGTGCAGAACAGAAAATCAGAAGGTTCGCCGCCGCGCACGCTCATGTATTCTTTGAGGACGCTGACCATAACTTCGCACAAGGGAATGAACTGAACTTTGCCATTTTTATTGTGTCTGAATACGATCTGTCTTCTGGCGATGTCCACATCCTGATTGAGAATGTTGCGCACAGTTCCGGCGCGGCAGCCACTGTTCATGAGGAAATTGACGATTGCCCAGTTTCTAAGTTCACAGAAAGAACAGGAGGCGAGAGGCTTCTTCAGTAGTTTCAGCAATTCTTCATCGGAATAAGTTTCCTTGATCGCTTCAGCTGCTTTGAAGATCTTGATGTTCAGTGTGGAGAACCCTTCCTCGTTGCACCATGAGAGAAAGACCTTCAAGGTTCTCGTGTAGCTGTTGATGGATTGAGGGGAGAGGTCGCTGTTTCGCATCTGGAAGATCATATCGTCCAAATCACTTTTGCTCAGATCTTTGATGGGAATGGATGTGTCGAGCCTTTTGGAAATGGAGCGAAAGTGCTGTTTGTAGGTGTTCAGCGTTTTATCTTTGACTCCGCGTGATGCGGCGGCAGATAAAAACGCCGAAAAGACCTCTTCGGTGGTGGATACAAGCGCTGCTGTTCGTTTGATTTTTGCCATTTTGATACCTCTTGAATGTTTCAAATTTGAGAAAAATTCAAGCGCTGTCAAAACTGCCGCAGAAAAAGCAAAAACCTTGAAACCATAGTGGTTTCAAGGTTTTGGTGGAGATAAGCGGGATCGAACCGCTGACCTCTTGAATGCCATTCAAGCGCTCTCCCAGCTGAGCTATACCCCCATATTCTGTTTGTGCATATTCTGTTCGTGCCGCGAAGCAAGAGTTATTATAGCAGGATCTTTGAAAAAAGCAAGTCCTTTTTTTGAAAATGGAAAAAATTTTTCAAGATGGGAAGAAACGGCGGGGGAGAAGGTGCGATATTCTTATGTTGGGGGGTGACAAAACGGTGGATATGGAGTATAATAAGTACAAATTTATCTATATAGGAGGAATACGATATGCATCTGGATCATGAAGGTATCCATGAACATACCCACACCCACGACGGTGTGACCCACACCCACGAGCATCATCACGCTCATGATCACGGGCACGAGCATCACCACGGCTGTGAGCCCTCTGCTTGTGCGTCCTGCGGCGGCTGTGGTCAGCATACGCCCAAGGAAGAGCTCATGGCGCTGATGAAATACATGGTGGCCCACAATACGGCACACGCCAATGAACTGGCAGAGCTGGCCAAGAAGCTGGGCGACATGGGCGACAAGACTGCCTATGAGCAGGTCATGCTGGCGGTCAGCGATTTTGAAAAGGGCAATCTGCGTCTGTCCACCATTCTGGCGGCCATGCAGTAAGGAGGTCCGTTATGTGCCTTTCTACCGTTTATAAAAATACGAAAGAGCCTGCCAACATCGTCATGAGCAATGTGCAGGCCATCGAGGTGCAGGAGGGGCAGATCCTCCTGACCGATCTGATGGAGCGTCAGACTGTGATCGTCGGCACGCTCGTCAGCGTGGATCTGGTCGGCGGTGTGGCCATCGTGCGCGAAGCATGAAGGAATACGAAGTAGTCAGAGAGATCACCAATCTGTGCGGCAACAATCAGATGCGTGATGTGTTTTTCGACGAAGTGGAGACGGACGATCCTGTGGCTTGGGTCAGGCGCTTCCTCAAGGACGAGTCTGCGGAGCTGACTGTGGACTATCCCGGTGCGGGCAAGATCAATGTATTTGCCAACGCTTCAGGGCTCTACCAGAAGTTTTTGTTCACCGAGATATAGGAAACTGCCATTTTGCAAAAAAAGTCTTACTTTTTTTCGTGGTTTTTGTCACCGTTGTGCCCTTGTAATTGTCGAAATGATATGTTAGAATGAAGCAGTATGGGAAGTGGGAGAACTGCGCCCATTTTTCGTGCGTGATAAGAAGGAGCGATTCTATGGCGACTCATACTATTGCCGTAGCCGGTAAAGGCGGCGTGGGCAAGACCACGACCTGCGGCATGATGATCGACTATCTGTGCAAGCTGAAAAACGGTCCTGTTCTTGTTGTGGATGCCGATGCCAACTCCAACCTCAATGAGGTCCTGGGCGTTGAGATCGAGACCACACTGGGCGATATCCGTGAGGATATGGCGCAGGCAGAGCTGAAGGGGACCGTTCCCAAAAACATGACCAAGGCGGACTACGCCGAGATGATGTTCTCCGAAGCCCTCGTGGAGGAGGACGAGTTCGATATGCTGGTCATGGGACGGACGCAGGGCAAAGGCTGCTACTGCTATGTCAACGGCGTACTGAAGTCTCAGGTGGACAAGTACGCAAAGAATTACCGCTATGTCGTGATCGACAACGAAGCCGGTCTGGAGCATGTCTCCCGCGGCACGCTGCCCCATGTGGACACTATGCTGCTGATCTCCGACTGCTCCCGCCGCGGCATCCAGGCTGTGGCCCGTATCGCAGAGATGATCCGCGACTTGGACCTGAAGCCTCAGAACCTTTATCTGATCGTCAACCGTGCACCTGACGGAGAATTGAACGCAGGTGTCATGGAAGAGATAAAAAAGCACGATCTGCCTCTGCTTGGTGTCCTGCCTCAGGACGAGCTGGTCTATCAGTATGACTGTGACGGCAAGCCCAGTTCTCAGGTCCCGGACTCTGCACCTGTCAAGGTGGCACTGCGTCAGATCATGCAAAAGCTAACTTTGTAATTTTTATTAAGGGGGATAACTACTATGTCTTTCGCACCCAAGAAGCAGGCATTCAACGCAAAGATCAATGCCGTCACCCTCGGTACCGGTGACAAGGCTATCGTTCTTGGCGGCCAGAATGTTCTGCCGTTCTACACCTTCGATGCACCCATCGAAAACAAGCCCAAGATCGGGGCTGAGATCACCGATGCCGGCATGGCTATGTGCACCACTGAGGGCCTCAAGGCTTTCTATGAAGGTTGTGCCACTGTTGCCGATATGGCAAAGCGTGTCGAGACCATGACCGGTGCTTCTTTCATCGCTCTGAGCCTGGAAGGCGCCGATCCCAACGGCGAGAACAAGTCCGTTGAAGAGTGCGTCGAGCTGGCAAAGTCCGTTGCCGCCGCTACCGATCTGCCTCTGGTCATCGTGGGCTGCAAGAACGTCGATAAGGATGCCGAACTGTTCAACAAGATCGCTGAGGCTCTGGCCGGCAAGAACATCCTGGTCCTCTCCGCTCGCGAAGAGAACTACAAGGCTGTCGGCGCTTCCGCAGGCCTGGCTTACAACCAGAAGGTCGGTGCTGAGTCCGCTGTGGATATCAATCTGGCCAAGCAGCTGAACACTGTTATGACTCAGCTGGGCGTCAACGCTCAGTCCATCGTCATGAACGCCGGTTCCGCCGCTGCAGGTTATGGCTATGAGTATGTTGCTTCTACTCTGGATCGTATCAAGGCTGCTGCTCTGCAGCAGGGCGATGCTCAGCTGCAGATGCCCATCATCACCCCCGTGTCTGCCGACACCTGGGGCGTGAAGGAAGCTACCGCCGCTGAGGCTGATATGCCCGAATGGGGCAGCCAGGAAGAGCGCGCCATCGAGATGGAAGTCGTTACCGCTTCCGCTTGTCTGGCCGGCGGCTCCGACGCTGTCATCATGCGCCACCCCGCTGCTGTCGAAGCCATCGCTAAGATGATCGACGCACTGATCTAAGATAAGGAGGGAATACATACTATGGCAGTCAAAGGTTTGGACATTTTTAAGCTGTCCCCCAAAACTAACTGTAAAGAGTGCGGCAGCCCCACTTGCATGGCTTTCTGCATGAAGGTCGCTCAGGGTGCCGTTTCCATCGATAAGTGCCCCCATATGTCTGATGAGGCAAAGGCCCTGCTGAGCGAGGCTACTGCCCCTCCCATGAAGACTATCGCTGTGGGCGACCACAAGCTGGGCGGCGAGACCGTTCTGTTCCGTCATGAGAAGACCTTCGTCTCTCACAACCTGTTCGCTGTTCCCGTTTGCACCTGCATGGACGATGCTGCTGTGGATGCCAAGCTGGCTGATATGGCTAAGATCGACTATGAGCGCATCGGTGAGCGTGAGTATGTGGAATTCGTTCTGGTCGAAGGCGAAGGCGCCAAGCTGGCCGATCTGGCTAAGAAGGCTGCTGCTACCGGCCGCTGCGTGATCGTGGACACCACCAATGTGGATGATGCCAAGGCTGCTATCGAAGCTGCTGGCAAGAACGCCATCCTCAACGGTGCTACCAAGGATAACTTCGAGGCCATGAGCGCTGTTGCTGCCGCTGCAGGTGTGGCTCTGGGCGTCAAGGGCGCTTCCGTGGAAGAGCTGTATGACACCGTCGCCGCTCTGGAGAAGGCCGGCAACAAGAACCTGGTCATCGACGTCACCGGTGCCGATGCCAAGGAGACTTTCGCCAATGCCGTTATCGTTCGCCGCACTGCTCTGAAGGACGGCGACCGTACCTTCGGTTATCCCTCCATCGTCAACCTGAAGAAGATCGCCAAGGGCGACCTGCACCTGCAGACTGCTCTGGCTTCTCTGTTCACCGTCAAGTACGGCTCCATCATCGTGATGGAGAACATGACCATGGCCGAGGCTCTGCCTCTGTACGGCCTGCGTCAGAACATCTACACCGATCCTCAGAAGCCCATGAAGGTCGAACCCGGCATCTATCCTCTGAACGGTGCCGGTCCCGACG
>JAFSHB010000090.1 GCA_017440525.1 Oscillospiraceae bacterium | reverse complement strand
GGCAACAGCAATCCCTGCCAGCCGGTACGGATCGCCTGCCTTACGGTGGGGAGCTCTTCCTTGGAGAGAGGCTTGACCTTATAGTATTTACAGAAGGCGTACACAGTCAGCAGACGCTGCAGGATGAACCACAAGGAGCAGCCCCAGCAAACGAGCCAGAACTGGCTGTCGGTCATGCCGGATGCGGGATACAGTGCAGTATAAGCGCCCAGTGCTGCCACGATGTTGGCAGAGGGAGGGATCATATTGCCAAGGTAGCTGGATGCACTGGTGATATTGCCGGCCAGCTCTTTTGGAAAACCTGACTTGATCATAGCCGGGATGGTGATGGGACCGGTGGCCATGACATTGCCCGGTCCGCTGCCGGACAGGGCTCCCATGAAGGAACTGGCGAGAACTGCCACATAGCCAGCGCCGCCGGTCACTCTGCCAAGCAGCGCCAAAATGATCGATACTGCACCATCGATGATCTTCGTTTTTGTCAAGATGATGGACATGGCTGTGAATACGGTCATAGAATACAGCAGAGAGGTGGAAAATGCCTCACTGATATATGCACCGACATTTCGCCATGTACCGGTGACGAAAAGGAGCACGGCAAAGGAAACGAATATCGATTCATAGATGGGACGCTTGAGAAGCATGAACCACAGGCAGATGACTGCCAGCATGATGCCGAGATAAAGAAAAGATATGGGCATAATAGATCTCCAGTCTATAAGGATCAGGTGAGCGCTGTCAGCAGATCGTGGCGCATGATATCCGTGCCGTCGGCACCGATCACCTTGATGCGTGAGGCGACGATGTCGTGCTTGCGGCGGAACTCCTCCAATGTATCGGCTGTGATGGTGAAGCCGGCTGCACGGTCGCCGCTGGATTCCACGCCGGTGAATGCGGCACCTTTCCATTTGAACACATAGTAGTCGTCCATCACGCCTTCGGCCTTCAGCTCCTCGAAGCCTTCCAAATGGTCGAAGCTGCCGGGCTTGCAGTAGATGAATTCATCCGCCAGATAGTTGCAGCAAGCAGGGTCATGCTCCACATGGGGCTTCAGTCCCAGTGTCAGGTCAACGACGGCTTTGATCACATCGAAGCCGGTCATTTTCTTGATTCGCAGGAATTTTGTGCCGCCACCGGTGCGGGCGCTGAATTCCAAAACGAATACGCGCTTGCCATCGGTGATGAGCTGGATCAGCATAGGCGTGTCCTTCAGACCAAAGGCATCTGTGATCTGCTGGGCTGTTTTTTCTACCGGGCCACGGACCGCATCGAGCTCTCTGGCAGGGCATCGGCCGCGGAAGATCACGAATTTGTCTTTGTCTGCGATCTTATCGTTGTTGGAGATGCAGAGCACATGGGCTTTGCCGCCTTCCACATAGATATCCACGCTGACCTCAGGGCCTTCGATGAAGCTCTCGATGATGGCGGTGTTGGTACGGCTGAAGCGGACCGCATCGGCAAAAGCGACGCGCAGCTCGTCCATATCTGTGACCTTTTTGACGCCCTTGGAGCTGTTGCAGTCTACCGGCTTGACGATCAGAGGGAATTCCCAGCCATCCAGCTTGCTTTCATCCAGTTCCCCCAGCACGATGTGCTTGGCGGTGGAGATGCCGTTTTCATCAAAGACCTTTTTCATGTAGGCTTTGTTGGTGACATTCAGTGCAGTCTGATAGTCGATATAGCAGGGCAGACCCAGTTTTTCGGATACATACGCAACGGTGAGCAGTGCCTGATCGGTACAGGCGGTCAAAAGAAGATCGACCTTTTCCTTTCGTGCGATCTCGGTGATGGCATCCGTGTCAAGGGTGGATGCCTGATAAAATTTATCAGCGTGTTTTTTCGCGACGGGTTCTTCATTCCAGTCGGCTAAGATCGTATAGATGCCGCGGCTCTTCAGTTCTTCGATCAGTGCGATCTGAGGAAAACCGCCTGCCAATACCAATGCTTTCATCGCTGTTCCTCTCTTTACATTTCGGTCATGGTGATGACCAGTTCTTTGAATGCGCGTCCGCCCAGTTTTGCGCAAAGCATATCCTGAGGGACTTCCTTGCCCTGCGCCCAGTTGATGATCGCCTGCGGCAGATCGCAGCCACCCATGTGGCTGAAGGGATAACCGCCGCCAAACCGGGCATTGAGCTCCAGGATGTAGGGCTTGCCCTCTACCAGGAACACATCGCAGTCCATATTGCCGATGTGACCGGTCAAGCGGCCCAAACGCTCCAATTCCGCGCGGATGACAGGCTCCTCGACCAGTTCGGCGATGTCTGTTTCGCCGGAGCGCATGGCGACCTTCTTCCGCACGATCACATTTCTGAGCTTGCCGTTCAAGTCATGGATGATATCTGCGCCATACTCCTGCCCGGGCAAGAATTCCTGATAGAGGATCTTTTCTTCCTCTGCGGCAGATTCATATTTCAAATAGGTGCGGCTCACAGTGCGGACATTTCTTCGGAAGTAGTACAAAAGTGCCATCTCGTCCTCTGCCACAGACATGGCGATCGAGCCGCAGCCGAACCGGGGCTTCACGATCACGGGATAGTGTATCTCGCCTCGCTCCAGGGCCAGCAGGACCTTGTGCAGAGTCAGATATGTCTTGGGAACATGGAAACCGTTGTCCTTCAGAAAATTATAAGTCTTCCACTTGTCGTTGCAGATGTCGATGATCTCAGGGTCGGACACGATGACTTTTGTGCCGATGGCAGCGAACTTCTCTTTGTTCTTTGCCAGTACGGGAAGGTCTATGTCAAACAAAGACAGCAAAAGGTCGATGCGGTTTTCTTTGCAGTAGTCCAGCAGGAATGGGATATAGGCATCATCATAGATCAAAGGGGAGATGACGCTTTTGTCCGCGTAGTAGAAGGCAACAGTTTTGTCGTCGGAGTTGCAAACATGTACAAGTCCGGAGCCTGCCAGCGCCTGCTGAAAAAACCTTACCATGTAGGCTCTGCGGCCCACAGAGGTCAAAAGGACATTCATATCAAAGCTCCTTTACAAGATGTAGCTTTTGACCGGATGCGGTCTCTTTATAGCCATGCTTTTTGTAAAAGCGAATGGCATCGTGATTGGTGTGTTCCGTATCGAGGTGCAATGCAAGCATCCCATTGCGGGCGCAGCTCGCTTCAGCCGCAGACAGCACCCGTCCGGCATAGCCCCGGTGTTCATGGCCCTCCAGCGTGCCGAGCAAGGTCAGATAGGCTTGCCGAGTTTGTGTGTCGTTGCAGTAGAACATAGCCGCACAGATCAGTTCTGCGTTTTTTTCGATCCCAAGGATATGGCCGCAGGTCAATGCTTTTCGTGCATAGGACTCAAGCTCCACACGGTCGGAGAGCGGCGTTGGGAGCTGGTGGTCGATCCTTTGGAGAAATCTCAGGAGCTGTGCCTTGTCTTTACACATCGTGACAGGTCCTTGCGCCAGATGATCGAAATACAGGGGCGTACCGCCGGTGTGCAGGAAGAGGATATTCTTTTCGCGCACATCATGTTCTTCTAACCATTGCTCCATGCCGTAGAATGCCTTGCCGGTGTAGGTGGGGTCCAGAGGAACGCCATAACTGCGCATTATGCGGGAGATCACTTCGCTGATGCGCTCATCGTAGCACCCATAACCGCCGCAAAGATAGCTGTCGGTGACATAATACCGCTCTGTGGAGATAGAGGCGCAATTTGTTTTCTTGATATATGAGTTTACATAATTTTTCAAAATCTCGGTCTCGGCTTCCTTGCTGCGCGCCACAGAGATGCCGATGATCTGCTCTGAGCCGCCCGATGCAGCTTGGCCTGCCAAGAGCCCTGCATGGGTCATACCGGTGCCGGTAGGCAAGAAGATCAGATCGAGTTCGGTGGGTGCCTGCATACGGATCTCCCCGTAGGCTTTTGCATAAGCCGCGACCGGGGTGGCCTCGTTCCCTTTTCCGAAACGATCTCCGTAGATGTAGTAGGGAGAAAGCCCCTGTGCAAGGCACGATGCCATCACATGATCCACGGTTTGGGACACCTGTGTTTTCGGGCAGGTGTGGAACACTGCGCCGCAGGAAGAGACGATGCGGCTGTTGGATGTTTCGCTTCTTGTGCCATCTTCGTCATCGGGACTGATGATATGGCAGCAAATGCCCTTTGCCGCGGCCATGTTGGCGATGGCGCGGCTGAGATTGGAGCGAGCATTTCCGTAACCGATGATACAATTTTTGCCAAGGCGCTCCATATGTTGGAAGAACGCTTCTGCGATGCGGACTTTGTTCCCGCCGAAGGAGAATGGCAAAAGATCGTCTCGCTTGATGTAGATGCTGTTGCCTCTGTGGTCTTTATAAAGAAGATAGAGGGGCGTAGGAGTCATAACGATCACCTTGCTTTGGGCCTGATGTAGTGCTTCGCGGTGTTTAGGATATATGTGTAGCTATCCATACGGAAAAGCGCTGACCCAAGGATATAGATCGCGGCGCCTACTGGGATCTGAATCAGCAAAGTCAGCCAGCTGGGCAGACCAAGGAGACCGACAGTGAAGACGACTGCGCCCATGAAGCATGACAAAATGAGCTGCGGCAGCATATCTTTGATCTGGTCGAGATAGCTGTAGCCAAGGAGCTTTTTGTTGGGCCAGGCATTGATGATCTGGCTGAAGATCGAGGTGGCCAGCAGGCTGTATGCCATGGCCTCCACGCTGATCCAGAATGTGGCAGCTACTGCAGCAAGGCCGACCACTTTTTTTGCGATCTCCAGATAGAGGAACAGATCGCTGCGGCCCATCGCCTTGATGGCGTTCAGATTAGCGGTGTGGATGGGGTAAAATGCGTATGTAAAGCAGAAGATACGCAGGAACGGCACGCAGGGGAGCCAATTGTCGGTCAGGACCAGACGAACGATCGGCTCTGCACATACGGCAAGACCCATCATCAGCGGCATCATGATGTAGGAGCTGATCTTGATGGCACGCCGGGTCATACTGCGGACAGCGGCTGTGTCATCCTGCTTGGCAGACATGGTGGGCAGCAGGACGCTGTCGATGGACGAATTGATGTTGATCACGATCAGATGGGGGAGCTGCTTGCCGCGGTCGTAGTGGGCGAGCTGTTCGCTGGAATAGAGCTTGCCGATGATCAGAGAACGGATATTGTTATAAAGCGTATCGATCAAAGAAGACATCAGCAGCTTCCATCCAAAGGAGAACAGCGTTTTTAACCGCTGGAACGAGAATTGCATGGAAGGATGCCACTTGACGGTATACCAGAGTATGGCCACGCTGACGGCAGCGTTGGCCAGTGTATGGATCACAAGGGCCCAGACGCCAAAGTCAAGGTAGACCAAAATGATGCTGACGATACCGGAAATGATCGTGCCTCCCAGGGTGGCATAGAAGAACTTTTTGAACTGCATGTTCCTGGAAACATAGGATTGCTGCACATTGCGAACACCTGCGATCAAAACGATCAGGCTCAGCACGCGGACGATCGGGACGAGCTCCGGTTTGTCATAGAACGCGGCGAGCCAGGGGGCAGCAAAGAACATACCGGCGTACAGCAAGAAACTGAAACCGATGTTGAAGAAAAATACTGTAGAAAAATCAAGCTGGTCGGCATCTTTCTTCTGTATCAGTGCGACACCGAAGCCGCTGTCTACGAACACCTGAAGGATGTTGGTGAAAACAGTGACGATGGCGACGGTGCCGTAGACTTCGGGCAGGAGCTTTCTTGCCAGGATGACAGACACCAGAAAGGCGACGCCCTGAGAGCCGCAGCGTTCCAGGAAACGCCACATGAAATTTTTTAAAACGACTTGATCTTGTCCTTGCTTCATACCGTCCTCCGTTGCCCGTCCAGAGCTTCAAACACATGACGCCAACGGGTGACATTGGCTGCGGTATCCTGTAAAGATACGACATAGTCTGTCGCTGCCGACATATCTACATCCCTTACCAGCTCTTCAAAGGAGATGTCCTCCAGCAGTTCACTGGGCTGGATATCGATACCGTCGGTCCTGAAGTGCCCGTACATGACACCGCTCGACTTCATATAGAGCTTTTTTTGCATATACATCAGAGGGTAGATGTTGCCCAGACCGATCTGGCGGTCGATGTGGAAGATGGCGATGTCGATATTTTTGAGGATGTCCATGTATTCTTTTTGAGACATAAAGTCACGAAGCACCGTGACTTTGTCGGCCAGTACCGATTCTGCGTAGCGTCCGACCGTCTCAGCGTGTGCCGCATCTCCGTAGCTCAATGGGATGATGACATGGATGTTCTCCCCGGTGAAGCGGGCAAGGCGGTCGATCACCGTGCAGTGATCCAGGAGAGGGTTGGACTGATGCCCCACCAGGATCGTGACAGGTGCGCCGCTCGTTCTTTTATCGGCGATCGTCTGCAGGAACGGAGGCTCGAGATAGATCGGATTTCTCGTCTCAGAGCCGGAGGCGTATTTTGCAAAAAAAGTGTTTGCGCGGCTGCCGAAGCGCTTGCGGAAATATCGGATATCCGGCTCAAAGATGCCCACGAAGTTTTTGATGCTTTTTTTGAACCAAAAGTCTATCAGTCCTGAGATGCGAGCCTTCAAGCTGTGGGAGCGGTCGGCCGGATAAAGATCGGCGCCCCATGCGACCCAAACGATGCGACGAAGGTATTTGGGCTGCAAAAGCAGACAGACTTTGGTGTAAGTGGAGATAGACATCCCGTGGATCAGTGTGTGCTCGTGCTGCTTGATCTGCGCCATGACGGCCGCATGCCGGAATGTTTTGATCAGTGTGGTATTTTCGGGAAATTCACTTCGATCGTACTTATCACCGACGATCAGGAAGCTGTGGTCCTGCACAGGGAAATTCTCGGCGAGGAACGCGGGAAAGACTTTTGCCACGATGTTCCCAGTGCCTAAGATATGTAAATGATCAGCCATGTAGAGCCATCCTTTGTGTTGTTGTGGTCTGGTCGGTAGCAGAGAAAATAAAAGAACGCATACACCAGATATTATACATTTTGTGGGGGGAAGTGTCAACAAAAATACCCGAATATTGTAAATACTTGTTGCTTTTGCGGGAACTTTTATCAAAAAAGCACAGCCCGAACGCTCGGGCTGTGCTTGGAGCTGTTATAAGACTGCTGCCATAACAGTAAACAGCAGCATGGTCACGAGGGTCAGGGCAGAAAGTGCGGAAGACAACCGCAGGCTCTGGCTCTCGTCTGTGGAGAAGATCGGCAGCATGTAAGGCGGCGGCAGCAGGAACATCAGGATGACTGCGCCGGTGTGCATCATACCGCCCAGCAAAGCTCCATTTAGTGCCAGCACAAGGGCCAGCAGCACGGCCATGATGACTACACGCATGCAGACCAGACTGAAAACATCCTTCCATTGGATCTTGCCAAGGTCCAGATCGAAGCCGATCACCAGCAGGATGAGCATGCCGGTGGGGGCGGAGATGAAGGAGGTCAGAGAATCCAGAAGGCCGCTGATGCCGATCCGTCCCATAGCATCATACAGACCGGTCGCGCCAAGGATGACACCGATGACGATGGACCAGATGATGGGGGAGCGGACGATATCGCGCAGGATCTCCTTCTTGTCGCCCTTACCTGTCAGCAGGATCTTGTAGACCGTGTTGACGAAGACCACCTGCCCCAGATCTACGATGGCGAAGTGGGAGCTGGACTCATTGGGGAACAACAGGACGAACAGGGCATAGCCCAGCATACCGGCCTCAAAACCGGTGGCGGGGAAGGCCGGGAGCCTGCCAAGACCAAACAGCTTCGTAAACCCGAGGCCCATCACCAGAGCCAGACAGCATACGAGGAACATGATGCCGGGCACGATGATGGCAGACCTGTCATATTGCGCCGTGGCAAAGGCGTCGAGCAGGACGGCAGGAAGGGTGATATCGATGACGATACGCTTCATGACATCCACGCTGGATCTGGTGAGGATGCTCGTTTTGCGGCACAGCATGCCCAGTGCCAGAGCCAGCAGGACGGGGAGCGCTGTCTGCAGCGCGGAGATCAGAACAGCCATTACTTGATGACACCCTTCTGCAGGATGATGTTGGCGTAGATCTCAGTCTCGCCGGACTGCAGGACACAGTAGCAATCCCTGGCTTCATCGTAGAACTTGAAGCGGTCGATGTTGCCGACACATGCCGCGCCGCGATCATCGTGCTTTGCGATGATCTCCTTGTAGGTCTCCCAGACGGGAATGTTCAGATCCTTGTCGCAATCCATCTTCTCCATGAGGATGGCAGGCTTTTCCACATAGGTGTCCAGCGGCATGACGGTGAGGATGGCATCCAGCAGTTCGGGCACACCGTGACCGTCGGCTCGCAGGAAGATGGCATTCTTGGCTTTTGCCATGGCAGCGCCGGGGAAGTTGCCGTCGCCGATGCAGATGCGGTCGGAGTGGCCCATCTCAGCCAGGACTTTCAACAGCTCGGGAGAGAGGATAGAGGGGATATTCTTCAACATATCAAAACGATCCTTTCTAAATTTGAATCATGCCAAGGGCGAGGACCCTTGGCATGATAGGATGAGAAATTACTTGTACATGGGGCCGTAGGTGGCGCAGGCTCTGTAGTCCTGACCCTCCTTGTCCATGCCGAATGCGTTCCAAGCGGCGGGACGGTAGATGTCCTGCTCGGGCACGTTGTGCATGCAGACAGGAATACGGAGCAT
>JAFSHB010000089.1 GCA_017440525.1 Oscillospiraceae bacterium | reverse complement strand
TCCGTTATGCAGTGCCAACCCTCTGCAAATTTGGATCCCGATCTTGGGCATCCTGTGGGCCGTTGGTGTTGCTGTCTTTGTCCTGTATGCGGCTGTCAGCTATTGGCGTCTGCAGCGTAATGTCAGAGAGGCAGTCATCCTTCGGGATAACATCTTCCAGAGCGAGAATGTTGGATCACCCTTTGTCTTAGGAATTATCAAGCCGAAGATCTACCTGCCCTATCACATGGATGAGCAGAGCTTGGACCATGTGGTCGCCCATGAGCAGGCGCATATTCGCCGCAAAGACCACTGGTGGAAACCTCTCGGTTTTCTCCTGCTGGCGATCCACTGGTTCAACCCACTGATGTGGCTGTCCTATGTGCTGCTGTGCCGGGATATCGAGCTGGCCTGCGATGAGAGCGTCATCAAAGAGCTGGACAACGAGCACAAGGCAGATTACACACAGGCGCTGCTGCATTGCAGCATCGGCCGCCGCAGGATCGCCGCCTGTCCTCTGGCTTTTGGCGAAGTCGGTGTAAAAGAGCGTGTAAGATCTGTGATGAACTACAAAAAGCCCGCATTCTGGATCATCGCCGTATCCATCGCGGTCTGCGCCGCCGTGGCTGTGTGCTTTCTGACCGGCCCTGCCGGAGAAACACCGGAGCACGAGGACAGTTATCATCTCGTGATCGGTGCAGACGGTGTCACATCGATCCAGATCTCCGGTGCGGATACAGGCGGTGGAATCGTCCATGCAGACGGCTCTGCCTTCCGAAAGGGCGAAAAGGTCTGGCTGGAGCCATTGGAGGGCGTCACCGATCTGCGCGGTATCTCCATCACCGCCTTTGGTGCAGACGGAGCGATCCTGTATCTCCTTTCTGTTCCGGAAGATCTCCCGGACACGGAGGTCCTGGATCTGATCGGCAGTGACAGCTGGCTGCTGGTGCCGGAGGGTCTTTTACACACAGGAAAGACCTATGTATATGAAAATGAAGGGTTTATGGGCACCTTCGCCATCACATTATATCAGGATGGGACCTTCCAATACTACGAGGGCATGGCCAGCAGCTATCTTGGAAACGGCACATGGGAGCAGAACGGTGACATCATCACGCTGACCGATGACGAGCTCAACGCCATGTCTCTGGTCAATCGGTTCAGAGTTGACGGAGAAGATCTGGTCTTCGTTGCGGAGGGCTCTTCCAATTTCATCTATGTGAAAGTAAAAGACGGAGACCGCTTCCACTACACGCAGGGGCAGATCAGCCCCATGATCGTAGGAAGCACGACCCAAAAGAGCACGCTGACCCTGGAGGATGTTCTGGCGCTTTCCGAAAAAGGCATGGCACTCACATGGCGTGACTTCGAGGACTTCGCATATGTTGAGACCGGCTCCGGGCTGTATATCCGTGTCTACGAGATCGATGAGATGTATCAGCTCCGCATCGGCGGCAGCAGTCCGAATCACGCCCCCATGTATATCTATCTGTCATTGCTCAATGCCCCCGACACGATGATCGACATTCGCCACGGCGATGTGGCAGGCTTCCTCGCGGCAGATCATTCCGATGTTTTATTGACACAGGCCATCTACGATGCCATTTTGGAGCACAACAGCTCTTCCGGCCCCGATGAACTGTATCACTGTGCCAGCTTCGTACTGCTGGACAAGCAGGAGCTGTGTATTTGCAGCGATCCGCCCAGTCCCATGCAGGTCATCGTTTACGGCATGGCGCTCCATCAGGCATACCGCTTCACCGAAACAGGGCTTTGGGACGAGCAGGGCAGCCATATCCCCGTGGCGCTCACCTTTGAGGTGGAAAATGGCGTCTACGCCCTGCTGGAATACTGGGAGCCCCGGGATGGCAGCTACTATGTGCAGGACATTCGGGAGAAGTTCCCCGATGCTGTGGAAAACGACGCCATGGACACGCAGAAATACATCGTGAGCCAGATACAGAACTGCTATGATCAGGCCGTGCGATACGGCGGCGTGGATACCGATGCGGTGATCGAAGGGCTGCTGGAGGCTGTCGCAGCCTCCCCTGCCTATGCTTCCTCCCCCGGCGCCCATACGGATGCACAGCCCATCGAATACCGGGAGCTGATCTATTACGGGAAATATACCCTGCAATACTGCTTTGCGCAGTTCCTGCAAAGAGATCGGACAGATCTGCAAGGACACATCATGGCATCCGTCTGTCAGGACATCATGCTTGGCTGGGGCGAGGGCTATGCCATAGATGGAACGCTGGCGACCGGGCAGGACTGGTTCGATGCCTTCCGCGGCAGTGCCGAGAGCCTTGCCGCCCAGTACAGCGATGCCGAATTGGAAGCACGCTTCCCCGGTGCCCATCTGCTGATCCAAATGCAGCCCCTTTGCGGCTATCCCCCTGCCACGGTGGACGAGACCGCATTTGTCCTGCCCGAGAGCTCTGCCAAAAGCACAGCCCCCTCGGACGGCTTCGGCATATCTGCACCGGAGGACTGGGTAGGCTCAGACCGCACCCTCATACAGGACAAAGACACCGACCCCGGTCTCTCACTCCCGGCAGACGGCGGCAGTATGCCCAAGCTCCGGATCGCACCTGTTCCCTAACGCACTCGGGGCACGGATCGCCGCAGTCGCTTCGCTCCTTCGCGATGACAAGGGCGGGCAATGCCCGCCCCTACGAACACGAACGCACTGCCATTCAAGCCCGTAGGGGCGAGCATCGCTCGCCCAAAATAAGATCGTCCGCGAAGCGGACACCTCAATTATTCATTATCCACAATTCATTATTCATTAAAAGAAGCCGCCCGGTGGGCGGCTTCTTTTGCTTTTACTTTTCGATCTTTTCGCGATTCTTCTTGACCACGGACACCATCTTGCCCAGTGCGAACAGGGCGATGGCGTTGGGGATGACCATGAGGTTGTTGAACATATCGGTCAGCTCCCAGACCAGATCGTTGGAAGCCACAGTGCCCAGGAACACGAACACCAGCGCGATCACGGTGAAGATGTAGAAAGCGACCTTGTTGTTCTTGGTCAGATACTGGACATTGATCTTAGCGAACAGGTTCCAGCTCAGGATCGTGGAGAAAGCGAAGAACAGCAGGCAAACTGCCACGAACATACCGCCGAAGCCCTCACCGAAGATGGAGCCGAAAGCAGTCTGGGCCAGATTGTTCTTGCTGATGGTCTCAGTGACCTCGCCCACATAGCCGCCTGCCAGAACGCCGTCCTTGGTGTACAGGGTGGAGATGATGACCAGAGCGTTCAGAGTCAGAACGATGAAGGTATCGATGAACACACCGATCATAGCGACCACGCCCTGATCGTGGGGATCCTTGACATTGGCCTGTGCGTGTGCATGGGGGGTGGAGCCCATACCGGCCTCATTGGAGAACAGGCCGCGCTTGGCACCCTGAGAGATGGCAGTCTTGAGGGCGTAGCCGATGCCGCCGCCGATGATGGCCTGAGGCTGGAAGGCATACTTGAAGATCATGCCGAAGGTCTGGGGGATATACTGGATGCGGGCGACCAGGATCGCCAGACCGCCGACCAGGAAGATACCAGCCATGATGGGGACCAGCTTTTCGGTGACGGAGGCCAGACGGCTGACACCGCCCAGGAAGATCAGGCCGCACAGGATGACCAGAACGACACCCATGACCCATGCGGGGATGCCGAAGGCATTTTCGATATTGCCGCCGATGGAGTTGGACTGGACCATGGCACCCATGAAGCCCAGAGCCAGCGTAGCGGAGATGGCGAAGAAGCCTGCCAGGAACTTGCCGAAGCCGCCCTTGAAGGCAGTGGTGATGTAGTACACGGGACCGCCGTGGATGTTGCCGTCGGCATCGGTCTCGCGGGTCTTGATGGCGAGGGTCGCTTCTGCGTAGATGGTAGCCATGCCGAAGAAGGCGATGACCCACATCCAGAAGATGGCGCCGGGGCCGCCGGTCAGGATCGCGCCGGAAGCACCGACGATATTACCGGTACCGACCTGGGCCGCGATCGCGGTAGCCAAAGCCTGGAAGGAGCTCATGCCGGCCTCCTGCTTGCCGCCCTTAAGGGACAGGTTGCCGAAGGTCTTTTTCATGCCTTCGCCGAAGCAGCGGACCTGCACGAAGCGGGTACGGATGGAGTAGAACAGACCAACACCGATCAGCAAAAACAGCAGGATGTAATCGGAGAGGTACGCATTGATCGTCGCGGCGATCTTTAACAGGGTCGCTTCCATAGAGAGATTCCTCCTAAAATAAAATATAGCTGCCTTTTCATCAACTCCGAAGTTTTGCGGACACAGGCTGCCCCAAGCCCACTCTGTCCTTTTGCCTGAGAGATTCGGCTCACGCCTTGCACCTTCGGCACTCACTCAAGGTGAGATTCTCCAGAGTTCCTCCACATTCGGTCGTTGCCTTCCGGATGCTTCACAGGAGATATTCTGTTGTGATAATGATACATCACGCTAAATCAAATAGCAAGCAGATCTTTACATTTTATTCACATTTCGACATTTTTCATAAAAGGGCAGCACAGGCCGCGCTATCCTTTGGCAAAAAAGCGGTGCAGCAGGTCAGGCACCGCTTCCCTGCCAAACGAGCGAAAGACGAGCTTCAGAGGATGAAGCTCGTCTTTTGCATTTACCAGCGGCACAGCTTTGCGATGAGCAGGCCCACCGCGAGGACCAGCACGGATATGATCACCCAAAGCACCACACTGCCATTTGTGGTATCGCCCATGGCGCTCATCCCCATATCGAAGCCGCCGGGCCTCTGCATATCACCGCGGTCGGGGCGCGTCGATCCTGCCGTATCTTCCGTGCGTGCTTGAGTTTCCGTCTCACCGGGGAAGCCTCCCTGCATCTGTGCAGGATCGAAGCCTTCCGGCCGGCCGCCGCCCATGCCCATAGAGCCCATATTGGAGACCGTCAGACCGGAGGCATCCACATAGCCCATGTTTTCCACCGTCTCACCATTTTCCAGCTGCATGGCGATACTCTCGGCGCGGAGCGCACAGAACTGCCGCAGGGTCTCCACACCCAGCTCGAACTCCTCATAGGTGCAAAATGCCGTGGGATCCTTTTCCACATAGGGCGCGATCAGTCCATAGGCATCGTCGATGATGCCCTGCACATCCACCGCTGCCAAAAATTCCGTGAAATACTGATGGTACTGCTCCGTGTAGGCGCTGTCAGACAAGATCCAGCTCCACATGGGACGGTCCTCTCCGCCGCCGGACACCGGCGCATCGATGGGCGTATTGACGGTGCTTTGTGCATTGCCCCCCTGGAAGGTCCCGAAGGCCAGATTGTAGTCCCACGGGATCATGGAGAGAAGTCCGTCTTTCTCATACAGATAATAGTTGTGGATCATATTTCCTGTGTAGCTGTCGCCGTTGCAGACAAAGTTATGCACCACGAAATAACGGAGCACCCGCTCCATATCCACGACCGTTTCAAGCTCCGTCTGCGCGGTGAGCTTCTTCAAAGACTCGATCAGCCGCATTTGATCGGCTTTGGTAATATCGGTCTTTGCATTGTCCCAGATATTGGAGTAGCTGTCCGGATCGTCGTCGATGTATTGCAGCTTCACATCAGAGGCACCCATGCCGCCGAAGCCGCCAAAGGACGGACGATCGCCCTGCTCTGCCCCGGCTCCATCGCCTCCGGGCATCTGCGAGGGATCGAAGTTCCCCATGTCCGGCATCTGTGTGGGATCGAAGCTACCCATATCAGGCATCTGCGCGGGATCGAAATTTCCCATATCCGGCATCTTCGGCATCTCCATGGGATCTGTGCCGGTCTCGCCGCGCCCCATGAACGCCCCCATATCGAAGTCCTTGCCATTGCCCCGACCGCCGCCGAAGCTCATGCTGTCAGGCTTATAGAGCTCTCCATAGTCTGCGCCATAGTTCCGCTCCAGGAAGCTGTCCTCCACGCCCTCCACAGCCAGATACAGGCCCCAGTCCGCACCGTTGACGGTGATATAGACGAAGCTGCACAGAGGTGCCGCCGCACCGAACTCGGCCATCATGGTGTAGGTCAGATAGTCCTTCATCATGGTGGTATCCTGGATCAGGTTGTTGAGGCTCAGCTTGTCCAGCCCGTGATAGCTGACCGCGCTGTCATAGTGGTCAAACTCCACCTTGAAGCTGTAGCGCTCGCTCCCCATGGATGCCACGCTGGACAAAGAGGTGTTGCCCTTGCCTCTGATCGCCACATTCTTGTAGGCTTCACCGTCGATCACAAGGTCGGCGGCATAATATTCTTCGCTCATGGCATTTTGGATGAAGGTATCCCAATCATCCATGACGATATCCACCGTATGTACCCGGGCGTTGTCAAACAGCCGTTCCTCATAGCCCATGGTATGTGCAGCCGCCTGCAGTCCCAGCACGCCGCCGTTCATAAAGAGGATCGTGACGACCAGCATCAGGGCCGTCACCGTCCATGCCAGCTTTTCTACGCTTTTGCTTCCCGACATGACCTCACCCCATATAGTCGCCGTTGTAGGAGACCAGCACCGCACTGCTGACGCCGGGCAGCTCCGCAAGGGCATTGACAAAATCGGTATCCTCGTCCTTCAGACGGACCTCCACATTCAGCTCCACCGCGCCCTTTGCCGCCGTCTTGCTCTTGACGGTGGCACGGAGCACATGCTCGGAGAGGAAGGCTCTCGCCCCCTGCTCCGCTGCATGGTCGGCACAGTGCAGCACCACCATATACGGATGGGAGTGGTTCTTCTTATTGACGAACACCAGCAAGATCACACCGATACAGATACTGCCGATCACCGCAAGAGGGATCATACCGGCCGCCAGCACGATGCCTGCACCGATGGACCAGAACAAAAATGCGATATCCAGCGGCTCCTTGATGGCTGTACGGAAACGAACGATCGACAGTGCGCCCACCATACCAAGGGACAGCACCACATTGGATGTGACCGCAAGGATGACCACAGCGGTGATCATGGTCAGGGCGATCAGAGTCGTACCGAAGCCGGAGGAATACATGACGCCGCGATAGGTCTTTTTATAGATCAGGAAGATAAACAGACCGATACCGAAGGACAGCACGATCGTCAGCAGCATATCGAAGATGCCGATGGAGTTCACATTCTCCAGAAAGCTCGATTTGAAGATATCATTGAAATTCATACATTTGCTCCTTTTTATTCATACATACGGCAGGCGGCATATTTGGAAAAAGCCGCGCTGTGTCTGCCATCCAGTTGTACCGCGTGGCGGATGGTGTCGGGCAGAAAGGCATCCCACTTCACCTCAAGGATACACGGTGCATCCTTGATCGGCACCGTCACGCAGTTTGGATCTAAAAAGTCCGTACAGCGCAGTGCAGTGCGGATATCATAGTCCAGCGTGACCCGGACATTGCCGGGGGCATAGATGAAGGGCTCACGGATATAGTCCACGATGACCTTTGGCCGCAGTCCCTCGTTTCGGATGCGGGCGTAAAAGCCAAGGATGCTTTCATCATGGCTCCTCGCCATCCAGCCGACATCCCCATCCGCCAGCGCCTGTGCCTGCGCCTGTGTCAGCGATGCGGTGGTCTTATAGCCAAGGCTCCCATGCTTGAACTTCCGCTCCAGATGGATCACAGACGGATCGTGATCGTAAAGCCTGATACGGTACTTCTCGCGGATGTTGACACCGTCCAGCTTTTCACGCAGGGCCCTGTCGCCAAGGTCGTCAAAATACAGGCTCCGCACCCGATACTTCCCGTTTGCGGCATGGGGATCTCGATCCATCACCGCCCGCAGCCGCTGCCGCAGGATCAGCATATCGTGGTGCGAGATCTCATGCTTCACCTCATGTCTGAACTGCAATCGATACACCTCCTTTCAAGATGCCATTATAAAAGGCACACCTAGGATCAGCATTAGAAAGGCCGTCCCATTTGTGAAAAAACATGGAACGGTCTTTGAATTTTTTGTAACGATCACAGCTTCGCCGTGAATCGAATGGTATCCGCCGTGGGATAGTCCGCCCTCAGCGTTCCGCCCAGCGCCTCGCAGATGGCACGGGCCGCAGACAGTCCGATCCCATAGCCGGAGGCTTCTCCGGACTGCGTCCGCGCGGCATCCCCGCGGTAGAAGCGCTCAAACAGCCGCTCGGGGTCCGGCTCCTGTACGCCGCCGCAGGTATTCTCCGCAGAGAGCCGGATCCGCTTGCCCGCTCTTGCCAGACTGACACACACATCCCCGCCATCGGGCGTGTACTTCAGCGCATTGTCCAGCAGGATCGTGAGCAGTTGGCGGAAGCTGCCGCCGTTGGTCTGCATGACGATATCCGGCTCGATCTGCGCCCGGAAGCAGAGCCCCTGCATCTGCGCGGCTTCCGCAAAGGACAGCAGCATCTCGCTCATGATCTCGCTGACATTGACCGGCTCCACAGGCAGAGAGACCTCCTCGTCCAGCCGGGCCAGCGTCAGCAGTCCGGACATCAAGCCGTCCAGCCGCTTCGTCTGCCGGCGGATATGTGCATTGTATTTGTTCTCTCCGTGGATCAGTGCCATGGTATCGTTGTTGGAGTGGATGATCGCAAGGGGCGTTTTCATCTCATGCCCGGCATTGGTGATGAATTGCTTTTGCTTCTCCATGCCCGCAAGGACAGGCCGGATCACCCGCCCGGACAGCAGCGTAACGATCCCCAGCAGGAGCAGCCAGCACAGCACCGCGATCGCACAGGATACGATCAGCACCGACCGGAAGCTCTCACGCTGCTCCGAGGTGTTCATAAAGAACAGGATCTGACCCTCCCCATCCTCCTTGACTGCGAATTTATAGCCCTCGATCCGACCGGAGGTCTTTCCCATCTTCTGCACGCGCAGGGCATAGCTCTCAGCCGTCTCCCGGTCGATCGATGAGATCTGATCCATATTGACATCTATGATGCCGCCATCCCGATCGCTGCGCACGACAAAGAAGCGGGATGCCCGCATCCTGTCCATATCGATGGGCGGGGAGAACGGCGGCGGACGGTCGAAGTCCATCTTATGGAACGCGCCGTCGGCCTCCACAAGGGTCCGCAGCACCATATCGGAGCGGCGGTCCAGCATCACACCGTTGAGCCCATTGATCGCAAGCACGATGAACAGCAGCAAACAGGTGACTGCCGCCATGGTAAAGAGGATGAACCGTCTTTTCAGCTTCTTCGTCATGGCATCATCTCCAATTTATAGCCGATATTCCGCCTGGACACGATCTCCACTTTAGAGCCTGCGGCAGAGAGCCGTTTTCTGAGATAGGAGATATAGAGCCACACACTGCCAAGATCCGTTTCCGTGTTGTAGCCCCACGCCTTGACCAGCAGCTCCTCCGTGGAAAGGTACATCTTGCAGTTGAGCATCAGCTGCTCCATCAGACGGTATTCCTGCTTGGGCAGAAGGATCGCCATTTCTCCCACGAAGATCTCTCCCGACTGCATATTGAGCTTCAGATCCCCAAAGGTCAGGACATCCGGATGGAACTCCTCCCGCCGCCGGAGCATGGCGCGGATCCTGGCCAGCAGCTCCCGCATATCGAAGGGCTTGGGCAGATAGTCATCCGCGCCGGCATCCAGCCCGCAGATCCGGTCCTCCACCTGTGTTTTTGCAGTCAGCAGGAGCACCGGCGTTCTGCACCCGTTCCTGCGAAGCTCTGACAGGACCTCCAGACCGTCACGCCCGGGCATCATGATATCGAGGATGATCCCATCATATGTCCCGCACATGGCATGGTCGTAGGCATCCACACCGTTATACACGGCATCGACGATATATTTGTGATAGGTCAGATGATCCACCACGGCTTCGGACAAAGCCGGTTCATCTTCCGCATATAATAATCTCACGAGCATGCCTCCTCTCCTGACCTTTTCCAACAGTATAGCACCAGATCGCAAAACATGAAACTGTTATTTTATCTTAACACACAAAGCTTAGATGGACTTATGATCGTGATGGTGGTGATGGTGGGATGGAGCAGGCGTTCCCATGCGGCAGACCTTCAGGGAGCAGGGCTCCTCCGGGCGCTCCAGCTCCAGCGTGGCGTGGGCGATACCATGCTCTGCCAGCTCCCCGCGGACAGCAGCCTTGACCGCCTGCGGCTCAGCATCCGTCACGATGTGCAGGGTGGCGCAGTGGTTTTTCCCATCCATGCTCCAGATATGGACATGGTGGACCTCCAAAACACCTTCCAGCTTCGTCAGATGGTCCGTGAGCGCGCGCACCTCGATCCCGCGCGGCACCTTTTCCAAAAACAGGCAGACAGCCTCGTGCAGGCTCTTGACCGCACCGACGGCGATGAACACCGCGATCGCGATGGACATCAGGGGATCGACGACCGCCCAGTCGGTCAGGCGCATCAGGACCGCGCCGATCAGCACCACGACCCACCCCAGCGCGTCCTCCAGCATATGCAGGTTGACCGCCTTTTGCCCCAGGCTCTTCCCCTCCCGGGTGAGGAACACCGCGCCGCAGTTGACGCACACACCGATCACCGCGAAGCCGATCATCCCATCATAGTGGATGGGCGCGGGATGCAAGATCCGATCTACGCCGTGATACAGCACTGCGGCAGAGCCTGACAGCAAGATCACAGTCGTGAGGACACTGCCCAGCGCGGAATATCTCCCATAGCCGTAGGTATAGGTCTCATCGGCGCCATGCTTGCTCTTTTTTTCCAGGAGATAGGCCGCGCCGAGGCTCACGGCATCGCCCAGATCGTGGATGGCATCGGATACGATCGCCACACTGCCGGTCAAAAGACCGCCCACACATTCAAAGACCGAAAAAGCCAGATTCAAAAGGAATGCCCCTAAGATGCTTCGTTCTGTTTTCATGATGACCTCCTGTTTTCCGAACGATCTGTTCCATAATTTCATTTTATGTGTTATACTGAAAAAAACAATATGCAGATCCATCCGGCTGTATGATACGGAACATTTTTGGATCTTTGTATGGAGGCACTATGGACAGACGGCAAAGAAAAACACGGGAAGCGATCTTCTCCGCGCTGATCGAACTGCTGGCAGGAAAGGACTTCGGGCATATCACCGTAGGTGAGATCATCGACCGGGCCGATGTGGGCAGGGCGACCTTTTATGCGCATTTTGAAACGAAGGATCATCTTTTGCAGGCGCTGTGCGACGATCTGTTCTGCCACATCCTGGATGGGGCAGACACCGACCATCGGCATCTGTTCCGATGCGACGCGCCGGAGTGCGTGTTCCTCCACCTGTTCCGTCATCTGCTGAAGAACGACGATCATATCCTGGACCTCCTGTCCTGCCAAAACAACGATCTGTTCCTGCGCAGATTCAAGGCGCAGCTGCATACCGTGGTAAAAGGGCAGCTCCCGCAGTTCCGGGCGCGAAAGAGCGAAAAGCTCCCGGAGGACTTTTGGATCGATCACATCTGCGCCGTCTTTATCCAGACCCTCCGCTGGTGGATCGACCACGGCATGCAGGAGAGCCCGGAGACGATCACGGAGTATTTTTTCCTCGCAGTATAAAAAAGCTGACGATGCAGATGCATCGTCAGCTTTTTTATTTCACGATCACTTCATGAATTTATCGATCGCCTGACAGAGATCTTCGATTGCCTGATCGTCCTCATGCTCCACAGCATCGACGATACAGTGCTTGATGTGGTCCTGCAAGATCACCTTTCCCACATTGTTCATGGCAGACTTGACTGCCGCGATCTGCACCAGCACCTCAGAGCAGTCCCGACCGTCCTCCACCATCCGCTTGACACTTTCCATATGCCCGATGATGCGGGCCATGCGGTTGATGACAGCCTTCTGATTCTCATGGATATGGGGATGATCGCCGTGGCTGTGGGGGATGCCATGGGCATGCAGATATTCGTGGTCGTGGTCATGGGTATGTGCCATGGGGATGCTCCTTTGGATGTTTTTGTCATTTTATCACACCGTCCTCACAGGGGCAAGCCCCTCGGGGGGATGTTGACAAGCAAATTTTTTGCCATTACAATAGCCTTGGACGGATCTTTTTGCAGAGCCATGCGGCAAGGACCATTTTCAGGATGTCCCACGGCAAAAAGACGAGCATGCCATAGGCCACCGTCTGCCAAATGCTCCAGGGCTTTTGCAGATACGCCCGGGTCGCGATGTGCATCCACGGCAGCCCTGCGGCATAGAGCGCCAAAAGCCCCAGCAGGCAGGCCGGGAGGCTCTTTTTCACACGCCCCGCGATCCATGCCATGGGGATGAGCCCCAGCAGGAAGCCGCCGGTAGGCGTGAGAAAGGCGGAAAAGCCGCCGCCCGTTGTGAATACAGGCAGGCCCACCAGACCCAGCAGCAGATAGACCGCCATGGACACCGCGCCCCAGCGGCTGCCGAGGAGCAGACCTGCCATGGCGCAGAAAAAGGTCTGCAGCGTAAAGGACGACACCGGCATGGGGATCCGGATCCAGGTGCCGAGGGCCGTCAGCACGGCGAATACCGCCGCTAAGATCAAGTATCTTGTTTTCATTATATCACCAGAGGATATTGTATCATATCATGACAAAAGAAACCATCCTTTCTTATTTAGGAGACCATCCATGGGGCGAGACATTGATCGTTCTGCCCCGGGTCAGCTCCACCAATACCTATCTCAAGGAGCTTGCCAAAAACGGTGCGCCCCACGGCACGGTGGTCATCGCAGAGCTGCAGACCGAGGGACGGGGCAGACTGGGGCGGCGGTTCGAATCGCCCCGGGGCGGCCTGTACCTTTCCGTGCTCCTGCGGCAGAGCCCCGACTTCCGCCTCACCCCCATGGCGGCGGAGGCCGTCCGCCGTGCCATCGCGGCGTCGAGCGGCCTGCGCCCGCAGATCAAGTGGATCAACGATCTGGTCTGCGGCGGCAAAAAGCTCTGCGGCATTTTGACAGAGCTGTGCGGCGATGCCGCGGTCGTTGGCATCGGCATCAACTGTGAAGGCACGCCCCACGAAGTGGCCACATCTCTGGAGGCCGAGGGCTGCCCCTGTGACAGGAGCCGCCTTGCCGCAGAGGTGATTCGGGCGCTCTCTGAGATGACGCCCCATTGGCTCACGGACTACAAGCGGCACTGCCTGACGATCGGGCAGGATGTGCAGCTGATCCAAAACGATGCTGTCCGCTATGCCCATGCAGACGATATGGACGAGGACGGTGCGCTGCTGGTCACGCTGGCGGACGGCACCAAAGAACGCATTTTTTCCGGAGAAGTCTCTGTCCGAGGCTCATACGGATATATATAAGGAGGTCATGCTATGAACGAGATCATCAAAGCCATACTGGACAGGCGAAGCTGCCGCAGCTACAAAGAAGAACAGATCGGGGAAGAAGAACTTTCTCAGATCCTGCAGGCCGGCACCTATGCCGCCAGCGGCATGAATATGCAGTCTGCCAAGCTCGTGGTGGTGCAGGACGAGGAGACCAGAGAACAGCTCCGCAAAATGAACGCCGCCATCATGGGCTCGCCCGATGCCGACCCCTTCTACGGCGCACCCACCATCGTGGTCGTACTGGCCGACACCGACAGCCGCAACTGGTTCGCCGACGGCTGCCTCGTCATGGGCAATCTGATGCTGGCAGCCTCTGCCCTTGGAGTGGGATCGTGCTGGATCAACAGAGCGCTGGAGGGATTTGATTCTCCCGAAGGCAAGGCGCTCCTGAAAAAATGGGGCATCGATGCGCGCTACCGCGGTGTGGGCCACTGCATCCTGGGCTATGCCGCAGCTCCGCTCCCCGCCGCAAAGCCCCGCAAGAAAGACTATATCGTAAGAATTTGATAAAATAGACTTGTTATTTTGCTCCGTTTCGAGTAAGATAAGAGTACCGAAGCGTAGGAGGTATTTTTTATGAATAAGAAGACAAAGCTCGGCATCTTCATCGGTATCCTCGCTGCCGTGGTCAGCGCCGCTATCCTGATCGTCGTATTCTGGGATCGTCTGGTGGAGCTGTGCCCCTTCTGCCGCAGGAGCGACTGGGATGATGACTTTCTGATGGACGAGGACGAAGAAGATGTCCCCGCCTTCACCGAGGTCGAGCGCAACGATTTCGCCGATCTGGACGCTGAATAGACCTATAAGATCGCCCCAAGCCTTTTTTCGGCTTGGGGCGATCTTATAGATTCTTTACATTTGCCGTGATCTCACTGAGGGCTTCGGCGGCCTCGACGGAATAGTCATCCCGATGGCTCAGATCGCCCAGAGACACGATCCCCACCAGCTTTCTGCCCTCCACCACCGGGAGCCTTCGCACCTGCTCCTTCGCCATGCAGGACGCCGCCTGACTGAGGGTCGCCTGCGGCGCTACCGCCGCCACGCGGGTAGTCATGATGCGGCTCACCGCAGTCTCCTCAGCCGCCCGGTTCAGGGCCACGCACCGCAGGACCATATCCCGGTCGGTCACGATACCGCAGAGCGCACCGTCCCTGCTCCGCACCGGGAGGACCCCCACATTGTGCCGCGCCATGAGCCTTGCCGCCACAGCCACGGAGCACTCCGGCGCCACCGCGATCACATGGCGGTTCATACAGTCTTTTACATTCATCGTCAGTCCTCCTTTGTTTTCATTATTTCCACGATCTTCTGTGGTCAAACTGAAATTTTTTGTTGCTTTTGGTCAAAACCGTGGTATAATGAGACTTGTACAAAGAAAGGGGGGTGCCGCATGCTGCAGATGACGCTGTCTACCGTGTATGCACCCTACGATTCCCATATTGGCGATCAGAGCTGAGGCGTTTCACCGTTTCGGTTCTTTTTTTGCCTGTGTACATGAAAGGAGAAATGTAAAAAATGGCAAGAGAGAAAAAACCCATCCCCGAAGAGGGCATCTATGATGCCAAGCAGCTCGGGACCGGCAGGATGCTGATCTTGGGTCTGCAGCACATGTTCGCGATGTTTGGCGCAACAGTCCTCGTTCCCGCGATCACCGGTCTGAGCGTTGCCACCACCCTGCTGTTTGCAGGTCTCGGCACACTGCTGTTCCATCTGATCACCAAGCGGAAGGTCCCTGCATTCCTGGGCTCCTCCTTCGCATTCCTCGGCGCTTACGGTCTCGTGACCGCTTCCGGTCAGGACATCCCTCTCACCTACTCCGGCATGGGTGTTGCCGTTGCAGGTCTTGTATATCTGCTGCTGGCGCTCCTGGTCAAGATCTTTGGTGCAAAGAAAGTTATGCGTTTCTTCCCGCCGATCGTCACCGGTCCTGTCATCATTGCCATCGGCCTGACGCTCTCCTCCACTGCGCTGGACAGCTGCTTTGCTAACTGGCCCGTCGCTCTGGTCGCCATCCTTGTGGTCATCATCCTGAACATCTGGGGCAAGGGCATGATCAAGATCATCCCCATCTTGATCGGTGTGATCGCTTCGTATGTGTTTGCTGTGATCATCGATCCCGCTTCCCGCGAAGCTGTTGCTGCCAGCGTCAGCGAAGCAAAGTGGCTCGGTCTGCCCATCGTTTGGTCTCAGACCTCTCTGTCCATCTTCGGTGAGGGCTTCGATGCTTCCATGCTGATCACCGCCATCATCACCATCGCCCCCATCTCTCTGGCTACGATGGTCGAGCATATCGGCGATGTCTGCGCCATCTCCTCCACCACCGGAACGAACTATGTTGCCGACCCCGGCCTGCATCGCACCCTGCTGGGTGACGGCATCGCCACCACGCTGGCTGCCCTGTTCGGCGCTCCTGCCAACACCACCTACGGTGAGAACACCGGTGTTCTGGCGCTCTCCAAGGTCTATGATCCCAAGGTCATCCGCATTGCCGCTGTGTTTGCTGTGATCTTGTCCTTCTGCCCCAAGTTTGCAGCCATCGTTGCCGCTATGCCCTCTGCTACCATGGGCGGTGTCTCTCTGATCCTGTACGGCATGATCTCCGCTGTCGGTGTCCGCAATGTGGTCGAGAACAAGGTGGACTTCACCAAGAGCCGCAATGTCCTGATCGCTGCCCTGATCCTCGTTCTGGCGATCGGCATCAAGTTCTCCCCTGTTGGCGGCGGTGCTATCACCTTCGCCATCGGCTCTGTTACCATCAGCCTGTCCGGTCTGGCAGTTGCCGCTCTGGTCGGCATCATCCTCAATGCCATCCTGCCCGGCAAGGACTATGAGTTCGGTACTGACGAGCAGGGCGACAAGTCCGTCAACTTCATCGTTCAGTGATATTTTGTCCCATTTCGAGGCAGCTGCAGCCGCAGCTGCCTCGTTTTTTCTGCGTTTGCAAAGATCTTTTGTAAGTTTCGCCTAAAAATGTGTTGTTTCATCTTGAAATCCAACAGGCTTTTGTATATAATGTAAATGATTTTGATGTAGAGGGGGCGTTTTGATGGGCCAGATCTTGGCGGTAGTCTCCGGCAAGGGCGGCACCGGCAAAACTTCCCTGTGCGCCGCAGTGGCATGCCGACTGGCAGAGCTGGGGCAAAAGGTCCTTTGTATCGATGCCGATGCCGGGCTGCGTAATCTGGATATCTCGCTCGGGATGTCGCAGGAAGCAGCGCTCCCCTTCACAGCGGTCATGGACGGGTCTTATCCCCTGTCCAGGGCAAGTATACATCCAAGATTTGAGACGCTCCGCTTCCTCACCGCGCCTGTCCTGCAGCAGCCGGAGGATGTGGACAGCGCCGCATTTTTCCAGCTTCTGCAGCAAGCCGCGCAGGAGTTTGACTGGGTCTTTATCGACGCACCTGCCGGTGTTGGCGCAGGCTTCCGTCTGGCTGTGACCAAGGCAGACCTTGCCATGGTGGTCACAGGAGCCGAACCTGCCGCCCTGCGCGACGGTGCAAGGACTGCCGAAGCGCTCTTCGGCATCTCGCAGGCCGAGGCCAAGATCGTAGTCAACCGCATCCGTCCGCGCTTTTTCAAAAAAGTCCGCTTCACGGTGGATGACTGCATGGACACCGTGGGCCTGCCGCTCCTCGGCATCGTTCCGGAGGATGAGGCCGTGGCGCTCTGCGCCGCATCGGGCAAGCCGCTGCGCCGGAACGGAAAAAAGAGCGCTTTCGAAGCTGCGAGGCACATCGCCATGCGTTTGTTGGGCAAAAAAGTTGCCCTGTTGGATATTTGATCTTTGCGTTTGATATGGGGTGGATACATGAACATTACCTTGATGGCACACGACAAGAAAAAAGAGTTGATGGTACAGTTCTGTACCGCGTACAAGAGCATTCTGGCGAAGCACGATCTTTCCGCCACCGCCACCACCGGTCGGCTGGTCGCGGATGCCACGGGCCTGCCTGTTTCCCTGTTTTTGTCCTCGCATCAGGGCGGACATCAGCAGGTAGATGTCCGCATCGCATACAATGAGATCGATATGGTCCTGCTGTTCTCTGATCCCAACGGCACCGATCCCTGGGAGGATCAGAGAGTCATGCAGACCCTCCATCTTTGCGACAGCTACAATGTCCCCTGCGCCACCAATCTGGCCTCTGCTGAGATCCTGATCATGGGCCTGCAGCGGGGCGATCTGGATTGGCGTGAGCTGGTCCGTCCGAAAAGAACACTCAGATAAATAGCAAGGCCAAGACACAGGAGCAGTATTCCCGAGCCGCGCCCCAGAGAGGAAGACCCCGGCTGCAAGTCTTCCGCGCTCCGCTTTGGATGAAGGACACCTGTCGAGCCGACGCCGCCGCAGCGTACTGCGGCACACAAGGGGGAAGTTTTCCCTGAACGTGGGTGGCACCACGAAGTATGCAAAAGCATGCTCTCGTCCCATGAGTTTCGATCAAGGGACGGGAGCATTTTTTATCCCCGTGAGAAAGGAACTATCACTATGTCGATCATCAAACCCAGAACGCTCTCCGGCTTCATGGAGCTGCTCCCGGCACCGCAGGTGCAGATGGAGCGCATCATGGAGGCGCTGAGAACGACCTATTCCCTCTACGGCTTCACCCCGCTGGACACGCCCGCCATCGAATCTGCCGATGTGCTGCTGGCCAAGGGCGGCGGTGAGACGGAAAAGCAGATCTACCGCTTCCAGAAGGGCGACAGCGATCTGGCTCTGCGCTTCGATCTGACGGTCCCGCTGGCAAAGTATGTGGCGCTGCACTACGGCGAGCTGTCCTTCCCCTTCCGCCGCTACCAGATCGGTAAGGTCTACCGCGGCGAGCGCGCCCAGAGAGGCCGCTTCCGTGAGTTCTATCAGGCCGACATCGACATCATCGGTGACGGCAAGCTGGATATCATCAACGAGGCGGAGATCCCCTCCATCATCTATAAGACCTTCACCACGCTGGGCCTCAGGCGTTTCCAGATCCGTGTGAACGACCGCAAGATCTTAAACGGTTTCTATGCCTCCCTTGGTCTTTCCGAAAAGTCCGGCGATATCATGCGCACGGTGGACAAGCTGGAGAAGATCGGCGCGGAGAAGGTCGCAGTCATCCTCTGTGAGGATCTGGGGCTCACCGCCGAGCAGGCCAAGGCGATCTTGGATTTCATGTCCATAACCGGCACCAATGCACAGGTCATGGCTGCCTTGGAAGCCTACCGCGGCAAGAATGAGCTGCTGGATCAGGGCCTCGACGAGCTGACCACCGTGACGAAGTATCTTGCCGCCTTCGGCGTGCCCGAAGAGAATTTCGCCGTGGATCTGACCATCGCAAGAGGTCTCGACTACTACACCGGCACGGTCTATGAGACCTGCATGCTGGACCACCCCGAGATCGGCTCCATCTGCTCCGGCGGCCGCTACGACGATCTTGCCGGATATTACATCGACAAGAAGCTGCCCGGTGTGGGTATCTCCATCGGTCTGACGAGGCTGTTCTATGTGCTGGGTGAGCAGAATATGCTCAACGCCCAACTGAACACCGCCCCTGCCGATGTGCTGGTCCTGCCCATGACGGAGGACCTTGCGCCCGCCATCGAGCTTTCCACCATGCTCCGCGCGGAGGGCATCCGTGTGCAGCTGTACGCCGAGCAAAAGAAGTTCAAGGCCAAGATGTCCTATGCCGACAAGCTGGGCATCCCCTATGCCGTGTTCCTCGGTGAGGACGAGATCGCAGCCGGTACCTGCTCCGTGAAGGATCTGGGCCGGGGCGAGCAGGTCACTGTCACCGCCGCCGAAGCCGCCGCCCTCATCAAACAGGGCCTTGCGGAAAAGAACGCCGGAACGGTCATTGTGGAATAAATTTATTTAGAATCTGTAGGGGCGACCATTGGTCGCCCAAACCGGACCGCCGATAAACGGGCGAGCAATGCTCGCCCCTACAAGTGAACAAGAAATCTACCGAAAGAAGGAACTTTTTATGATGCAATCCCGTACCCATACCTGTAATGAGCTCCGCATGGAGCATGTTGGCCAGAAGGTCAAGATCGTCGGCTGGATGGAGGCTGTTCGTGAAGTGGGCGCCACCCTGGCTTTCGTGGTCGTCCGTGACTTCTACGGCACCACCCAGGTGGTCTGCGAGACCGAAGAGATGATGAACGCCATCAAGCCTCTGAACAAGGAGACCACCATCTCCGTGGAAGGCATCGTCCGTGAGCGCGCCAGCAAGAACCCCAAGCAGGCCACCGGCGATATCGAGGTCGTGCCCGAAAAGATCGAAGTGCTGGGCCGCTGCATCCACAACGAGCTGCCCTTTGAGATCAACCGCAGCCGTGAAGCAGAAGAGAGCCTGCGCCTGAAGCACCGCTACCTCGACCTGCGTAACCCTGCCGTCAAGAGCAACATCATCCTGCGCTGCAATGTGGTGGCTGCCATCCGCGCCG
>JAFSHB010000088.1 GCA_017440525.1 Oscillospiraceae bacterium | reverse complement strand
GACTTCTTCGTTCAGGCCCAGGTTCAGGATGGTATCCATCATGCCGGGCATGGAGGCGCGGGCACCGGAACGGACGGAGACCAGCAGAGGGTTCTCCAGATCGCCGAACTTCTTGCCGGTGATCTCTTCCATCTTGACGATGTACTCCAGGATCTGAGCCTGGATCTCGTCGTTGATCCTCTTACCATCCTCGTAGTACTTGGTGCAGGCTTCGGTGGTGATAGTGAAGCCCTGAGGGACGGGCAGACCGATCTTGGTCATCTCGGCCAGGTTGGCGCCCTTACCACCAAGGAGCTCACGCATGGAGCCGTTGCCTTCGGAGAACAAGTAGACGTACTTAACAGACATAGTTAGTATGCTCCTTTCGCTTTCGCAAAACTTCTTTGATTTTGAATTTCTTTATTCCAGTTAAATAATATAGCATATAATTCCCATTTTGCCAATAAAAATATCAAATTTATGGCAAATTTTTAATTAAACTTTGATCTGGCAGACCGCATGGTGCAGATCGCCCAAATCGTCCGTGCAGCATCTATTTTTGTCCTCGACACAAGGACACACCCTGCCACAGCCCGCACCCATCGGTTGCATGGTCTCGCCAACAGTTAGCGTAGACAAACTTTTTTATTTTCCCCCTTTACAAACATATGGCAGGTATGGTAGAATGAACTTGCAAATAATAATTGTTATCATTAAGGAGGTGCGTATGGAAACGACACGGAAGCACAGCAAGAAGCGAGATGCCATCTTGGAATGCATCTGCGCCACCAAGAGCCATCCCAGCGCCGAATGGGTCTATCAGCAGCTCAAGCCTCAGATCCCCGACCTGAGCCTTGGCACAGTCTACCGCAACATCGCCATGTTCAAGGCAGACCGCACCATCCAGTCCATCGGCACAGTGGCAGGTCTGGAGCGCTACGATGGCAACACCGATCCTCACACCCACTTCATCTGTACCGATTGCGGCAGAGTCATCGACCTGGAGCTCGTTGCGCTGCCGCAGGCCACCCTGAAAGAAGCCGAATGCACAGCCGGCGGCACGATCACATCCTATCAGCTGCAGTTCTTCGGCTGCTGCGCTGATTGTGCAAAAAAGAAGAATTGACACCAAAGCCTCCCCTGCCGACACAGGGGAGGTCTTTTGCTGCGTTATGAATCTTTTTTCATTGCATGATACCATATACTATGATATAATGAATGAAATACAAAAAAGAGGTGTTTTATGGACGCGACTAAGAAGCGAAGGATCTTTATGTCCCTGTGCGGCGTCATCATCTGCGCGATCAGCGTGGGCGGTTTCAAGCATGCCGCATTGGGTGTTGACCCCTTCCAGTCCCTGATGGCAGGTCTGGATCACATCGTGCCCGATACGATCATGACATTCGGTACGCTGTATATGGTCGTCAACGCGATCCTGCTGTGCTTCAGCCTGATCGCCGATCGCAGGAATATCGGTCTTGCGACCTTCATCAATCTGTTCCTGCTGGGCTACATCACTGAATTCACCATGAAGCTGCTGGCGAACTGGATCCCCGATCCCGCTCTGTGGGTCCGCTGGGTGTTCCTGCTGGTCGCGATCGTGGTCATCTGCTTCGGCTCCGCCCTGTACATGACTGCCAATTTGGGCGTCTCCACCTA
Source organism: Oscillospiraceae bacterium (assembly GCA_017440525.1). Lineage (GTDB taxonomy): Bacteria > Bacillota > Clostridia > Oscillospirales > Oscillospiraceae > Avoscillospira. The sequence goes on along the minus strand of JAFSHB010000088.1, from coordinate 914 downwards.
TGACGCCGTGGCGATCGTCCTGTCCGGCAAGTGGAAGCTGGGCCAGTTCCGCTTCGTCCGCATCGCCTGCGATCTGGTGTGCGTCATCATCGGCTGCGTCCTGTTCCTGCTGGGCGGCGGTACATGGAGCGCCATCCCCACCATCGCCGGCATCGGTACGATCATCACCGCCTTCTTCATGGGGCCCCTGATCGACTGGTTCAACCGCAAGGTGGCGATTCCCTTCCTCAACAAGGCATGATACGCTCCCCGGGCGCATACATTGCACCCGGGGAAAAAATTTTTTCTAAAAATAAGAATAATTATCAAAATAGGTGTTGACAAATAAATGACCATATGTTATCATAAGTTCGTAAATAAGAATGGTTCTCAAAATCGAACCAAAACAATATCAAATTTTGGAGGAAAATAATATGAAGAAGTATGTCTGCCCCGTTTGCGGTTATGTCCACGAAGGCGAGATCACCGAAGGTTTCGTCTGCCCCACCTGCAAGGTCCCCGGCTCCAAGTTCAAGGAGATGAGCGGCGATATGAAGCTGGCCGCTGAGCACGAATACGGCGTCTACGCCAAGACCGTGAAGAACAACCCCGACATCTCTGAGGAAGACAAGAAGTACATCTTCGATCAGCTGATGGCCAACTTCAACGGCGAGTGCTCTGAGGTCGGTATGTACCTGTGCATGGCCCGCATCGCCCACCGCGAAGGCTATCCCGAGATCGGCCTGTACTGGGAAAAGGCTGCCTATGAAGAGGCTGAGCACGCTGCCAAGTTCGCAGAGCTGCTGGGCGAAGTGCTGGAGCCCAACATGAAGGCTTCCACCAAGGCCAACCTGGCTTGGCGTGTGGATTGCGAGTTCGGCGCTACCCAGGGCAAGTTCGATTTGGCCTCCTGCGCCAAGAAGAACGGTCTGGAT
>JAFSHB010000087.1 GCA_017440525.1 Oscillospiraceae bacterium | reverse complement strand
CCGGGATTGGTCAGGGCGAAAATGGTGTCCACCATGGCTTCGGTGGAACCGATGGTGATGACCATTTCCGTATCGGGATCAAGCTGACGGCCCATGAAGCGGCCCGCTTTTCTCGCCAGAGCCTGACGGAAGTTGGGGGCGCCCATGGTGATGGGGTACTGGTGGGGGCCCAGTGCGCTGACTTCTGCCAGACGGTCGGTCAGCGCCTTGGGGGGATCAAAGTCGGGGAAACCCTGTGCCAGATTGATGGCGTTATTGGCAATGGCGATCCGGGTCATACGGCGGATGACGGAATCGGTGAAATATGCACATTTTCTGCTCATGGGCTGCATAAAGATAGCCTCCTGCTGTCTAAAAGATATGTCAATACTATACTGTATTAAAGGAAAAAAGTCAATTGGTATATAACACAAAGGGGTAGCCGAAGCTACCCCTTTTTTCACAGATCCGTCAAAGGTTTTCTTACAGCTCTTCGCTGACTGCCAGCAGCAGGATGCCGATGATCACGATGGCGATGAAGAGATAAGTCTTCCAGGAGAGCTTTTCCTTCAGGATGATGCGGGAGAGCAGCAGGGAAACGACGCAGACAGAGGAGATGATGGGAGCGGCTACTGCATCGTTGCTGCCAAGGGCATACACATAGGTGAACTGTCCTGCGGTCTCAAACAGACCGGCAAGGATCTTGTCCCCATGCTTCTGCTCCAGCCCCATCCTGCCCTTCTCATTTCTGGCAAAGACCGGGCCAAACTTGACGCCTTTTGCCCGCATAAAGATGTACAGGCCCAGCGCAAACAGGGCAAAGGTCAGCTCATAGCTGGTGTTGGCAACTGCTTCGATGGTCTCTTCGGTAACATTCACCAGAGGTGTGGCGGCAATGTCCTCCACCAGGAAGTATGCATCATCCAGGAAGGTGCCAAAGGCATCCAGCAGGGCGTAAACAAAGGGCATACAGAAGGCGATGACGGCCAGCTTTTTGCCCAGCGTCTTCTTACGAACGGTCTCGCCTCTGTTTTCCAGAATGCCGACACCAACGACACCGACACCGATCACCGCAACGGAGATCCAGGTGAGCGCGGAGTAGGTATCGCCCATCACGATGGCGAACAGGAGCACACAAATGACACCGGCGGTGTTCTCGATGGGGTCGGAAATGGATTCTTCCAAAAAGCGCATCCCGAAATAAGAGAACGCCATGGAGACGATGTACATCAAAGAGACAGGCAGGTAGACCAGCAGATTGATGGGATCGTAGGCGATATCCTGCGTCAGCAGGGTAAAGACTGCGTGCAGACCCATGATGATGCCGACCCAGATGCAGATCTTCAGATGGGAGTATTTTTCCTCGGGACGGGCACCTTTTTTGTAGAACAGCTCCGCAGTGCCCCACAGAAGGGCAGTTGCTACAGCAAAAAACAACCAAGACATAGTATCTTTCTCCTTTATCTGTTACAGCTTCACGATTCCTGCATCGACCAGTTTCTGCAGGCTCATCAAAATACCAAGTTTTGCGTGATACCAAGTCAGGCCACCCTGGAAGTACACAGCATAGGGGGGGCGGATCGGACCGTCGGCAGAAAGCTCGATGGAGCTGCCCTGCACGAATGCGCCGGCTGCCATGACCACCTCGGCATCATAACCGGGCATGGCCCAAGGGACGGGAGTGGCAAAGCTGTCCACCGGGGCAGCCGCCTGGATACCGGCGCAGAAGGCCAGCATGGCTTCGGGCGTTTTCAGCTCCACGGCCTGGATGATGTCGTGGCGGCTCTCGGTGCCGTTGGGAACGACGCGGTAGCCCAGACGCTCATAGATGTTGGCGGCGAAGATCGCACCCTTGAGCGCACCGGAGACCACGGTGGGCGCAAGGAAGAAGCCCTGATACAGACTGGGCAAAAGACCGAGGTTGGCACCCACCTCCTGACCGAGGCCGGGAGCGGAGAGACGGTAGCCGCAGCGGTCCACACAGGTCTTTGTGCCGCAGATATAGCCGCCGATGGGGGCAAGGCCGCCGCCGGGGTTCTTGATGAGACTGCCTACGATCATATCCGCACCCAGATCGGAGGGCTCGATGGTCTCTACGAATTCACCATAGCAGTTGTCTACCATGACCAGCACATCGGGCTTACACGCTTTACAAAATTTGATCAGCTGACCGATCTGGGTCACAGAGAAGGTGGGACGGGTGGCATAGCCCTTGGAGCGCTGGATGGTGATGAGCTTGGTCTTTTCGTTGATCGCTTTTTTGATGTTGTCATAGTCAAATGTGCCATCGGGGAGCAGATCCACCTGTCGGTAGGACACACCGTACTCCTTCAAAGAGCAGGGGGACTCGCGGATGCCGATGACTTCTTCCAGCGTGTCGTAAGGACCGCCCACGGGGCTCAGCAGCTCGTCGCCGGGAAGCAGGTTGGCAGAAAGGGCAACAGCCAGCGCATGGGTGCCGCAGGTGATCTGAGGGCGGACCAGTGCCGCTTCCGTATGGAAGGTGTCGGCATAGACCTTTTCCAGCTTCTCTCTGCCGATGTCATCATAACCGTAGCCGGTGGTGGCGGCAAAGCAGGCGGCGCTGATCTTGTTTTCCTGCATGGCGTGGAGCACCTTGGCCTGATTGTATTCCGCGTTTTTATCGATGGCTTCAAAGCGGGGCTTCAATTCCTCCAAAATGGTCTCACCGAAGTCGTAGACCTGAGAAGAGATCCCCAACTGCGCGTACATTTCTTTGATGTCTTTCATGTTTGATCCTCTTTTTGCATATTTCTTAAAAGCTCTTCGGCAGCCGCTTCGATCACTTCGGGCTTGGATACGATGATACCGTTTTTTTCATCGCCCAAGATCAGGAGCGTATCTCCTGCTTCGATGCCAAAGATCTTTCGGGCTTCCTTTGGGATGACGATCTGACCTTTTTCCCCGACCTTGGCTGTGCCGAATATATGGTAGCCTTTGCTGCGGCCCAACAGATGCTTGCCGCCTGCCATGGCCTCACCTCCAAGTGTGAATTTCCTACAAGTAGGAATTTTTCCTCGTATAGGATACTGCATATTTTTTCCCGTGTCAACAAAAAAATAGCGCATCCGGCATGGTGTGTGTGGGAGCCGGATGCGCGATACCACTTGCCAGATGCCTGACAAAATGGTATAATATGATGTACCTGCCCGCTGAGGGATGCGGGAGGAACTTTCTGACCTGAGGATACCGCAAGGCAGGGGAAAAGTCACCCTACTGTGGAGACTTCGGGGGAAACGGCGCGTAGAATAACACTCTACTGACGGTAGAGTTTTCTTGAGACCATTGAAAATACTGGGGTTTGAGGTGATGACCGTGCAGATGGATGAAAGCGTCCTTCGCAGGACCATCGGAAAAAATATCGCCCTCTACCGCAAGGCGAACAAGGATACGCAGGCGGCTCTTGGGGAAAAATTGAATTATACAGACAAGGCTGTATCCAAGTGGGAGCGGGGAGAGAGCATCCCGGATGTGTATGTGCTCTCCTGCATCGCGGAGCTCTATGGCATCACGGTCAGTGAACTGATCGGTGAATCCAAACCCAAGCTCCAGACGAGCCCCCACCTGCATCTTTATATCTTCCTGCTGTCGGCGGCGCTGGTCTATGTGATCGCTACGGTGCTGATCGTGGCCTTTGAGATCTTCAATGTGCCATTCAACACATGGCTGTTCCTGCTCTATGGCACAGCGATCTCAGCGCTTCTGGCCGTGATCTTTACCATGCTGTGGTGGAATGTCTGGCTGCAGCTCAGTGCATGGTCGGCTCTGATCTGGCTCTCCGGTCTGTCGATATTCCTGACTGTGCCGGGATTGATCCTGGTAAAGGTCTTTCTGATCTGTGCGGCCCTGCAGGGTGCCGCTGTGGTATGGACATTCTACCGCCGCTCCAGACTGCCGAAAGAGGAAAAGAACGATGGATAAGATCTGCTATATCGTGGGTGCCGGTGAGGACTGCGGTCTGGATCTCGTTCCCGAAAGCGGAGATCTTGTCATCGCGGCAGACGGAGGCTATGCCGCGCTGAGAGCTGCCGGCATCGCGCCCCATGTGGTCATTGGCGACTTTGATTCTCTGGGTGCAGCGCCGAAAGAAGATGTCGTCATCACGCTTCCTACCGTCAAGGATGTGACGGACACCTATGCCGCCATCGACTATGCGATGCAGCGCGGCTTTGAGACCTTCTATCTCTATGGCTGTACAGGCGGCCGGATCGACCATACCATCGCCAATATCCAGATCGCGGCGGACTTGGCCGAAAAGGGCAGACGCTGTCTGATCTTCGGCAAGACCCAGATCATCACGGCGGTCTCGTCGGAGACCGTCACATTCTCCGAGGAGAGTGAAGGCTTCCTGTCTGTGTTCGCCCACAGTGATGTCTGCAAAGGCGTGAGTTTGAAGGGACTCAAATATGAACTGGACGGTGCCGAGCTGACCAACGGCTTCCCTCTGGGAGTCAGCAATGCATTCATCGGCAAAAAAGCCACGGTCACGATCGGCTCCGGCACGGCCATCTTGGTCTACGATAGAAAAAATCGCATGGCGCATTGACAAGCGCGTATCGATGTACTAAAATAAACGAAGAAGACCCGGTAGGCAAGGCTACCGTAGGGATATGGGTTGCTGCCGCGAAGCAGTGGAGACACTGCCAGTTGGTCAGCAGGTGACATCGAAGCACAAGGTGTCATCTAACGCAACTTCACCGCCCTGCGATGCTGAAGCTCAAACGGTGCAGGCGCAATGAGGATGCTCCCCGTACCGTTTCGGTGCGGGGATATTATTTTTATGAAAGCAGAGGTGAAACTGGCATGGACGCAGACATTAGCAGCGGCACAGAGATGGGCCGACGAACACAGGCGTCCTGTCGGGGCGCTCACTTCTGAGGTCACTGTGCCTTGCTCTTTGTCAAATTTATTTGAAAAGGAGGAAGGACCATGATCAATAAGATCACCGTGTTGGAAGAGACGATCGTGAAGCTGGCAGAGGCGAAAAAGTATGCCTCGCTGCGCGATCTCCTTGCAACGCTCAACCCTGCGGATATCGCAGAAGCCTTTGGCAATGTGTCCGATCAGACTCTGCCTCTGGTGTTCCGTCTGCTGCCCAAAGAACTGGCGGCGGAGACCTTTGTGGAGATGGAGACCGAGCAGCAGGAGATCCTCATCCGCGGATTTTCAGACAGCGAGCTGAAGGCCGTGGTGGAGGAGCTCTATGTGGATGATGCCGTGGATCTGGTGGAGGAGATGCCGGCCAATGTGGTCAGCCGCATTTTGGCGCAGGCCGACCCGGATACACGAAAGATGATCAACGATATCCTCAAATATCCTGAAGACAGCGCAGGCTCCGTCATGACCACCGAGATGGTGGAGCTGCAGGGGCGCATGACTGCGGCGGAGGCCATCGAGCATATCCGTAAGGTCGGCGTGGATAAAGAGACCATCAACACCTGCTATATCACAGGCCGCACCCATAAGCTCAAGGGCGTTATCTCCATCCGCTCCCTGATCTTGGCAGATCCCGAGGCGCTTTGTCAGGATCTGATGACGCCCACCGTCGTGGCGGTCAACACGCTGGAAGATCAGGAAACAGTCGCGCAGATGTTCAGCAAGTATAATTTCAATGCCCTTCCCGTGGTGGATGGCGATGAGCGGTTGCTCGGCATCGTCACCATGGATGACGCCATGGACATCATGGAAGAAGAAGCCACCGAGGATATGGAGAAGATGGCGGCGATCCTGCCGTCCGACCGTCCCTACCTGTCTACGACTGTCTGGGATATCTTCAAGCAGCGTATCCCCTGGCTGCTGGCGCTGATGGCCGCGTCGCTCCTGACCGGTCTCATCATCACCGGGTTTGCCGATGTCCTGATGGCTTCTGTGGCACTTGTGGCAACGATCCCGCTGTTGATGGACTCCGGCGGCAATGCCGGTTCTCAGACCTCTGTCACCGTGATTCGCGGATTGTCCTTGCAGGAAGTGGAGCCGAAGGATATCCTGCGGGTCATCTGGAAGGAGTTCCGTGTGGCGCTGCTTTGCGGCATCCCCATGGCGGTGCTGATCTTCGGCAAGCTGATGCTGCTGGATGGTCAGACTGTTCCGGTGTCTGCAACTGTTTCGCTGGCTCTGCTCTGCACGATCCTTCTTTCCAAGATCGTGGGCTGTTCGCTCCCGATCCTTGCCAAGCGTCTGGGCTTTGACCCGGCTCTGCTGGCAAGCCCCATCGTGACCACCATCGTGGATATCGTGTCCCTTTTGATCTATATCCTTTTGATCTCTGTGATACTGTAAAAGAGAGGCTTCCAATGGGAAGCCTCTTTTTGCATATACTATCCTGTGGAGGTGATAGCATGACAAAAGAACGCGGGCCCGGATGGCCCGATAGCAAGGATGATGTGATCAATAAATACGGCACCTATGAGGTGCAGGCCACCAATGGCACGGAGAATGACTATCCGCAGATCGCACAGGGCATGGCGAAGCAGCAAAAGGAGCTCCTAAAGAAAAAGGCAGAGCAATGGAGAAAACAGTAGCCATTTTTCGTAAAATCTGTTATCATCATGGCAAAGGAGCGATGTGCCATGAGAGAACAGATCGATACCATCCCTGTCAACGAAGCCTTTGACGCAGGGGACGAGTGCCCATTTTGTGTTTTGGCCCGAAAAGCCGAGCAGAGCGCGATCCGCTATGTGATCGGTCCCGGTGCCAGCTATATGGAGCCGGATGTCCGCAGCGTCACCGATGAAAAGGGCTTTTGCCGGGAGCATATCAAAAAGGTCTACGATTACGGCAACATGCTGGGCTGTGCGCTGATCCTGCAGACCCATTATGCCGGTCTTTTGGAAAACTTCAAAAAAGAAGCAGAAGCCTTTGAGCAGCCGCCGAAGAAGCCGCTGTTTGGCAAAAAGCCTACAGTCACCGACCGCTGGTGGCAGAGACTACAGGAAAAAGAGCAGTCGTGCTATCTTTGTGAGAAAAATGACTATAACATGGCGCGGTACTATCACACCTTTTTTGCCCTTCTGAAAGAAGAGGAGTTCCGCAAGAAGGTGGAAAGCAGCAAAGGTCTCTGTATGCGCCACTTTGCCAAATTGATGCAGATCGCAGAGGAAAAGCTCCCGGAAGCCAGAAAAGAATGGTTCTATCCCACCCTATTCAGGCTGATGGAAGAAAATCTTACGAGAGTCAAGGAGGATCTTGACTGGTTCGTTGGGATGTTCGATTACCGTCAGGCAGGCGCCGATTGGAAAAACTCCCGGGATGCTGTGGCCCGTACTGTCCAAAAACTCAAAGGCATCTATCCCGCAGATCCCCCATATAAAGAGCCGAAATAAACAGGAGGGAGCTTTATGAAAACTATCCGTTGGGGCATTGCAGGTCCCGGTTTCATCGCGCATAAATTTGCCCGTGCCGTGCAGAACACGGAAGGTGCGGAGCTGGTGGCTGTAGCCTCCAGTTCGCAGGCCCGTGGCGCGGCATTTGCGGAAGCGTTCTCTATCGACCATGTGTTTACGAGCTATGAGCAGATGGCGGCCTCCGATCTGGTGGATGCTGTTTATGTGGCGCTGCCTCATTCTTTCCACAAGTCCTGTGCCGGGATCTTTCTGCGGGGCAAAAAGCATGTCCTTTGCGAAAAGCCTGTCTGTGTCAATGCTGTGCAGGCGACCGCGCTTTGGAGGACAGCGGAAGAGAATGGCGTATTTTTGATGGAAGCCATGTGGACCAGATTCCTGCCGGCTGTGCAGGAGGCCTGCCGTATCGCGGCATCCGGCGAGATCGGTGAAGTCCTCGGTGTCAGGGCAGACTTCTGTTATGCTTCCACACCGGAGGAGGAAGCCAAGCTGTTCGAGCCCAAGCTGGCCGGCGGATCCCTTCTGGATGTGGGCGTCTACGGTCTGCATTTTGCGGATATGGTGCTGGGCGAGCCCAAGTCCATCACAGCCTCCGCGCAGATGCTGCCGCAGGGCGTTGACGGGCATACCAATTTGCTTTTGCAGTATGAAAGCGGCGCGATCGCCTCTGTATCTTCTGCCATCGCGGTGCAGAAGCCGGAGGATGGCTATATCTACGGCTCCAAGGGCTATATCCATCTGCCCTGCTTCTATGGTGCGCAGGAATTGGTCGTCCATGTGGGGACAGACGCACCGCGGCATATTTCAAAGCCCTCTGTCGGTGACGGCTTTGAAGAGGAGATCATGGAGGTCTGCGCCTGCATCCGTGCAGGCAAGCTCCAAAGTGAGATCCATCCCATGAGCCAAAGCATCAAGATCTTGAAGCAGATGGATGCGATCCGCGCGAAGATCGGCTTGAACTATCCGCTGGAAGGCGAATAAAAAGTAAAAGACAGCCCGAAGGATCACTCCTTCGGGCTGTGAGCTTTATCTTTCTCTGCCGATGAAGAACACAGCCAGTGTACCGGGGCCGGAGTGGGATACGATGACCGGGCCGGTCGGATGGATGATGACTTCAGGGACATGGTATTTTTCTTTCATGATGCCTGCCAGATACTCGGCATCTTCGATGCAGTCGCCGTGGCAGATGGCCATGGTCTGCCGGGAGGGGTCTTCACACAGCTCACCGATCTTGTCGGCCAGAGCGTGGATGGAAGCCTTGCGTCCGCGGACCTTGGATCTGGCGATCAGATGGCCCTCATTATCCACATGGAGCACAGGCTTGATCTGCAGCATACTGCCAACAACAGCCGTGGCAGCGGAGACTCTGCCGCCGCGCTTGAGGAAGTGGAGGTCCTCCACGGTGAACCAATGGACCAGCTTCAGCTTATTGCTTTCCGCCCAGTCTCTGGCTTCGTCTATCGTGGCACCGTTCTTTTTCAGGTTGGCCACATACCGGCAGAACAGGCCCTGACCGAGGGCGGCGCACAGGGTATCGACCACATAGATCTTGCGGTCGGGATAGGTCTCTTTCAGTTCCTCCGCAGCGATGCACGCGGCATTGTAAGTGGTGCTGAGTCCTGAGGAGAATGCCAGCACAAGGACATCCTGACCCTTCTGCAGAACAGGCTCCATGAAGCTCTGCCACAAAGTGGGGTTGGCTGCAGAGGTGGAAGTCGTCTCGCCGTCACGCAGACCTTGATAGAACTCCTTGGTATCCAGCTCGCGGCCGTCAAGATAGTTCTTGCACTCACGGCCCCTGTAGCTGACGCTCAGAGGTGCGACCAGCAGTTCCAGTTCGTCTGCCATCTCCTGCGGCAGATCGCAGCAGGAATCCGTAATAATGCGGTAATCGTTCAATGGTAGATCTCCTTTATTAAATTCACACACCTTTGTCATTTTATCATTTTTTGATCCATCGGTCAATATTGAAAGGTAAATGATTTTGTGATAAAATCATCGGGACTATGATAAAGGAGCATATCATGAGAAAGAGAACGATATATTCGGAGTTTGCCTATGTGATCGCCCTGTGCCTTTTGACTGTTGGTGCGGCGCTGATGGAGCGGGCTGATATGGGGATGTCCATGGTGATCGCCCCGGCTTATGTGCTGTATTTGAAGCTCTCTACATTTTTGCCCTTCGTGACCTTCGGTATGATGGTCTATACGGTGCAGGCCCTGCTGATCGTCGGATTGGGCATCGCACTGAGGCGGTTCAAACTGTCGTACTTATTCGTGTTTTGCACAGCTGTGATCTACGGCTTTATGCTCGATGGCATGATGCTCCTGACGGCGCTTTTGCCTGCAACGGTCGTCTGTCGTGTGGTATGGTATGTGCTTGGCATGGTGCTGTGCTCGGCCGGTGTTGCCATGATGTTCCATACCTATTTCTCCCCGGAGGCTTACGAGCTGGTGGTCAAGGAAGTGGCGGCCGAACATGGTGCGAGCGTTGGCCGTGTCAAGACGGTCTACGATCTTTCCAGTTGTGCGGTGGCGATCGTGCTGTCGTTCCTCTTCTTCGGCCTTTGGCATTTTGAGGGCGTGAAGCTTGGCACCGTCATCTGTGCCTTGGTCAACGGCTGGATGATCGGCAAGCTCTCCGCTTGGTATGACACTGTTTTCGACTTCCGGGACTGCCTGAAGCTGAGAAAATATTTTGAGTAAATGGAGGCCGTTATGACAAAGCTTCTTTTGAAACTGTTCATCAAGCAGGAAGAAACGGCAGATCCCAAATACCGTTCCGCTTGCGGCAAACTGGCAGGTGCTGTCGGTATCATCTGTAATGTATTGCTGTTTGCCATCAAATTTTTTGCAGGTCTGATCACCGGGGCGGTGTCTGTCACAGCCGATGCCTTCAACAATCTGACCGATGCATCCAGCTCCCTTGTGACGCTCCTTGGCTTCAAGCTGGCGGAGCGGCCTGCGGATCCCGATCATCCCTATGGACACGGCCGCATGGAATACATATCGGGTCTTGCCGTAGCGGCGATGATCCTGCTGATCGGCGTTGAGCTGATCAAGACTTCCGTTGCCAAGATCGTCACCCCGGAGGCTGTGGACTTCACTTGGCTGGCCGTTGGCATCCTTGTGGTGTCGATCTTGGTCAAGCTGTGGCTGGCAGGTTTTTGCCGCAAGCTCGGCAAGATGATCGATTCGGCGGCTTTGCAGGCCACAGCTGCCGACAGTCGCAACGATGTGATCTCCACCCTGGCAGTCCTCGTTGCCGGCCTTCTGAGCAAGTTCTTTGGCTGGAAGATCGATGGTTATGTGGGTACTGCGGTAGCGCTGTTCATCCTCTACAGCGGTATCGGCATCGCAAAGGAGACCATCGACCCGATCCTAGGTGTGGCTCCCGATACGGAGCTGGTGGCGAAGCTTCGTGAGAGCCTGCTGTCTTACAGCAAGGTCATGGGCATCCACGACCTCATCATCCATGACTATGGTCCCGGGCGGCAGTTCGCCAGCGTCCATGTAGAGATGGACAGCAGGGAAGACCCTCTGGCCTGCCATGACCTGATCGATAATATGGAAAAAGAGATCGGCGCGAAGTACCAGATCCATCTGGTCATCCACTACGATCCCATCGTCACCGATGATGAGGAGAACACTGCCATGTACCGCCTTGTCAAGCAGGCAGTCAGTGCCATCGATGAACGCCTGTCCATCCACGATTTCCGCATGGTGCGCGGCCCGGAGCATACCAATCTGATCTTCGATCTGGTGATTCCCTTCGACCTCAAGGATAAAAAGACGGAACTGAAAGCCCTCATCGACGAGAAGGTCCAGTTCCGCGGCAGCAAGTATTATACCGTCATCACCTTCGATGACGCAGCCTTCAACTAACAAGTACCCGCTTCCGTTTATGGGAAGCGGGTACTTGTTTACTTTCTGATATACAGCACGCCGATGGTGTCGGGGCCGCAGTGGCTGGAAACGGTGCAGCCTGCACGGGTGATGCAGATCTCCTTAAAGGGCTGCAGTTCCCGGATGGTCTCTTCCGCGATCTTCAGCCATTCTTCACTGACACCGGAATGGGTGATGAAGATGCGGTCCAGTTCCAGATCCTCACGGTCTGCCAAGCGGTCGGTGATATACTCCTTCAGGCACTTTTCAAAAGCACCGCGGTACTTCTTGCCAACGCCCATCTTGCCGTCCTTGACCTCGATGCAGGGCTTGAGCTTCAAGAGGTTCGCACCCAGCGCAGCTGCAGCGGAGCAGCGGCCGCCCATTTTCAGATATTCCAGCTTGTCAAGGATGAAGCTGGCATCCACGCGACCTGCGGTCTCCCTCAAGACCTCGACGATCGCGGCGGCATCCATGCCGCTCTCGGCAAGCTCTGCTGCCTTCATGACCAGCAGACCATGACCGGTGGAGAGGTTGAAGCTGTCGATGATATAGACATTTTCAAAGTCCTCTGCCGCAAGGCAGGCATTCTGGTAGCAGGAGGAGAAGCCGGAGGAGATGTTCAGATGGATGACGGCATCGTATTCCTTGAGATAAGTCTCAAAGGCCTCCTGATACTGGCCGATGTTGTTGGCAGAGGTCTTAGGCAGACCGCCGCCCTGTGCCACATGGGCATAGATGTCATCTGCCTTGATATCAACGCCATCGAGATGATTGGTATCACCCATGGTGACGGTCAGTGGCAGGATGCCGATATCGTGCTTTGCGATCTGCTCGGGGCTCAGATCGCAGGTGGAATCGGAAGTGATCTTGATCTTCATGCAAAAACTCCTATCTTAAAAAATAAGAACAGGCACACACCAAGTTCTTGTAAAAATTCCCTCCATGCAATTATAACTGCATGGAGGGAAAAATGCAATATCAAGCGTTAAAAAATGACTTCATACCCTTGTAAGTCATATAGCAGTCCAACTTGGCGACCGTTTCATAGGGGGCGTGCATACTGAGGACCGGTACGCCTGCATCGATCACATCGATGTTGCGGTTTGCCATAAAGATGGCGACTGTACCGCCGCCGCCTGCGTCGGTTTTGCCCATCTCGCACATCTGCCAAAGAACGCCGTTGTCGTTGAACAGCTTTCTCACGAAGCCCACCACCTCGGCAGAGGCATCGGAGGCGCCGGACTTGCCGCCTGCACCGGTGTACTTGCAAAGACCGACACCGTGGTTGAGGAAGGCACTGTTGCGGCGGTCGTAGACCTCGGAGAAGTTGGGATCGTAGCCTGCACACACATCGGCAGACAGGCAGAAGGAATGGGCAAAGCAGGTGCGAAGGTCGGTGCCCTGGGTGAAGCACATCTGCTCGATGAACCAGTCAAAGGCGTTGGACTGCATACCGGTCACGCCGTAGGAGCCGATCTCCTCCTTGTCGGCAAAGAGGCACACGGCGGTCTTTTCCGGTACATCCAGCTCCAGCAGAGCTGCCAGCTCCGCATAGGCACACACTCTGTCGTCGTGACCGTAGGAACCGATGAGGGTGCGGTCAAAGCCAAGATCGCGGGCGTTCATGGCAGGCACGGCTTCCAGCTCGGCAGAGATGAAGTCCTCCTCGGTGATGCCGTACTTTTCGTAGAGCAGATCCAGGACTGCCAGCTTCACGCGGTCGCTGCCTTCCTCGTCCTTGAGAGGGCGGCTGCCGATCAGGATATTGAGGTTCTCAGAGGGGATGGCCTCGTTGAGGGGCTTCTTGCCCTGCTCGCGGCCGAGGTGGGGGAGCAGATCGTTGATGACGAACTGAGGGTCGTTCTCATCACGGCCGATGCAGATCTTCACCTTGGTGCCGTCGGCGCGGACCACCACGCCGTGGAGCTCCAGCGGGATCGTGACCCACTGGTACTTGCGTACGCCGCCGTAGTGATGGGTCTTGAAATAGCCAAGTTCTGCGTCTTCATAAAGGGGATTGGGCTTCAAGTCCAGTCGTGGGCTGTCGGTGTGCGCGACCTCGATGTGGATGCCCTCGGAGAGAGGCTTTTTGCCGATCACTGCCAGCATGATGGCCTTTTCACGGTTGTTCACATACACCTTGGTGCCGGGCTCAAGTGCCATACCGGGCACATAGGGCACGAAGCCCTTGCCCTCGGCCAGCTCGATGGTGTAGTCCACACAGTCGCGCTCGGTCTTGCTGTTGTCCAAAAACCTGCGGTAGTCCTTGCAGTAGGCTTCCATGGCATCGTATTCGGCCTCGTCCATGCGGTCGTAGCCGTGCTTGGTGTTGCGTAAAAGCTTGTCACGCAGTTCGCTCATAATATCGTCTCCTTTAGCATCTGTGCTGTGTAGCGGCGGAAGTCCTCCTCCGTCGAAAAGCGGTTTTCCAATATCAGACCGCATCTTGCGGCAAAATATTCGTTGTCTTTCTGGGCATCGATTCGCAGGGCGGCATAGTCTTCCGGGATATCGTCCCGGGCCATGAGCCGACGGATCCTTGCGTCTTTCGGTGCTGTGACGGCGACCGTGTGGGTGCAGAGATCGTGGAGCCCGCTTTCAAACAGCCCGATCGCGTCGATGGCACAGGGCTCGTCTGTACGATCGACCTCCTCCTGCACGGCTCTGCGGACAAAGGGCCATACGGTCTTATTTAGTGTATCCAAAGCGGCTTCATTTGAAAACACGACGCGTCCCAGCTCTTTGCGCCGGAGCTTCCCATCCTTCACGACACCGGGGAAGCGGTCATCGATGGCGCGGAGCATTTGCGTGTCTTCTTCCAGCAGTCTGTGGTACACCCGATCGCAGTCGATGATATGAAAGCCCAGCTCCTGCAGGACACGCAAGACCGTAGTTTTGCCGCAGCCTGTACCGCCGGTGATCCCGATGATCTTTTTCATAGCTGCCTCCTAAACGCGGATGACATGGAAGCCGGATGCTTTTTTCAGCCTGTTCTCCACGGCCAGACCCAGTCCGGCGCTATCGGGGCACTGGGCGAAGATCTTGGTCACATCGGTCTCATCAAAGGCGCGCAGGGCATCGAAAACAGCATGGGCCTGCTCGGCTTTATTATCTTTATGTCCAAGGTCGTAGACCGTATGGCCCTCAAATGCATCCAGATACTCGTGGAAGCAGATGATCCCGCTTTCTCCATCGCAGTTGTCTTTGATATATGCCGCGCTCCTGTCCGGATCGCCGGAGATCACGGTCACAGGCGCTTTGGGAGCATAGTGGCGGTAGGCCATACCGGGGGCTCTGGGGGCTTTGCCGGCTTCCGGCTCTGCGGTCACGGCTTCATCCACGATGACCTCACCCAGCACTTCTTCCAGATCTTCCAAAGGCAGTCCGCCGGGTCTTAGGAGCCTTGGCGGTGTGCAGGTCAGGTCGATGATGGTGCTCTCCACACCTACTCCGCAGGGGCCGCCGTCGGCGATGCCGTGGATCTTCCCCCACATATCCTCCACCATGTGCTGTGCTGTGGTAGGGCTGGGCCTGCCGGAGGTATTGCCGGAGGGAGCAGCGATGGGAACGCCTGCTCTGCGGATGATCTCCAGCGTCACAGGATGATCCGGACAGCGGATGCCCACCGTGTCCAGTCCGCCGGTGGTCCGCAGGGGAACACAGTCGGCTCTCGGTAAGATCATGGTGAGAGGACCGGGCCAGAACCGCCGTGCCAAGGCATAGGCGGCAGGGGGGATGTCTCGGCAATATCTCGGCAGCCAGCTCATATCCGGGATATGGATGATGAGCGGGTTGTTCTGCGGACGGCCCTTTGCCTCATAGATCCTGCGGCAGGCATCCTCGTTCAGGGCATCGGCACCAAGTCCGTAGACCGTCTCTGTGGGGATGCCGAGCAGTCCGCCGCGGCGAACGATCGCGGCAGCTTCCTCGTATTGCGCCTCATCAAGGGGCGCGGTAAACAGTTTTGTTTCCATATTTGGCTTCTCCTTGAGGAGAAGCTGGCGAGCAAAGCGAGACTGATGATGTGACCCTACGGCATAAAGCTCATCCGTTGCTTCGCTGCAGCTTCTCGGCCTGATCGGCAGTGACGAGGGCATCGATCACCTCGTCCAGATCGCCGTCCATGATACTATCGATCTTATACAGAGTCAAGCCGATGCGGTGATCGGTCACACGGCCCTGGGGGAAGTTGTAGGTGCGGATGCGCTCGTTACGCATGCCTGTGCCCACCTGACTTCTTCGTTCGGAGGAGAATTCCTCGTTGATGCGGGTCTGCTCGATCTCATAGAGCTTGGAGGCAAGCATCTGCATACAGCGCTCGCGGTTCTGCAGCTGACTGCGCTCCTCCTGACAGGCCACCACGATCCCGGAGGGCTTGTGGATCAGCCGCACAGCAGAGGAGGTCTTGTTGATATGCTGACCGCCTGCGCCGGAGGCACGGAACACCTGCATCTCGATATCCTCGGGGCGGATATCCACATCCACCGTATCCATCTCAGGCAATACCGCCACAGTCGCGGTGGAGGTGTGGACACGGCCGCCGGATTCCGTCTCGGGCACGCGCTGTACACGGTGGACACCGGATTCGAATTTCAGGCGGGAGTAAGCACCGTCGCCGGAGATGATGAAGTCTGCTTCCTTCACACCGCCCAGCTCGGTCTCATTGTAGTTTAATAGCTCGACCTTGAAGCCGTGCTTATCGGCATACATGGTGTACATCCTGTAGAGGGAGTGGGCAAAAAGGGCGCTCTCTTCGCCGCCCACACCGCCTCGTATCTCCACGATGACATTTTTATCATCATTGGGATCTCTCGGCAGGAGCAGGATCTTCAGCTGCTGCTCCAGGTCCTCCAGATCTTTTTTGCTCTGGGTGAATTCCTCCTGGCAAAGCTCCCGCATCTCGGCATCCAGCGTGCCGTCCAGCATCTCACGCAGGTCGGCATGCTCCTGTCTGACCCTGAGATATCTGCGGTAGGTCTCCACGATCGGCTCCAGCTGCTTCTGCTCCTTCAGGAGCTTGGTCGCAGCCTTGGGATCGTTGTAAAGATCGGGCTGGGCGGCACGCTCGGACATCTCGGCATACCGGGCCTCCACCAGTCTCAATTTATCCAGCATAAGTTACTCCTTTTGATAAAGATCAAAGACGACCTGCGCGGTGTCTGTCAATGTGTCGGTTTGATGCAGCCGTTCTGCGCCTTCTTTGGAGATGCGCCAGAAATGGGGCGTCATGCTCAGCAGGTCCTGCACCTGTTTGTTGCTCTCCAATGTGAAGGTAAAGTTGATGGTCTTGGTCTGCTCCAAACGGAAGCCATGGAACTGAGGGTGCAGTTCCTTTTCTTTTCGCAGGATCTCGGGATAGATGATCTGCTTCAGTCCCATCAGATGATCTTCACCTGCGGTGACTCGCAGATAATATCCGTCATCCTTCAACACCCGTGCGAATTCCTGCTCCACCGTCAGAGCGAACATGGACAGCACGCAGTCAAAGCTTTTGTCGGGGAAGGGGAGTGAAGCAGCCGTCCCAGTGAGCCACAGGGCGTTCTTGTTCCGTACCGCTGCGAACCGCACCGCATCTTTTGAGATATCGATGCCTGCGAACGCAGCTTCCGGCAGAGCCTCCTGCAGCTTTGTCAGATAATAGCCTTCGCCGCAGCCTGCATCCAGAACGGCCTTGGGCGAAAGGGGCGTGATCAGCTCTCTGACGGTCTCCGCGATGGGGGCATAGAAGCCGCCATCGAGAAAGCTTTTTCGTGCCGCCACCTGTTCTTTGGTGTCTCCGGGATGTTTGGCGTGCTTTTTATCGACAGTCAAGAGGTTTACATAACCTTGCCTTGCGATATCGAAGCTGTGGTTTTTCACGCATCGCCACAGCCGCTCTTCTTTGCAAAGGGGCAGACCGCAAACAGGACATAAAAGCTCCATACCATCCCTCCTATCAACTTTTTATTCTAACCCATTTTTTCACATCCGTCAACGAGAGCTTGCTTTTTGAGACCAAAAACAGCGTGTCTACGATGCGTAGGTTGCAGCATCTGCGGTTTTGCGGTATGATCGTGGGGGAAAAGGAGGATGCACCTATGGATCATTATGTAACAGGTCCTGCGATCAGGCAGCTTCGTGAGCGCAGAGGGCTGACGCAGGCAGCACTGGCAGAGCTGCTCGATGTGAGCCCCAAGACCGTATCAAAATGGGAGACTGCCAAAGGGCTGCCCGATATCTCACTGCTGGATCCGCTCGCTTCTGCGTTGGGCGTTTCGGTGCTGGAGCTCATGTCCGGCCATACAGTAGAGAACCGGAATGTATCGGGGAATCTGCTTCGCTCCCAATTCTATTGCTGCCCTGTGTGCGGAAACATCGTCCATATGATGGGCAGCGCAGTCGTTAGCTGCTGTGGCATCGCATTGCCGCCTTTGGAGGCAGAGGAAGTGGACGAGGCCCATGCGGTCACGGTGGAGGAGGTGGAAGATGAACGCCTCATCACCGTTCACCATGAGATGACAAAGTCTCATTTCATCTCATTTCTGGCCTATGTGACCACAGACAGGCTCCATCTCGTGAAGCTCTATCCGGAGGGAGAGGCACAGTGCCGCCTGCAGATCAGAGGGCGAGGATATCTGTACCTTTATTGTGTCCGGCATGGTCTGATGAAACAGAAGCTCTGATAAAAAGAAGTGCGCATTGCAACGCAATGCGCACATTTTTCGTCCATAACAAGTGAAAGGCCATGCGGCAGGCAAGCGCGTGAGATGCGCCCAACAGGGGAGGCCCCTACGCCTCGCGGTCGTTTGCGAGGCTACCCTGCCGCATCCGGGAACTATGGGTCATAGCCATCGCCTCCTTACGCCTATATTATACGGCGGCACAGGCGGAAAGTGATGAACAGATCATAAATTTTTTGTCTGTTGACAAGGAATGGCAGCTATGGTATATTGAGTGTACTAAGACAACTAATACGCTTGAAAGGGGGAACATGATTTGATCTCCATCAACACCCGAGATCCCAGACCCATCTATCTGCAGATCAAGGAGAATCTGGTGAAGCTCATTTTGTCCGGTGCGGTCGGTACTGATGAAAAGCTTCCCAGCGTGCGGGAGCTGGCAGGCTCTCTTGCCATCAATCCCAACACCATCCAGCGTGCCTATCGGGAATTGGAAAGTGAAGGCTTTATCTATTCTGTCACAGGCAGAGGCTCCTATGTGGCGGCGCTGTCGGAGATCGATCAGGGGCGTCGGCTGGCAAAACTTGCCGAGTTCAAGGCGGCGGCCCGTGAGCTGATGGACCTTGGTACTGCAAGAGCGGAATTGGAGCGCATCCTGACCGCTCTGGAACAGGAGGTAACGAAATGATCGAAGTAAAGAATCTCACAAAGACCTTTGATGGTTTTACTGCGCTGGATGATCTGACGCTGACCGTTCCCACCGGTGCGGTATATGGTCTCGTTGGACCTAACGGCGCCGGTAAGTCCACTCTTATCCGCCATCTGATGGGCGTCTATCGACCCGATGAGGGCGAGGTCCGTGTGGATGGGCTTGCCGTGTATGAGAATGCCGTTGTCAAGGAGACCATGGTCTGCATCCCCGATGAGATCTACTATCACACGGGAGATACCATCAAGGATCTGAAAAACCTCTATAAGGGCATCTATCCCAAGTTCGATGAGGAACGCTTTGAGCGGCTCAGAGAGGTGTTCCAGCTTGATGAAAAAAAGCAGGTGCGCCGCTTCTCCAAAGGTATGCAGAAGCAGCTTGCTTTTTGGCTGGCGATCTCCTGCCGTCCGGAGATCCTTGTGCTGGATGAGCCTGTGGATGGTCTCGACCCTGTCATGCGCCGCCAGATCATGAGCATCATCCTGGAGGATGTGGCGGAAAACGGTACGACGGTCCTGGTCTCCTCCCACAACCTGCGGGAGCTGGAGGATATCTGCGACCATGTGGGCATCATGCATGAAGGCAAAATGATGCTGGAGCGTTCGCTCTCTGCTTTGCAGGACAACATGGTGAAGATCCAGCTCGTTCTGGATGCTCCTTTGCCCGAAGGACTGGAAGTGGTGCATCATTCTGCGGTCGGCCGTGTGCAGACGATCATCGCAAGAGGCAATGCGGAAGATGCGCAGAAGCTTCTGGAGCCTCTGCATCCCGTCTTGTGTGATGTACTGCCCCTTTCTCTGGAAGAGGTCTTTATTTATGAGCTGGGAGGTGTAGACTATGAAGTCAAGAATGTCCTGCTGTAATCCGGCTGTCCTGAAGCGGACGCTGTTCCGCGGCCTGCCTCTCTGGGGGGCGTATCTGCTGTGCTGGATCGTGGCCATGCCGGTGGTGATCCTCTCCAACGGCAATTATGAGGAGATGGTCTATCTCAAGGACTATGTTCTGGAAGCTGCCGCCGGAAGCTGTCACATCGTGAATTTCTTATATGGCCTTGCTGTGGCTTTCGTGGTCAGCAGCTACCTTTATAAAAGCCGCAGTGCCAACTTCTTTGGCGCATTGCCTCTCCGTCGGGAGACCATGTTCCTGACCCAGTTTGCAGGCGGCATCCTCTTTGCGGTGCTGCCCAATTTGGTCATTTCCATTCTGACCTTCCTTGCAGGCCTCTACTGGGGCGGCAATATGGGACTTGAATGTGCCATATGGTTCGCGGCTCAGTTCCTTGGCTTCCTGTTCTACTATGGCTTTGCCATGGTAGTTGCTATGATCGTGGGCAATCAGATCGCGCTGCCTCTGATCTATGGCGTTTTGAACTTTACCGCCGTCGTGGTGGAAGCCATCGTCCGCGAGTTGCTGGATATCTTTGTCCACGGTGCGTGGTTCCGCAGTGACTATTTCTTTGACTGGGCCTCGCCTTTGTACTATATCCTTTCCTCCAATGAAGGCCCCAGAGTCCGCAATAACTATGTAGAAGATGTCTTTACCTCATCCACCTTCTACAATTGGGATCTGCTGCTGACCTATGCCGCTGTGGGCATCGCCTTTGCGCTGATCGCATTCTTCATCCATAAGTACCGCCGTATGGAGTCTGCCGGTGATGTGATCGCGGTGAGACACCTGAAGCCGGTGTTCCTCTATGGCTTCACCGCAGGCTGTGGCCTGTGCATCGGCTATTTCCTTGCCGGTATCATCCTGCAGGGCGTTAGGAAGGACAACTTCGTGCCTGTTGCGATCTGTATGTTGGTCGGTGCGTTCATCGGCTACTTCGTGGGCCAGATGATGCTCCACCGTTCTGTCCGTGTGTTCCGCAGCCGCTACTTTGCAAACTACGGCGTCGTGGCTGCGATCCTTCTGGCGATACTGCTGTGCGTCCGCTTCGACCTGTTCGGTTACAGCCGTTATGTGCCCGATGCCGATGAGGTGTACGGCGTGGATATTGGCTATACCTACAACGAGACGGAAGTTTCCACAGATCCTGCGCTGATCCAAAAGACGATCGATACCCACAGAGCGATGATGGCGAGCGTTGCGGAGAATGGCGACTGGGGCTGGCGTACCGCTTACATCACTTATCATATGAAGGATGGCCGTATTGTCCGCCGCAGCTACGATCTGCCGGTGTCTCAGGCGCTCTCAGAGGATGCAGGCAGTCCCATTCGTATGTACGAAGCGCTCTATAACGATCCCGACTATATCGTCATCCGTGAGCTTCGGGCAGAATATACCGCGGCGGATATCGAGTATTGCACCATCTATGACCACAAGGGGGCGGAGGTCTATCTCTCCAAGGCGGAAGCTTATGACTTCCTGAAGACCTGCGTGGAGCCCGATCTGCGTGAGACCACCATGGGTATCGAGGCGTATTCCGGCCGCGATCTGCAGGCAGAGCACACGGAGATCTGGATCACTGTGGAGTTTGCAAGTCCTTCGGTGGAAGACGACCGCGAAATGGCCATGGAATATATCCATCTGGGCATCACTGAGGATGCCCACCGTGTACTGGCCTTCGCCGCCGAAAAGGGCATCAAGACCACCAAATAACGCTGCAAGCCAAAGCCTCCCTTGCGTAAAGGGAGGTGGCTGCGCGAAGCGCAGACGGAGGGATCGTTGTAGGCAGCGCCCTCCATAGAAAGGAACTATTTATGAAAAAGATAGGTATGCTCCTCATAGCCGCCATCCTGGCTCTGAGCCTCACGGCCTGCATCTTTGATAATGATGCCTCAGTCGGCATCATCGGCGGCGCCGACGGCCCCACCGCCATCTTCGTCACAGAGAAATAATCAAAACCACGCGTTAAACGCGTGGTTTTGATTTGCGATCGATCAGCAAAAATCAGGCTCCCTCTGATGAGGGAGCTGGCAAAAATCTTTGATTTTTGACTGAAGGAGAGAAAGGAACGACCTGTTAAATACTAAGATCTTTAGATGTACTTCAAATCCTCGACATTTGCGGTCTTGACTTCCTGTTCCAGATAATCGAGAAGCTGTTCCGCATCTTCGAACCAGCCGCAGAGGTCGGCACATTCGGGCTTCATGAAGTTCTGCGCGATGGCCTGCTCCTGCATGGTGATGATGGGGCGGTAATAGTCTGCCACATTCAAAATGGCAATGGGCTTGCTGTGTCTGCCCAACTGTTTGAGGGTCAGGATCTCGTAGAACTCCTCAAATGTGCCGATACCGCCGGGGGTCATGATAAAAGCGTCGGCCCTTTCTTCCATGATGGATTTCCGCTGGCGCATGGTCTCGGTGAAAATAAACTCCGTGCAGTCGGGATAGAGGATGCCGTCCACATCAAAAAATGTGGGAGCGACACCGATGATCTCGCCCTTTCCTTCGGTCATACCTCTGGCCGCCGCGCCCATCATGCCGCTGGCGCCGCCGCCGAAGACCAGACTGTGGCCTCTCTTTGCCATGGCGCGGCCAAGGGCTTCGCCTGCCTCGATATAGTTCTGCGCGATCACATTGCTGGATGCGCCATATACACAGATTCTCATAGAAAACTCCTTTCAGGGGATGTGACCATGTACGGCGGCCGGACTCTCGGCCGTCGTATTTTGTTTTGGACGGCAAGGGGCTGCCGGCTCTACGGCAAAGCAGTCCAGGGAATAGGCGGCTCATCGGGCACACCCTCCTGCAGCCGCTTTTCATACCAGATCGTGCCGTACCAGCTCCCAAATTTAAACCCACAGTTCGGGAACTCCGCCTGACGCACATAGCCCATGGCTTCGTGGAAGGCGCAGCTTTTTTCATTGGCGGAAGTCACCACACCGTAGCACAGGTGATAGCCCTGCCTGCGGATGATGTCCTCTACGGCCTCATAGAGCCTTCTGCCAATGCCTTTGCCCTGCGCTTCGGGGCGCAGATAGATGGCAAGGTCGGCAGCCCATTGATAGGCGGCGCGGACGAATGGCTTTTCCGCATAAGCATAGCCTAAGATCTTGTGATCTTCCTCCCAGACGAGCCAGGGGTGATCTCTGCTGATGGATAAGAACCGCTCCGTGAATGCCGCGAGGCTGGGGACTTCATATTCAAAGGTGATGGCAGTATTCAAAATATATGGTGCGTAGATGTCCAATATTTCAGGAACATCTGCGATCGTTGCTGGTCGTATCATCTGACATCTTCTTTCCGCATTTTTGAAACAAGGGGAACGCCATGGGCCAGATCCCTGCCGCAAAGAAAGTCATGAGCCCATACCGCACGCTATCCGGCAAAAAGCGCATGCCTTCTTTGATGGCGAGCACGCCTGCAAGGCCGAGGAACACCTTGAGGATCTGACCGAGGATGGGAGCTTTTACCGAGGAGCGGACGACTTTGATGTCGATCAGACAGCCAAGGCTCATGCCGATCAGCGCACCGGTCAGCTTTGCGCCATTCTCCACACCGTGGGCGATCTGCGCTGCATCCGAATCCGCAGGGAAGGGGAAGAACGCTGCATAGCACCAGTAGGCGGCATTGATGGCAGCAAGTACGCCCAACAGCCACAGGGCAGTCTCCGGACGATCTTCCATCTTCTTTTTGAGAGGATACAGGGCAAAGACCAGAACAGTGCCCAGAAGCAGGGATACGCCCATATCCATGGGCGTGTGGACGCCCAGATACATCCTTGAAAACGCTGTCAGCGCGATCAAAATGATGCATAGCATCCGGAACCATTGTTTCCTGCTGTCTCTGGCCAGAGCGCCGAATACGCCTGTCACGCTCTGCGTGTGCCCTGAGGGGAAGGAGTAGCCGGTGGCATCTGCCCGCGCGGTCTCTACGATGGTGAAGTTCGGATCCTTGACCCACGGCCGGGGGATGCGGAAGGCTAACTTCAAAAACTGATTGAGCGTCGTGCCAAGTGCGCCGACGGACAGAAGATACAGCCCTTCGGCCTTATCGATGCACCAGTACAGCACCACGGCCAGCACCATGAATACCAGTTCCGCGCCCAGATGGGTGATCGTGGAGAAAAAGGCATCCAATACAGGCGTGCGGATGCTCTCCAGCCAATACAGCAATTCCAAATCGACACCTCCCAATGAATCTATGATGATCATACTATAAATGTTTGCACAATGCAAGCGGCACACCGAGAACGGTGCGCCGCAGAAGATCATCGGTCCTTGTACATTCTCTCGTAGTAGTTCTGATATTCCCCGCTGATGATGGTCTCCCACCAAGTGCGGTTCTCCAGATACCACGCGATCGTCTTTTGGATGCCATCGGCGAACTTGGTCTCCGGCAGCCAGCCCAGCTCTGTGTGGATCTTCGTGGGATCGATCGCATAGCGCATATCATGACCCTTGCGGTCTGCCACATAGGCGATCAGGCTCTCGGGCTTTCCGAGTGCCTTGCAGATCAGCTTGACGATATCGATGTTGGCCATCTCATTGTGGCCGCCGATGTTGTAAACTTCACCTTCGCGTCCCTTGTGGATCACCAGATCGATGGCCTTGCAGTGGTCTTCCACATACAGCCAGTCACGAACATTCAGACCCTGACCATAGACAGGCAGAGGCTTGTCGTTGAGGGCGTTGGCGATCATCAGAGGGATGAGCTTTTCCGGGAAATGGTAAGGGCCGTAGTTGTTGGAACAGCGGCTGATCGAGACAGGCAGTCCATAAGTACGGTGGTAAGCCAGCACCAGAAGATCTGCTGCGGCCTTGGAACTGGAATAGGGAGAGGAGGTGTGCAGGGGCGTCGTCTCCGTGAACAGCAGATCGGGTCGATCCAGCGGAAGGTCGCCGTAGACTTCGTCGGTAGAGACCTGGTGATAGCGCCGGATGCCATACTTGCGGCAGGCATCCATCATGACCTGTGTGCCCATGATATTGGTCTGCAGGAACACACCGGGGTCTTCGATGGAACGATCGACATGGCTCTCGGCCGCAAAGTTCACCACGATATCAGGCTTTTCTTCCTCAAAGAGCTTAAAAACAGCTTCCCGGTCACAGATATCTCCACGGACGAAGCGGAAATTAGGCTCGTCCATGACAGGTGCAAGGGTGGAAAGATTGCCTGCATAGGTCAGCTTATCCAGACACACGATGCGGTAGTCGGGATACTTCCCCAGCATATGGAAGATAAAATTACTGCCGATAAAACCGGCACCGCCGGTGACGATCACAGTCATGTCATGTGGCCTCCTTTGCCAAAGAGATCAGATATTCGCCATAGTCGGTCATTTTCAGACTGTTGCCGATGGCGAGGAGCTGTTCGGTGGTGATGAAGCCGCGGCGCCATGCGATCTCTTCGATACAGGCGATATAGAAGCCCTGACGATCCTGAACAGCTTCGACGAACATGGATGCTTTCAGCATACCGTCCGGCGTTCCGGTGTCGAGCCATGCGATACCGCGGCCCAAAAGGCTCACATGGAGCTCGCCCATCTCCAGATAGGCATTGTTGATCGCAGTGATCTCTATCTCGCCCCGTGCGGAGGGTTTGACATTCTTCGCGATCTCTACCACGCGGCCATCATAGAAATACAGTCCGGGCACGGCATAGTTGGACTTGGGGCATTCCGGCTTTTCCTCGATGGAGATGACTTTGCGGTCTTTGTCGAATTCTACGACACCAAAGGAACGGGCATCCTTGACAGGATAGCCAAAGATCGTAGCACCGGTGTTGCGCTCCATAGCGGTCCGCAGGATCCGGGTGATATCCTGACCGTAAAAGACATTGTCACCAAGGATGAGGCATACACTGTCACCGCCGATAAAGGTCTCTCCGAGGATGAAAGCATCTGCCAGACCGCGGGGCGTCTCCTGTACCGTGTAGGAGATAGAGATGCCGAGCTGCGAGCCATCGCCCAACAGCTTTTCGTAGGTGGAGATATCTTCCGGTGTGGAGATCACCAAGATCTCACGAATCCCTGCCAATAAAAGGACGGAGAGGGGATAATAGATCAGGGGTTTGTCGTAGATGGGAAGAAGCTGCTTGGATACTGCTTTTGTCATGGGGTAAAGGCGTGTGCCTTTGCCGCCGGCGAGGATGATGCCCTTCATGGAAAGCGCCTCCTTAGCTAAAATAGTGTCAGCTCAAAATAATGTCACAGATGAGATCGACTTCATCGGGGGTCAGCTGTGCGTACATGGGCAGGCACAGGATCTGACGGGAAACAGCTTTTGCAAAGGGGGTAGAAACGGTCCGGTCGTCTGCAAAGCCGTTGTTTTCCGACACCAGCGGATAAAAATACTTTCTTGCGAAGATGTCGTGCTGTGCCAGCTTAGCGGCGAGCGCATCTCGGTCAAGGCCGAAGACCTCTTTGTCTACGAGGATCGGATAATAAGCGTAGTTCTGACGGATACCTTCTGTCACCGGCAGTACGGTAAGTCCGGCCACATTTGCCAGCCGCTCATCATAGCGGGTGAAAGCGGCTTTGCGGAGCGCGAGCTCTTCATCCAAGTGGCGCAAGTTGCAGATGCCCATAGCGGCTTGGAACTCGTTCATTTTCGCATTGCTGCCGAAGCATTCCAGCGCTTCGCCGCAGATGCCGAAATTGCGGTGCAGTGCGATCTTCGCGCTCAGTTCGGGGTCGGAGAATGTCAGACAGCCGCCTTCGATGGTATGGAACACCTTGGTAGCATGGAAGGAGAACATGGACACATCGCCGTAACAGCCGATGCCCTTGCCGCCATATTCCACACCGAAGGCATGGGCGGCATCATAGATCACTTTCAGACCATACTTTTTTGCGATCTTATCGATGGCATCGACATTGCAGATGTTGCCGTAGACATGGACACCGAGGATGGCGCAGGTCCGATCGGTGATCAATGCTTCGATCTTGCTCTCGTCGATCGTATAGTCGGCTTTGATGTCGCAATAGACAGGCTCACAGCCGGCCTGCATGATGGCATTGGTGGTGGAGGCGAAGGTAAAAGGTGTGGTGATGATCTCACCGGACAGACCCAGTGCCTTCAACGCGCAGTAGAGTGCCAGATGACCATTGACGAACAGCTCTGTGTTGGCAACGCCCAGATAGTCTGCCACCTGTGCTTTGAGTTTGTTGTGGATGGGACCCATATTGGTCAGATGGACCGTGTCCCAAATAGATCGGATCTCCTCACAATACTCCTCGTAAGAGGGCATGGAGGACCTAGTAACATTGATAGCCATGGGTATTCACCGTCCATCTTTCTTCTTCTTTTCTGCGGACAAGGCTTTTTCGCCCTTGAGATACATGATGATAAGGCCCAGCACTACGATCGCGGACGATCCATAGACCAAGATCGGATAGAGCTGCTTGTAGATGAAGTCGCAGATCGCGGCAGCGGTATTGCCGCCTACGATCAGCGCGGCCACATAACCGAAGAAGCTCAGGCCACCGATCACGAGAGCGAGCATGATCCCGTATCCATAAACGACACCGGCCACTTTGGCGATCTTTTGAAGTAACGCTTTCATAGTGACCTCCTTACAGACCCAGGATGGGAAGCCATCCCATAAGGATCACGACTTCCAATATGTATTGCAGTGCGACCCACCAAAGGTCGTTTTTGACGGTCTTTCCGAAATCTGCGCCGGAAAGGGACATGCCGGCATACATGCCAAGTGCCAGCGGCGGCGTGATGCCGCACATGACACCGCAGATACAAGGCAGCATGGCTGCGACCATGATAGGTTCAGCGCCCACGGCTGTGAACAGGCTGATAAAGACCGGGCCAAACAGTACGACGACGGACGAGCCGGGGATGATCATGGTGATGAAACAGCAGAAAAGGGGGATGAACAGGGAGAGCCCCAGTCTGCTCATATCCAATGCGGTGATGAAGCCTTCCAGATCGGCGGAGACATTGAGGTCAACAAACATGGCGCCGACCATATAGCCAAAAATACATGCACCCACTGTGGGGCAGATGCTCTTGACTTTTTCTGCAAAAAGCTTCGCCATGGCATGGGGCGTGACATCTTTTTTGTTTTTGCAGACAAGGATGGCAAAGAATGTTGCCACGCCGGCAATGCAGTACAAAAGGGATTTGGAGAAATACTTGGCTCCATCCGCGCCCAGTCTGGCGGTAAAGAAGGTGTCCTTCAGGAAGTAGTCCAGCATGAAGGGGAGCAGGATGATGACAGGCAACAGCAATCCCTGCCAGCCGGTACGGATCGCCTGCCTTACGGTGGGGAGCTCTTCCTTGGAGAGAGGCTTGACCTTATAGTATTTACAGAAGGCGTACACAGTCAGCAGACGCTGGAGGATGAACCACAAGGAGCAGCCCCAGCAAACGAGCCAGAACTGGCTGTCGGTCATGCCGGATGCGGGATACAGTGCAGTATAAGCACCCAATGCTGCCACGATGTTGGCAGAGGGAGGAATCATATTCCCGAGGTAGCTGGATGCACTGGTGATATTGCCGGCCAGCTCTTTGGGAAAACCTGACTTGATCATAGCCGGGATGGTGATGGGACCGGTGGCCATGACATTGCCCGGTCCGCTGCCGGACAGGGCTCCCATGAAGGAACTGGCGAGAACTGCCACAT
>JAFSHB010000086.1 GCA_017440525.1 Oscillospiraceae bacterium | reverse complement strand
TCATGATGATCGATATGCTGAACTACGGTGCGGCGGCACAGGCACACTTCAAGTACAACACGGCAGATCTTGCCAACAACGCCCTGACGGAAGAGCAGCAGGCTCTGGCAACTGCCAAGGTCGAATGCATCAACAAGCAGGTCAAGGATGCCACCGTCTACGGTGCGAACCTGTCTTTGGAGGACAGCATCCTGCTCAACACCTTCTTCAAGGGCCTGAAGGGCAAGGATATCGCTTCCATGTACGCAATGGTGAGGTTCACGGACTTCCAGGGCAACGCCAAGGAAGTCCGCATGGAAGGCAGTGAGTTCGAGCAGTACGGCTCCTCCGGCGACATCTACAAGATCGTGGTGGACGATGTGGTGCTGGCTGACGCCAAGACGCTGGTCACTGTCACGCTCTACAGCGCTGACGGCACCGTGTTCGGCGCAGGCACCGACTCTGTGGAGAGCTATGTGGCTCGTGCTGAGGAAAACGGCGCCGATACCTACGGCCTGTATGCCAACATCATGAAGTTCGCGGCCTCCGCGTACAACTACATCATCAATAAGTAAGAACTCGGCAAAGAGCAGGCTCCGAAAGGAGCCTGCTTCGAGTGCTTGAAAGGAAGAGGGAATTTATGAAGCTTTTGAAAAGGATCTCTGTGTTTATCCTGTGCGCCGTTATGCTGCTTGGCAGCATCCCCCTTGCACAGGCGGCGGACAATGTCAGCTTTACATTGATCGGTGCGGATAAGCAGGGGAACTATATCGTGTGGATCCCGGAAACGCAATATGCCGTCAACAAGCTCTCCACCGTGGGCAAGGTGCTGAAGCAGGCGGCAGACGAGCACGGTCTGACTTTGACCGGACTTGAGACGGATTATATCTCTGCCATCACCGCGCCCGAGGCGCTGGGCGGCTACAAGATGGCGGAGTTCACCAACGGCCCCAACAGCGGCTGGATGTACACCATCGATGGGGAGCATCCCGGCAGGAGCGTCAATAACCGCTATCTGAAGGACGGCGAGGTGCTGGTGTTCCACTATGTCAACGACTATCTCTATGAGGTCGAGGACTGGTCCGGCGGCGAGAGCCTCGGCACGGTCGAGGACTGGAACAAGTGGCTCGATGCCGACGATAGCTGGCTGCGCGCGGATGAAGATGAGGAAGAGGAACAACTGCCGCCTGTGCAGGATGAGCCGGAGGAGCTTCCCGAAGATGAGGCTCCGCCTGCCGAAGAGGAGGCTCCCGAGACTTCTCAGCCTTCGTCCTCTGCCGCGGCGGCCGATATCGATGAAGCCATCGCAGGACTGACCGTATCCAAAGCCAATGCCAAAACGAGAAAGCGGCTGGAGAACATCCGCGATGCCTATGACGGCCTGACAGCCGAGGAGCAGGCCGAGGTCACCCGCTATGAGGCGCTGCGGGATCTGGAAAAGACCTTCGGGGAGCTTCTGGACGAAGCGGTCGAGGATGCCGAAGAGGACTTGGACGACCTTGCGAAGGAACTGAAAAAAGACTGCACCAAGGCGCAGAAGCAGGATATCGAGGATATTCTGGAGGAAGCGCTGGAGGATCTGGACGATGCCGATGACACCGACGAGGTCGATGACATCGCAGACGAAGCCGAGGACGATATGAAAAAAGCCGCAGGACAGGAAGCAGACGAAAAAGAGCCTTCGGAAGTTCCTGACTTTACGGATGTGCGCGCGTCCGACTGGTTTTGTGACGATGTGTGCTTCGTGGTGGAAGAAGGTCTGTTCAACGGCACCTCCGATACGGAGTTCTCGCCCAACACCTCCATGAGCCGTGCCATGCTGGTGACGGTCCTCTACCGCATGGCGGAGGCCTCCGCTCCCGCAGGCGGCAGTACCTTCTCCGATGTGGAGGAGGGACAATGGTACACCGATGCCGTGCGCTGGGCAGCGGACAACGGGATCGTCAGCGGCTACGGCGGCGATACCTTTGGTGTCCATGATCTTGTCACCCGGGAGCAGCTGGCTGCCATCCTCTACCGCTACGCACAAAAGCAACTGTTCGATGTGTCGGTCTCCAACGATCTGACGCTCTTTGCGGACTACAGCACCATTTCGTCCTATGCAGTCTCTGCCCTCGGCTGGGCCAATGGGGCAGGGCTCATCAACGGCCGCACCGAAACGGCCCTCGCCCCCCTCGGCACGGCTACCCGCGCGGAGGTGGCGGCTATCATCCACCGCTTTGCGGAAGCTTTCTAAGGAGAAGATACCATGAAGCGAATGTTTGCTTTTTTTCTGGCGCTGGTCATGTGCCTGACCGTGGGCGTCAGTGCGGCTGCGCCTGCATCTGCCCTTGCGGATACGGCGGCGTATCTGCAAAAGACCGTGCCTTCGCCCCAAGTGGCGTCCGTTGGCGGCGAGTGGACGGTGATCGGTCTGGCACGCGGCGGCTATGCTGTGCCTGCGAGCTATTACCAGACTGTGGAAGCCACGGTCAGGGCTTGCGGCGGTGTGCTCCATGAGAGAAAATACACCGAATACTCCCGCGTGATCCTGGCGCTGAATGCTATTGGCAAAGATCCCACCAAGGTTGCGGGCTTCGATCTGACCAAACCGCTTCAGGACTTTGAGAAAACGGTCTGGCAGGGGATCAACGGCCCTATCTGGGCCTTGATCGCGCTGGACAGCGGCGGTCATGCCAGCTCTCTGCGGCAGCGCTATGTGGACTATATTCTGGAAAAAGAGTGTGCCGGCGGCGGCTGGAGCCTGTCCGGCTCTGCTGATGCGGATATCACCGGCATGGCGCTGCAGGCCCTTGCCAAATATCAGAATCAGGCGGCAGTAAAGGCCGCCACCGACCGCGCCCTTGTCTGGCTCTCCAAGACCCAGAATGCCGACGGCAGCTTCTCCACCGCAGGCAAGGAGAACTGTGAGAGCACGGTGCAGGTGCTGGTCGCCCTGTGTGAGCTGGGCATCCCCCTGACCGACAGCCGCTTCGTGAAAAACGAAAAGACCGTCATGGATGGCCTGATGACCTACTATGTGCCCGGCGACGGCTTCACCCATGTGCGGCAGGCCGGCGGCGGCAACGACCTCATGTCCACCGAGCAGGGCTTCTATGCGCTGGTGGCGGCAGACCGGGCCGCAGGGGGCAAAAGCAGTCTCTACTGCATGGATAAGGCGGCTTTTTCCGATATCGCATCCCATCCCGACCGCGCCGCCATCGAAACGCTGGCGGATAAAGGGATCCTCAACGGCATGGGCGACGGCACCTTTGCTCCCAACAAGACCATGACCAGAGCCGAATACTGCACCATGGTGGTGAAAGCGCTGGAGCTGACACCAAAGGCAAACGCGGACTATTCCGATGTGCCTGCTTCCGCTTGGTATGCACCTTTCGTGGGCACAGCCTCCGACCATGGCATCGTCAATGGTGTGGGCGGCGGCAGATTCGATCCCGGCGGTACGATCACCTACTGGCAGGCGGCTGTCATGATCGCAAGAGCAGCCAAAGCGCTGGGCTTTGAGACAGCCGCCGATGCGGACGCACAGCCGCAGGGAAACATCCTGCGCTGTGAGATCGCTCGGATGCTCTATGAAATGCTGAAAGAAGCAGGAAAGCTATGAAAAAATGTCTGATTTTGCTGTTGTGCCTGTTCTGTCTGACAGGCTGCAGCACACAAACGGCACCACAGGCAGAAAATACCTGCACCATCTCCATCTCCTGCGCCACCATTCTGGACAATATGGAGCTGTGCGCCCCGGAAAAGCAGGAACTTGTCCCTGCGGATGGGCGGCTGCTGAGACCTGTGGAAGTGAGCTTCTCTGATGGGGAAAGTGTATTTGATGTGCTTTTGCGTGTATGTCGGGAAAACAAGCTCCATATGGAGTATTCCGATACTCCCGCCTACAACTCCGCCTATATCGAAGGCATCGGAAATCTTTATGAATTTGATGTGGGAGCCCTGTCCGGTTGGATGTATAAGGTCAATGAGTGGTTCCCCAATTATGGCTGCAGTAATTATACGCTCCGGGATGGAGATGTGATAGCTTGGGTCTATACCTGCGATTTGGGCAAGGATGTCGGCGATACCTATGTGGTAGGTGGTCAAAGTGAATGATGGATTTGCCAAGTATCACCCGCTGGTGAACTTTCTGTATTTTGCCTTGGTGATCGGATATTCCATGATCTTGCGGCATCCGCTGGCACAGGCCATTTCCCTTGTCTGCGCCTGTGCCTATGCCATACAGGTGCAGGGTGGGAAAGCGGTCCGTTTTTGTCTCAGATCCTGCCTGCCGGTCATGGCTTTGACGGTATTGTTCGATCCGGCGTTCAACCATGAGGGCGTGACCATCCTTTTGTATTTTCCTACGGGAAATCCTCTGACATTGGAGAGCATCCTCTATGGCCTTTCGGCAGGTGTGATGCTGGTCACGGTCATGGTGTGGTTTTCGAACTTTGTCCGGGTGATCACATCGGATAAGTTCATCTATCTTTTTGGAAGGATCATCCCGGCCCTGTCTTTGGTCTTGAGCATGACCCTGCGGTTTATCCCCAAGTTCAAAGCGCAGCTACAGTTGGTCAAGGATGCCCAAAAGGCCATGGGAAGAGATCTTGCCTATGGCAGCCTGTGGCAGCGCATCAGACTGGCTGTGACGATCTTATCCATCATGGTCACTTGGGCGCTGGAAAATGCCATCGAGACGGCAGACAGCATGAAAAGCCGAGGGTATGGTCTGAAAGGGCGAACTGCCTTTTCCATCTACCGCTTTGAGGAGCGGGATAAGCTCGCCATGGTATTTTTGCTGTTCTGCGGTGCGTATCTCACCACAGGTGCGATAGCTTCGGCTTTTGAATTTCGGTATTTCCCCGACATTTTCTGTGTGCAGATGAATGCTGTGACACTCAGTTTTCAGATCGTTTATTTATGTATGTGTATCATGCCGGTGGTGCTGAACGCGGCAGAGGAGAGAACATGGAAAGCTATTCATTCAAAGCTGTAAACTTTACATACCCGGAGGGAGAGAAGAAGGCCCTCCGGGATGTGACCTTTACCGTGGAGCAGGGAGGATTTTTGATCCTCTGCGGTCCTTCCGGCTGCGGCAAATCCACCCTGCTCAGGCACATGAAGTCCTGCATGGCACCCCACGGGATATTTGCCGGTGAGATCAGCTATAAGGGAAGACCTCTTTCGGAAATTTCCCAGAGGGAGCAGGCGCAGGAGATCGGCTTTGTGCTGCAATCTCCCGAAGCTCAGGTGGTCACGGACAAGGTCTGGCACGAGCTGGCATTTGGCTTGGAGAGCCTGGGCTATGACACGCCGACCATTCGCCGCAGAGTGGCGGAGATCGCCGCCTTCTTTGGCATCGAGCATTGGTTTTATAAGAATGTCACGGAGCTTTCCGGCGGACAGAAGCAGCTTCTGAGCCTTGCATCGGTCATGGCCATGCAGCCGGGTGTTCTGATCTTGGATGAGCCCACGGCACAGCTCGACCCCATTGCCGCCGCGGACTTTCTGGCACTTCTGGGGAAGATCAACCGGGAGCTGGGCACCACCATTATCCTTACAGAGCATCGTCTGGAAGAGGCATTTCCCTTTGCCACAAGGGTCATCGTTATGGAACAGGGCACCGTGATCTGTGACGGCAGACCGGAGGATGTGGGCCTGCAGTTAAAGGACAAGGGCAGCGGTATGTTCCTTGCCATGCCCACGGCCATGCGTGTGTGGGCGGCGGTGGAAACGAAGCTGGATTGCCCTATGACCGTCCGTGACGGCAGCCGCTTTCTGACCGGGCGAAACGAAGAAGTGCCCCTGATCCCCTTAAAAGAACAAAGCGCAAAGACCTATGAAGATCTTTGCGCTTTGGAATGTGACGACCTGTGGTTTCGCTATGAGAAGGACAGCCCCGATGTGGTCAAGGGCTTTTCTCTGAAGCTGAAAAAAGGTGAGCTCTATGCCATTTTGGGCGGCAACGGAGCGGGCAAGACCACGACTTTGAAGGTCATCTCCGGACTGCAAACAGCTTATCGCGGATCGGTCAAGGCAGAGGGGAAGCTCGGGTATCTGACCCAAGATTCCCAGACCATGTTCGTCAAACGAACGGTCAGAGAGGATCTGTACGAAGTTTTCAGCGGAAAGAAGATCTCAAAGCAGGAGCAAGATGAGGCAGTCGCTAATGTGGTGGGGCTTTGTGGTCTGCGGGAGTTCCTCGATCGCCATCCCTATGATATCTCCGGCGGTGAGCAGCAGCGCACTGCCTTGGCGAAAGTCCTTTTGACGGCCCCCGATGTACTGCTCCTGGATGAGCCGACCAAGGGCTTCGATGCGGAGTTTAAGGTCGCATTCTCCGTGATCTTGCGAAGACTGCTGGCAAGCGGTGTGACTATTTTGATGGTCAGCCACGATGTGTCCTTCTGCGCGGGATATGCCCACAGGTGCGGTATGTTCTTTGATGGAAGCATCGTTGCAGAGGGGACACCGAGGGAGTTTTTCTCCGGAAACAGCTTCTATACCACCCCTGCCAACCGCATGGCAAGACACCTGATCCCGGGAGCGGTCACGGTGTCCGAGGTCATTGCCTGCTGCGGCGGTACATTGCCGGAAGAGCCGCAGATCATCGAAGCAGAGCCTTTGCCGAGCCCCAAGGAAACGGCGGTCAATTACCAGCCAAGACCCCTTCCTTTGTGGAGAAAAGTTCTGGCTGTGCTGTCTCTGACAGTTGGTCTGGCGGTGTTTTTCTATGCCACCGGAAAGACGGATCTGTCCAGGCTCATCAGCGCCGAGGGCATCAGTGCGTTGGGAGAAAGCCAGATGGCGCTGTATCTGATCCTGATCGCCGCTATGGGTGTGTTTTTGGCCGCCATCGGCAGGAAAAGTCCGCCTTCCGCCATGCAAACGCCTGTGCATCAAAGAAAACTAAGCAAGCGCACTGCTGCTGCAGCGGTGCTGATCATCTGCTGCATCCCGTTGACCATCCTTGCAGGTGTCCTGTATCTGGGGGACCGATATTACAATGTTACGGCTGTTCTGGTGCTGCTGGAATGTATGCTGCCGTTCTTCCTGATCTTTGAAGGCAGAAGACCAAAGGCCAGAGAGCTTGTGACCATTTCAGTCTTATGCGCCATTTCCGTGGCAGGCAGAGCGGCCTTCTTCATGCTGCCCCAGTTCAAGCCCATGCTTGCCCTGACCATCATCGCAGGTGTGGCAATGGGCGGCGAGACCGGCTTCCTGGTCGGTGCTGTGACCATGTTGGTCTCCAACATCCTGTTTTCCCAAGGCCCTTGGACACCGTGGCAGATGTTCAGTATGGGCATCATCGGCTTTCTGGCAGGTGTGCTGTTCCGTAAGGGGCTTTTGCGCCGCAGTAAAGGTGCATTGGCTGTTTTCGGTGCATTCTCCGCAGTGGTCATCTACGGCGGAATCATGGACCCGGCATCCGCGATCATGTACAGCTCCGAAGCCCTTGACTGGCAAATGCTCAAGGCCTATTACATCTCAGGGCTCCCCATGAATCTGGTCCACGCCGCCGCCACGGTCATTTTCCTCCTGCTGGCAGCCGAACCCATGCTCGAAAAACTCGACCGCATCAAGGTCAAGTACGGTTTTCTGGAACAGTAGACTTCTGCGAAAGACGACTGCTGTTTTTCCACGGATGGGTGATCTTTTGCCGAGACTTTGGATGGCACCTGCGACCAGAAAGAGAACTGACTGCCAACGGCAGTCAGTTCTCTTTTCTATTATGGAACAGGGCTCATGGGGCGGTCGCGGCGGCGATGATGACCAGACGGTCGCTTGCCGTTTCGCCGTGGCAGGTGGAGAGGGTCAGGAGCTGCTGACCGCCGGAGGGAATCAGGCCTGTCTCATAGAGGGCACGGCTCCTGATCTCGGCGGTCTTCTCTGTGTATTCATCCGCATCCTTTGCGGTAAGGAACTGATACCAGCCGTCATCCTCCTGCATGGATACCACGGCGAATACAGCATACCGCTTCAAGCCCCGGGCGGTCTCAAACTCGATCACGGGATGCTCGGTGCAGTATGCCGCGTCCTGATACCGGGTGATATCGGAGAACATGGTGCCGTTTTTCATATTGTGACCGTAGATGATGAGATGGTCACTGTCCAGGGTGCATCTGCCGTCCAGAAAGGGGATGCCTGCGTGGCTGTATGCTCCGTCGAAATTGAGCCGCAGATATTTTTGGGGCTCCTGCGGTGTATGCATGACGGCGTAGTCCACGGTGCTGCCCTCGATATAGAGCCAGCCGATGCAGTCGGCATTGCGCGCAAACAGGGGCGTCAGATCGCGGGTGGATGGGAGCGGCACAGGCTCCTCGGATACCTCGGCTGCTCGGGGCGCTGTGGGTGCGGAAGGCACGCTGTCCGCCCTGACCAACTGCGCCAGCTCGTTGAAGTCCTTTTCGGTCTGCCGCTGTTCCAGCAGTTCCCCGGCTGTCAGACAAGCTGTTGCGATAAAGACGGTCAAACATACTGCGGTCAAAACAGGTCTCAGCGTTTTCAATGGGGATCCACCTCCGTTTTGGGGGAGTCAGTTGGGCGTGTCACAGAAAACGAGAAGGTACTCAAATGCATACTCGTTTTTGATAAACAGGGTCAGGGAGGCGCTCCTGCTTTGGAGTGCATCCCGGTCTGCGTTTTTTACATACCGCAGGTCTGTGACGGCATAGGAATAACGGTTGCCGGCCATATCGGTGAAGCAGACCTCGTCACCTACCGAGATCTCTTTGAAAAAGTCCAATTGACCGGTCTGCGAGCTGCCGCCGATCTGCAGGGTGCGGTCGTAGACACTGCCGTGGAAGAGGCGGGGGTATTTGGAGGGGCGTCCCCAGTCTCCACAGACGGGGAGCATAGAGCCGTAGCGGGGCATCTCCAGGATGCCGACAAAATCGATGCCGTCCACAGAAAGGGTGGGCATGGTATTGTCCAGCCGGGTCTCCGGAACAGCGCCCTGTGGTGCAGGGATCGCATCCCGGAGGGTGAGGGCATAGTATTCCGCGCGGGACTGTGCTGTGCGGATCCCTCTCTGCCAGAAAAACAGCGAGATCATGGCGGCGAGGACCAGACAGACACCGATGCGGATCAAAACAGTACGGATGTCATGACTTTTCATAGGTCTTTCTCTTTCCTGTGATCCCCAGGATGACCAGCATGATGCCGGAGATATTCATGAGGATGATATAAAGCAGGATGTTGGAGGTATCGCCGGTGTAGGGAGGCCGGACTTCGGGCTGGCCCGGATCTTCCGGGATCAGCGTGTTGGTCAGGACGAAGGCGGTCTCACGCTCTTCCACAGTCACAGTATAGCCCTGTGGGATATTGCGCTCCACGACGGCCCAGTCGGCACCGTCGTCCTTGACGGAC
This sequence comes from Oscillospiraceae bacterium, assembly GCA_017440525.1. Taxonomy (GTDB): domain Bacteria; phylum Bacillota; class Clostridia; order Oscillospirales; family Oscillospiraceae; genus Avoscillospira. The sequence continues at coordinate 18,576 of JAFSHB010000086.1, read as the reverse complement.
CATGTGTAGGTCCAATGGTCCTCCTCTGAAAGGATGACCGTGCGGTCGCTGACGCCGTTGCGGAAGATCTCGACCTCGATGCTCTTGGGACGGTCGGCACTGCCGCTGTCGCCCTTCCAGAGCTTGATGACCTTGAGCTCCGTATCGTCTCCATCAGGACCGACAGGCGGAAGGAGCTGGGATTTGGAGGAGACGGAGACCTCATACTGCCAGATGCCATCCTCCTCCAGCCCGGGCAGGGCGATCAGCGCGGGGGAGAACACACAGGTGAAGTCGCCCCATCGGGCATGCTCGGTCACAGCCAGATACAGACCGGGGCTGAGCGCGTCGAAACGGACGATCCCCGTTTGGTCGGCCACGGCAGTAAAGTCGGGCTCGATGCCTTCGGCAAGGATATAGGTCTCCAGCGTAGAGCGGATGATATCCCATTCACCGACGGTCTCCACGCCGTTGAGGACCAGACCGGTGGCCTCGAAGGGGGCGGTGAGGGAATACAGGAAATAAGCGGATACATCCGCGATCTTGTAGAGCCTTACGGGCAGATCGGGGAAGGCGTGTCCGTCACAGCGGCAGGCGATCGTCAAAGAGCAGGGCGCGTCCGTCACGATCGGTCCTTTGGCATCGGCAGTGGAGACGGCCTGTACACAGCACGGCAGGCAGTAGAAACAAAGGCACAGCAAGGCAAGGATCATTGCCACTCTTCTTTTAGCCATTCGTCTTCCTCCTTTGAGATCAGGGGCTTGCTCCCCTTATCGCGGTATTTGACCATCAGTATGATCAGCAGTATCAGCAAGATCGGCGCCGCCACCACAGGGGTCGCCAGCAGGGAATCGATCCGGTAGGCATTGGAGGTGACATGCAGCGCGGGGATGGCGTTCTCGATGCGCGTCCCCCGCACGAGGAGCCGATGGGAATTGATCCCGTAGGGCGTGCAGGTGAGCAGGGTGCAGAGATCTTCGCCTTCGACGATCTGCACATCGTCCAGTTCGTCCGGGCGCACCACCTTGATCTGATCCACCTGATAGGTGATGGTCCTGTCCAGCACGGTGAGCAGGAAGGTGTCGCCCACCTCCATCTTGTCCAGCTCGGTGAACAGCTTGGCATGGGGGAGCCCGCGGTGGGCAGAAATGACACAGTGGGTGTTCTCGCCGCCCACAGGCAGGGATGTGCCCTCCAGATGGCCGCAGGCCACATTCAGGACCTCGGCGGAGATGCCGTGATACAGCGGCAGCTCCACGCCCAGCTTGGCAATGGACACATAGCCCATGATACCGCTTCCTGTCACATTCAGGATCTCATCATAGCCCTGCAGGCTGCCGTAGTCCAACAGAGGCTCTTTCAGCAGAAAGAGCTCCCGGTTGTAGTCATCCGCCTCCTGAAAGAAGACCTCGTAGTCTTCCGGCTTCAGAGAATCCAGGATCTCGCGGTAGTTCTCCACGGCGCGGGTCTGGGTCTTGGTATTCCAATACTGGCTCACAGATGGATAGAGCAGACCGCAGACGCCTATGAACAGCATCAAGACCAGCAGAAGCCCTATTTTGTTGTTCTTCATAAGCGTCTGTCTCCTATAAACTTGCGGCGGATGGCGGTGGAGCCATCCGCCGCAAGTGTTATATGTTGGTGTTACGGATCAGAGGATCAGTCCTCAAAGATGGACATCTTCTTGCGGGTGACCATGAAGACGGCAGCCACGATCATGAGGAATGCGCCGCCGCAGATCAGCAGGAAGGTGCCCTGTGCGCCGGTCTCGGGGAGGACAGCGCCGGTGTTGTTGACGATATCCTTCTCGATGGCACCGATGGTGATATCACCGGTGCCGATCTGGCCGCCGTCGAGGGAGAGCAGGGTGGGCTCGCCGTCAGTCTCACTGTGCTCGGCGGAGATGGAGAACAGGACATCGCTCATGACATTGTAGCCATCGGGGACCGTGCTTTCCACCAGCTTGTAGTCGCCGTCGTCGAGGCCGAGCCAGGTAAAGGTGGTCATGCCGTCGCCGATCAGTTCACCGCCCAGAGCATTATAGGTGCCGGTGACATCCTTCTTGTACAGGGTGAAGCCTGCGCCGTCCAGCTCATGGCCGTGGGAGTCGGTCTTGTTGATGACCAGCTTGTAGGTGAATACGGTGACCTTGTCGGTCTCGGTGTTGCCGGTGCCGTCGCCGTAGGGATCGTTGGAGAACTCCAGATACACTTCGTTGGGGTTGCCGTTGCCGCCGAAGACGGCTGCATCGGTCAGAGTCGCTTCATAGTAGACCACGAAAGCGGTGTCCTTGGTCACATTCTCGATGGCAAACACATCGTCGCAGTACACTTCGAAGGAGCAGCCGTCATCGCAGCCGGTATCAACAGTGAAGTTGGCGGTCACATCCTTGAGCTGGTCGTTCAGGTCGGTGTCCACATCGGCCTTGTGCTTGGTCTCATACATCAGGACCTTGAAGGAGCCCTCATTCAGGGTCAGACCGGCGGACAGGGTATCGTGGAAGATGATGGTGTAGGTCGTATAGTTCTGTGCATTGCTGGGGAGGGTAGCGGTCAGCTTGAAGGGAACGGTGTCGCCAAGGTCATGGTCGGCGGAGTCGTGCCAGGCATTGTCGGTGATGCTGTCATCTTCGCTGTCGTCGATGTCCTTGACCTTCTTTTCCACGGTGGGCAGAGCGGTCTTGGGGGTGATGGTGACAGCTTCCTGACCGGCGGTATCGACCATGACCAGAGAGTTGGACTCGTTGCCGGTCAGGTCGGAGATGTCAGCGAACATCCAGTAGCCCTGCTCGATGACATCGTTGCTGCCGGTGAGATCTTCAGCATCGGCTGCGATGCCGGCTTCCTGGATCGCACGGTAGATGCGGTTGGCGACCTGACGCATGGTGCCGTCACCAGGGGTCTGGCCTTCCAGATATTCCAGGATCTGTGCATCGGTCACGCCTGCGAAGGTGGCGGGCTTGCTGTCGCCCCAGATGGCGTTTCTGCCGTTTTCGAAGGTCTCCTTCTGGAGGATCTCACGGTAGGTCTCGTTGACGGTGTATGCATAGTTGTAGCAATCGTCGGTGTGGTCAACGCCGTTGCAGGTGTCGGGATGATGGGCATCGCCCTTCAGGCTGGTGGTCAGCTTCAAGATCTGATGGCCTTCATAGGTCCTGCCGTCGGAGTCGTTGATGGTGAGAGTGGTGTTCTCAGCAGCGAATGTGGAGATGCTCAGTGCCAGGACCAGGGTGAGCACCAGGAGGATGGATAAAAACTTTTTCATGACTTGGTTTTCCTTTCTATGTTTTTTGTTTCTTTCGATCTGTCTGCGGCGCATATCCGCCGTCATGAGGGAAGCTGATCGACGCCCCTCCTTTCCTGCTTGCGCCTTCGGACAGACCAATATACCAGCGGTGTGATGACAAAGACCACACTCACAAGCATCAGGGGATACAGACCGGGACCGCCGGTCGCGGGCAGATCGTACTCCAGCGGTCGGTTCGCCGCATGGACCTTTCCGATCTGCTCGAAGGGGATGCGCTGTGCCTGTGTTTCTGCCAGGATCTCACGGCAGGTCGGGCATGTCCCTTCTGTTTGATTGCAGAAGCAGAACCAGAACTTCGTATCGTCCAGCTGATAGCCGGGAGGCGGCTTCAGCTCCTGCATATAATAGAGCACATGTTCGCGGAGGATGATGCCCTCGATGATATTGGACTGGAAGATGAGCTCACCGTCCTGATCCGTCACATCGGTGGAGATCAGGCCGCCCTGTTCGTTGTACAGGCCAAAGGTGGCGCCGCCAAGGGGCTCACCGGATATGGCACAGGCTTTGTACATCTCTACCTTGTAGGTCTTTGCTGAGATATTGATGTCGGCATAGACCTTTTCGGTGTTGGTATCATGGAGCTTTTGCTCCCAGAGCGTGATCTCCGCGGAGTTGTTATACCGGATCGCTTCCGTCACACCGGTGGGGATCGTCAAGGTGGTATCGTAGCAGAGGGTGTACATCACCGGCTGGGGATGCAAGATCGTGATGTCCAGCACATGGACCGGCGTGCCGGTCTTGTCCGTCTCGTTGCCGGTGCCGTCGTATGTAACGGTGAAATCCTCGCCCTGCTTGAGGGTGGTGATATTTCCCTGTGCATCCTCGGCGGTGATGACCAGAGAGCCGCTGATATAGACCAGCGTCTGGGTCATGATGTCGTGGATGGTAAGGGGCGTTCCGTCCGTCAGCGCGACCTTTCCTTCGTTGACGGTGATCTTATAGCTGGCGGTGTAGCCATCGAAGTCCTGTGTCAGCTGCTTTTCAAACAGGTTGGGGATGGGCACGATGGCGTCGTCATAGGAGGCGCGGACGGAGGTGGCGGAATCGGGCATATAAAAGAGCTGCGCGTGGTTGCCCATCTGATGACCGAGCGCGCCGTAGTTTTCGATGATGGACAGGTCTTTGGTCTTGTAAAGGAAGGTGAAGGTCATGTTCTGCGTTTCTGTCCAGCACTGGCAGAAACCGTTGGCAGCCCATGTGCCGTCATCCCGCTGGAACCAGTAGTCACCGCAGCTCGTCCAGTGACAGGTATCCGCTGTGCATTGACAGCGGCAGAGCAGATTGATGTTTCGGGTGTGGCTCACGCCGTTCTCTGTTGCAGACCATGCGTTGTCCCAGGCGAACATATCGCTGTCTGTCGCATCCTGGATACGGGGGATCCGGATCGTTCGTCCGTTATAGGTCGCTGTGACTTCGGACAGGTCGGCGTCGTTATGCAAGCGGCCGATCACGATGCCGTTTGCATCCAAAAGCCGCATCTCATCGGAGATGAACCAGGAGTATTCCGCTCTCTGACCTTCCACTCTGCCGGGGATCGTCACCTGGAGCTCCCAAAGGAACGCGCCGCCGGCGGCATCGGAAACGAACGAGCCGTCCTTTACGATCTCAGCCTCGATCGTGCCGTGGTCAAAATTGCTCCAGCCCCAGGCTGTCTGATTGTCCACGGTGACTTTGTTCTCATAGTCGAAGGTGCCGGGCATGTTCAGCGGGGTCGGGGTGGAAGTATAGTTGATATAGTAGCTCCAGCCTTCGTTGCCCAGCTCCAGTGCGCCGCAGTAGTCACAAGTGACTGTTTTGGGGATCTTATAGGACCAGCCCGTTTCATCCCATATGAGGTGGGGGTCATCGACAGAAACATGCCATGCGTGCCATCCGCCGTTCGGGTCGGAGACACCGAAGGTGATTCCACCGTCGATATCCGACTGGGTGTAGCTGTGGGGACTGCTCCAATCGCTCAGCGCCACCTGGTCTGTAAGGATGTTCCCCGGGATCTGGGAGTCGGCATATCCGTCGATCCGAACGGTCCAGTTGATCTTTCCGGCATCCTCATTGGGAGAGCCCCACTTGGACAAGCTCGTTGGCGCTTCCTGCTGGGCGGGCGGCTTGACTGTGACCGTGATAAGACCGTCAAAGTCGATGGGCTCTTCCTGCTCGGGGAAGTGGATGCCCAAGGTCGCGCTGATCGTGATCTCCGTACGGCTGTTCATATGTTCGTTGAACGAAAGGGTGATCAGGCCGGTATCCGTGACCGTCCAGCCGCCGACATTCGTGCCGTCTTTCAAAATGAAGGTGCCTTCGCCGCCGTCCACCATCAGACCGTTGGGGACCTGATACTGATAAGTGCCGGGGACGAAGCCTTCAGGACTTACAAAGCTGACGGTCAGCTTATAGTCATCACCGGCAGATACGATAAGATCGCCGGCATCGTTCTTCGGGAGCTCATGGTTGTCCATATCCAGCAGGGTGAAGAAATAACTGCCGCCGTTGGCATTGAGATACTCCAGCAGATCGATGATCGACCGGGAGGCGCGGAGGGAGAAGGTCTGCATCTGTTCAAGCATGCTGCCGCCTTCAAATATGTAGAATACCGGGCCATCGGAGATGTCCGGAGGGTCTTTCGCCGTGGGCTCTTCCGGGGCCTCATCCCCGCAGGCGGTCTCCGGATCCTCTTCCATCTCGGCATCCGGCAGCTCTTCCTCGTAAGAGGGCTCCGGCAGGGCGTCATCATCAAAAAATGCTCCGTCTGTCAGGCCCCAGCCCGCGATGGTGCTGTCTGCCAGCAGGAAGATCTCGCTGCTCACGGCATCGTCGATATCGCCGCGTATCGCGCAGAAGGTGGCGGTCTGGATGTCGGTGATGATGCCCACGGTGGCATCCCGGAAAAAGACAAGATCACCGGGGACAGGCGTATAGGCCCCCACGGGCGCGTATCTATGGAGCCGCAGCCAAGCCTCTGCCATGGCGGCGGCTCCTGTGTTGCCGGGGGCTTCCTCCGGATCTGCTCCTGCATAGTTCAGACAGTAGGAGACAAAGACCGCGGACCAGTCTGTATAAGGGACACCGTACCAGGCACCGTAACGGGTGTAGCCGTGACGGATGCCGTCGTGGTCTACCTGGAAGTTCTGTGTGCTTTCTGCATAGCCGACCTGCGTTTTGGCGATCGAGACCAGATCCTCCCGCAGATCTCCTGTGTAGGGATGATCTTCGAACATGGTCTGCCAGTCCAGTTGGGTCTCCGTATCTGCGGTGTCATCGGAGTAACAGGTGATGTCGTGGATATGCTCTTCCAGTTCACAGGCGCTGTCCTCGTTCAGACAGGCATCATCGTGGATGTGTTCGATGTATCCGCAGTCGGCATCTCCGGCAAGGGTCAGGCCCGGTCTGCGCAGGGACCAGAATACATCCAGACAAACGGTGAGGGAGAGCACCAGCAAGAGCGCAGTCGTCCATGTCCTGCGAAGCCGCAGTTTCCGCGCCTTTTTCGGGAGCTCGCCCCAAATATCCTGCATGTCTCTCCCTCCTTTCTATGGGATAAAGGTGTTGGTCAATAGACGAATCCAAACCGTGAGAATGGCCAGACTCTGATAACGATCTTTCCGATGATATCATCCCGGGAGACCGCGCCGATGACAGAATTGCGGCTGTCCACAGAATTGGAGCGGCGGTCGCCCATCACGAAGTAGCCGGTGCCTGGCACCTTATAGGGAAACTCCAGATCGCAGTCACCAAGGACTTTTTCGGTGACATAGGGCTCTTCCAGCAGGGCGCCGTCCACATATACATTCCCATCGCCATCGATCGCGACTTCGCTTTCCGGCAATGCGATGACCCGCTTCAACAGGATCTTGCCCTGATAATAAAAGCCGATCAGGTCGCCCTCTTTGAATTCCTTTGTCTTCAGCAGCACCACGATCTCATCGTGCTCCAGCGTGGGGGACATACTGTCGCCGGAGATCTGGAGGATCGGCAGGAACAGCGTCGCGATCAAAACGGCGACTGCGGCCACGACCACCAGCACATAGACGGTACCGCGGAGGGACTGCCTGTAGTATTCTTTTCTTCGGATCCGTTTCCGCTCGGCCTGGATATCCTGCAGGGAGGGAACGGCTACCCTCTTTTCAGTTTTTCTTTCCATATCTCATCTCACGCTCGAGCCGCATTTTTTCTTCTTCCAGCTTTTGGATCTCCGCCCGCAGCTGCTCCCACTTCCGGCGGCCCCTTTCACAGCGGGCCTCCAGCTCGTCATATTTCTTTTCGCTGTTTTGCAGGATCTCCGCGACCTTTCGGTCAGTCTCCTCGATCTTTCTGGCACATTGCGCTTCGGTGTCTTCCTTCATCCGTTCGATCTCGTGCAGATACCGATCGGCGGCAGACTGCGCCGCAGAGAACACATTGGTGATGTCGATAGCGGCCTCAGCGATGGAACCGGCGACAGAGATCCGGATCCGTCTGTCCCGAAGCTCCTCCTCCAGAGCGGCGATCTGCTCGAGCTTCTCCTGCTCATTTTTCTTCAGTTGATAGATGATGTCTACAAGCTCGCGCCTGCTGAGCCTTTTCAATTCTTTGCCGACCATAAGCCTGTCCCTTTCGCAGGAAGTCATAACGATCCCATTGTGATAGCATACCATCATATTATACTGCGGCATGAACTGATTTTCAACAAACAAGACAAAATATTTGGGAAGCTCGTATCGGCCGGCAGTACGGCAAGAGTGCCGCATCCGCAAGGGGGACTTCATGCTGTGGGACCCGGTTTTGACCTTTGACATTTTTGCTCGTCTGGGGTATGATAAGCGATGTTTGAAGGATACCTTTTTGAAAAGAGATACGGATATGAGACGAAAAGAATTTTTGGCCGGGATGAAGGCCGGGATGCCGGTGTGTATCGGCTATTTTTCTGTCAGCTTCGGATTTGGCGCCATGGCTGTGGCACAGGGGCTGGCGATCTGGCAGGCGATCTTGATCTCCGCCACCAATCTGACCAGCGCAGGCCAGTTTGCGGGACTGACAGTCATCGCGGCAGGCGCCGCCATGATCGAGATGGTCCTGACCCAGCTTGTGATCAACAGCCGCTATGCCCTGATGAGCCTTGCCATCGGCCAGCGCTTTGGCCCGAAGGTCGGTACAGGCAAGCGTCTGTGCGCCGCGTTCTTCAATACAGATGAGGTGTTCGCGCTGGGCATGTCCCGAGGAAAAGAACTCACGACATCGTTCTTCGTAGGTGCAGGCGTGGTATCAGCCATCGGCTGGACAGGCGGCACCGCCATGGGTGCGGTCGCAGGCTCGCTCCTGCCGCAGGATATCCGCATGGCTCTGGGCGTCATGCTCTACGGTATGTTCATTGCCATCGTGGTGCCGCAGGCGAGGGAGGAAAAGCCACTTTTGATCGCAGTAGTCTTCGCGTTGCTCTTTAGCTGTCTGTTCGCATGGGCCCCCGGTCTGCGGGAGGTCTCCGGCGGTCTTGCGATCGTGATCTGCACCGTAGCGGCGGCAGCGCTGTGCGCCGCGCTGTTCCCGGTGAAGGATGAGGAGGATGAAGCATGAAGATCTGTCTCTACATCCTCGTCATGGCGGTGACGACCTATCTGATCCGCGCCCTTCCGCTGACGCTTCTGAAGAAGCCCATCCAAAACCGGTTCATCAAGTCGTTTTTGCACTATGTCCCGGTGGCATGCCTGACGGCCATGACCTTCCCGGCGATCCTGACCGCCACGGAGCATATGATCGCAGGCGCGATCGGTCTGGCGGTGGCTGTGGTGCTGGCACTTCGAAAGAAGAGCCTGATCGTGGTGGCAGTCGCCGCCTGCGCCGCTGTGTTCCTGACAGAACAGCTCATCAAGCTCTTATGAGCTATACAGACAAGACCGCCCGAAGGCGGTCTTGTGAGACTGTCAAAAAACTATGAAATAGCTTCTGCGACTGAGCAGCGGGGGGTGTGTGCGGGGGCAAAAAGCCCCCCGCGCGTTCAATAAAACAGGTTTTTCAACCTTTTTGAAAGGTTGAAAAACCGCACAGCGGGGCAAAGAGACTTCTTTGACACGCAGACAAGACCGCCCGAAGGCGGTCTTATCTGCGTGAGGAGATGGATGGTCAGTTGTCAAATGCGTGCTGAGGTGCTATGATAACGGCAAAGGATACATGGGAGGATCGCGTATGATCATCAAAGTAGAGTTTGGGAATGAGCCGGAGATCGATGAGATGACTGCGGAGGAGCTGGAGGACTATCTGGCACGGCTGGAAGAGAAGTTGGAGGATCTGGATGCGCGTGAGCCCGAGGATGACGAGTCCGAGGGATATGACGACTGGGCAGACGAGCATGAGGATCTGGAGGATCTGATCGATGAGGTCAAAGACCGGCTGGATGAGATAGGCCGATAGAGCGGGAGAGAAAGCAGTGAGCAAGCAGAACTTACATATCCATACGACCTATTGCGATGGGAAGGATACGCCGGAGGAGCTCGTGCTTGAAGCGATCGAGCGGGGATTTGCATCCATCGGGTTTTCGGAGCATACCTATAACGAACATTCCGCTTATCATCATCAGATGATACCGGAGGCCATGGATGCATACCGTGAGGATGTATTGGCGGTGAAGGCCGGATACAAAGATAAGATCGACATCTTCTGCGGACTTGAGGATGAGTATTTTTCCGAAGTCAGCACGGAGGGGTATGACTATCTGATCGGATCTGTCCACTATCTGGATGTGGGCGGCAGGGTGGCAGGCTTTGACGGCGGTCTGGAAAGCACGCTGGACTTTATCAAAGAGCATTTTGGCGGCAGCGGCATGGCTTTTGCCAGAAAGTATTTTGAGACTGTCATGGCACTTCCGGATAAGCGTCGGTATGACATCCTCGGGCACTTCGATCTCGTGTGCAAAAACAATGAAAAGGGACGCTTTCTGGATGAGACTTCCAGAGACTATCTGGAGCTTGGCTTTGAGGCCATCCACGCACTGCAGGGAAAGATCCCGCTCTTTGAGGTCAACACAGGCGCCATTTCCCGCGGGTATCGGTCTGTGCCCTATCCCCGGTCGGAATTTTTGAAAGAGTTTTATCGCTGTGGCTTTGGTGTGGTCATCACATCCGACTGCCACGACAAGTCGAGCTTAGACTGCGCCTATGACGAAGCGGCCGCCCTCATCAAGGAGGCAGGCTTCCGCTCCAGGTGGGTGCTGACCCATGACGGTTTTAAGGAGGTGGCGCTGTGAGCGGTATCACCATCGTGATCTTGATCTTTTCTGTGCTCGGTGCCGTGGACTACATCTTGGGGAATAAACTCGGCATCGGAGACGAATTCAAGCGGGCATTCTCTCTGTTCTGTCCCATGGCCCTGTCCATGCTGGGCATGATCGTCATCGCGCCTGCCCTCGGTGTATGGCTGATGCCGTTTTTTCAGTGGTTCTATGACCTCTTCGGCATCGATCCGTCCATCATCCCTGCCTCCCTGTTTGCCAACGACATGGGCGGCATGCAGCTGGCCCGGAGCGTCTGTGTGGACAAAGCGCTCGGCGACTATAACGCCCTTGTCATCTCTTCCATGATGGGCTGCGTCATCTCGTTCACCATCCCATTCTCTCTGGGACTGGTGAAGGAGGCTCAGCGCAGGGAGCTGTTCTTCGGCTTCCTGTGCGGTATCGCGACGATCCCCATCGGCAGCTTCGCGGCAGGTCTTGTGTGCAAGCTGCCGCCGCTGGCTGTGCTCATCGATCTTCTGCCCCTGCTGATCCTTTCTGTGATCGTCGCCGTTGCGCTGGTCTTTGTTCCGAAGGTCTGCATCAAGTGCTTTGAGGTGTTCGGCATATGCATGAAGATCCTGGCCATCATCGGTCTGGTGCTGGCGGTATTCACTTTCCTGACCGGGATCCGGCTCAGCCCCCATTTTGATACCTTTGAGAACGGCGCGTTCATCTGCGCCAATGCGTGCGTGACCCTGTCGGGCGCACTGCCGCTGATGTTCCTCGTGTCAAAGCTTTTGGACAGGCCCCTGAACGAGCTGGGCTCCAGACTTGGCATCAACGGCATCTCGGCTCTGTCGTTCCTCGGCAGTCTCGTCACCAACGCATCTACCTTTGGTGTCATGGAGAAGATGGACAGGAAGGGCGTTGTGCTGAATGCGGCCTTTGCTGTCTCTGCGTCCTTCGTGTTTGGCAGTCATCTGGCTTTCACCATGGTCTTTGACAGCGCCTATGTCGCTCCCATGGTCGTGGGCAAGCTGGTCTCCGGTATCTGCGCCGTCGTTCTGGCGATGGTGCTGTATCGGCCGGAGAAAGATGAGCAGCACGAACAGAGAGACTGCTAAAAATTTGTACTTTAAAAATGAGCGCCCATGGCGTATAATGGAACTAACGACAAATCCTATTTTGCCGATCAAATCAAGGAGCGTGAGTAGTTTTGAAACTGATCATCAAGAATGACTATGCTGCAATGTGCGAATGGGCTGCACAGCACATCGCCAAGGCCATCAACGACCATAAGGAGGATCGTCCCTTCGTTCTGGGCCTGCCCACCGGTTCTTCTCCTCTGGGCGTCTATAAGCGCCTGATCGAGATGAACAAGGCCGGGGAAGTGACCTTCAAGAATGTGGTCACATTCAATATGGACGAGTATGTCGGTCTGCCCCGTGAGCATGACCAGAGCTACTGGTATTTCATGCACGAGAACTTCTTTGACCATATCGATATCCCCGCCGGGAATATCAACATCCTCGACGGCATGGCAGAGGATCTGGAAGGCGAGTGCAAGCGCTATGAAGAGAAGATCGCGGCCATGGGCGGCATCGATCTGTTCATGGGCGGCAGCGGTGTGGACGGTCATATCGCTTTCAATGAGCCCTTCACCTCTCTGGTGTCCCGCACCGGTATCCGCGCACTGACCGAAGATACCCTGATCGCCAATTCCCGCTTCTTCGACAACGACCCCAACAAGGTGCCCAAGACTGCACTCTCCGTCGGTGTCGGTACGGTCTGCGATTCCAAGCAGGTCCTGCTGCTGATCAACGGCCATCACAAGGCCCGCGCACTGCGCCACTGTGTGGAAGGCGGCGTGGATCACGCATGGACGATCTCCGCGCTGCAGCTGCATCCCGATGGCATCGTCGCCTGCGACGAAGCCGCCTGCGGTGAGCTGAAGGTCGATACCTACAAGTATTTCAAGGAGATCTGCAAGGACGAGATCTGAGGATAGAGCTTGGAACAGCCCCGGTCTGTGGATGAACTGAGACCGGGGCTGTTTGTTTTTCCTCAGCGACCGGAGGACCTCGGCGCACATCAAAGAGCGATATGGTGTGATACGATCGCAGAGCAGGAAAAGGAGGCGGGCGGTATGGACGATATCATTTGGGTCGATCTTCGGGACGGTATGCCGGAGCTGCTGCCGGAGGAGAACAGCCATTGCTTTTTTGTCGTAGAGCATTTGAACGACAGGCATTTTATATACGAGACAGCACGGCAGATGCTGTCCGGCGGGTGCAGGGACTTTCAGTTCTTCGGCAAACATGCCGCGCAGTGGGAGCTGATGTTCGATGAGACCGATCTTTTGCTCCACGACTGCGAAGACGACTGGTCGGACACGGCCTGCTGGTACGAGCGCGGCCTGAAAGATGCGCTGATGCAGCTCGCCGAGGGTGAAAAAGTGTATGTGATGTTTGACTGGGAGCATGACACCGGTTTGAAAACAGGGAGGAACTGAAAATGGGAACAGAACTGACGAGGATCCTATCTGAGAAGCTGCATATGGATGAAAAGGCGATTCACCGCTTTTGCCGCTATGAGCTGCCGGAAGCGCAGCTTGGATCGCTGGAGCGAAAGCTGCGCTTTCTGGAACAGGGCGGTCTTTTGGACGAGATCGATCCGGTCGATGCCGCGTATTTGAGCGTGCTGCCTGTGACGCTGTGCAGCGAAGACGGACTTGGTTTTGCGGCGGCTGTGCCGGAGGTCATGGGGTTCTCGGAGGAACAGCGTGAGCGGTACAATAAAAAGGCACTGTGGTGGTTCCGCTGGACGGATATCCGCCCCCGTGTCCTGCCGCTTCTGGAAAAGCTCTGCGGCCCTGAGATCGCCCATGAGGTGCTGTGCGGCTTATACATCAGCGGCCAGACCACTGTGGGAGAGGACGAACTGGTGGAGATCTGCGAGAAGCTGCTGTCCTACCCCGATGAGACCGGATGCTTGCCCGGCTATCTGGAGAAGTTCTGGTATTTTGTGTTTTCTACATATTCCGACCACATCGCCGCGCTGGATGCGCTGGCGGAGGTGTTCCGTGAAGAGCATGTCCTGAAGGTGTTCGCGGCCGGGGAAGACCGCTGGCCCAAGGTGTGCTATCAGGATGTCGAGGCGGTCCGCGCCGCCAAGGAGGAGCTGCGGCAGGAACTTTGGAAGGAAGCGAAAGAGCAGTTCAAGGACTGCCTGAAGTGATGCATAAGATCGCCGACGGCACGGACAAAGCGGAAGCAGCAAAGGGGAGGCTACGATGCGATATACAGTCATACACAGCGACCGAAAGTCCGTGGCGATCCAGATCAAGTCCGATGGGACGGTGGTGGTCCGAGCGCCTTACCGTGTCAGCGAGCAGGAGATCGAGGTCTTTGTGGCGCAGAAGCAGGCATGGATCGAGAGCCATTTAAAAAAGATGCAGGCCGCGCGCGAAGCCCTGCCGGATACGATGCCCTTCACGCGGGAGCAGATCGAACAGCTGGCACAGCAGGCGCTCACCGTCATCCCGGAACGGGTGCGGCATTATGCGCCGCTGGTGGGCGTCACCTACGGACGCATCACCATTCGGAATCAGAGATCCAAATGGGGCAGCTGTTCCGGCAAGGGGAACCTCAATTTCAATTGTCTTTTGATGCTGATGCCGCGGGAGATCCTCGACAGCGTGGTGGTGCACGAGCTGTGCCACAGAAAGCATATGGATCATTCACCAGCCTTTTATGCGGAGGTCCGGCGTGTGTTCCCCGACTATGACCGCTGTTCGCGCTGGCTGAAAGATCACGGCAATGCGTATTTGAGCCGACTGCGGTAAATGAAAGACGAGCACCGAACGGTGCTCGTCTTTCATTTATCGTTCGGTGTACCGCTGTAAGATCACGGCGGTCTCGATGCGGCTTGCGGTCTTGGTGGGCTGCAGCTTCTCACCGCTGCCCTGCAAAAGGCCATTTTCCACGGCCCAAGCCATGGCCTCTTCGGCGTAGCTCGCCACGGACTTCAGATCCGAGAAGCCTGCAAGGGGCTCTTTGGCTTCGGGAGCGCCTGTACTGCGGTGGAGGATGACGGCCAGATCCTGCCTCGTCATGGGTCTGTCGGGGGCGAAGGCGGTATCCGAAAGGCCGGAGACGAGCTGTTCCTCCGAGGCCCATGCCACGGCATCGTGATACCATGCATCCGCTGCCACATCCTCAAAGGCGGCAGTGCCTTCAAACTTGGGTGTGCGCGCCATATTGTACAGCACCTGCACCACCATAGCACGGGTCATGGGCGCATCGGGGGCAAAGGTCGTCTCGGAGACACCGTTGAAGAGCTTTTTCTCCAAGGCGGCCCGCACCTGCGGATAGTACCACGCGCCGGGGATCAGATCCTCATAGGGCAAAAGCTCCCCTTTGACCTTCACGGTGCAGCTGTCGCGGACATCGTCCGGGCCGTAGACCTCGATCTTGGCGGTGCCGGCACCGAGGGCGGTCACATTGCCCCTGCTGTCCACCTCGGCAACGGTCTTATCGCTGCTGCGCCAGGAGACGATGGCGTGCTCCGGCTCGGTCTCGGCGGTCAGCTTGACGGTCTCACCGGCCTGAAGGGTCAGCTTGTCTGGCTTGACTGACACGGACTCTGCCTTTTGCCGCCATGGATTGCCCGGTGCGGGGTCGGTGGGATCCCAGCCGTTGTAGGCCTCTTCCGGGATCTCGTCAAGGAGCGGCTCCGGCTTGCCCAGCGGACCGGGATCGTCGGCATCGTCATAGACTGTCACGGGCGTTCCTGCCGGGCAGTTGTCGAAGATCCACTTGGCATCGATCGTTTGCAGCCGCACACAGCCCATGGAGGCCGGATCGCCCAAGTTATTGTAGGCTGTACGGATCATGGCATCATGCTCCGGCGCGGAGTAGCAGATGGAATGGAACAGATAATGGCCCTTGAAGCAGGTGGCATACTGGCCGTATGTACCGTCCAGCATCAGCCGCCATTCGGAGCGGAACTCCGCCAGCTTATAAGCGCCTAAGGGGGTGGTGTAGCCCTGCCGCGCCGTGGAGCAGACCATGGCACGGACAGGCACGGTGTAGTCGCCGTGTTCGTCCAAGCTGTAGACCGTCACCGTATTGGCGGCGCGGTTGACACGGATGGCATAGGGCGAGGGCTCCGCCGCGGCAGTCCACGGCAGCAGCATAAGGATGATCAGAAGTAAGACGGCAGATCGTTTCAGCATATGATATCTCCTGTTTCCATGTTATTGGTCGGCGGTGCGGAGGGCTCGGACGGCCTGCTCCACGAAGTCCCAGATGGGGGGAGACAGCCAGCGGTCGTAGAGGATGCAAAGGTACAGCGCCTGATGCCAGTTCTCAAGGGGGATATAGGTCAGACCGTCACGGGGCACTGTACATTCCTCCGGGATGATGGAGATGCCGACTCCGGCCTCTACCAGATCCAGCGCGGTCTGGACGGTATTGACCTGACAGATGAGGCTCTCCTCCAGAGGTGAGCGGACGGTCCATTCACCGAAGCTGCGTTCGGTGCCGTAGTTGCAGCCGATGTGGGGATAGCTCTTGAGCATGCGGGAGGTCAGGCTGTCATAGCCTTCCAGAGGATGACCCTTTGGGACGGCCACGCAGAAATCCCGCTGGCGCAGTTTGCGGAAGTGGAGGCTGCGGTCGCGGTCGGAGATATCCACGATCGCCATATCCAGCTTTTCGTGTCGAAGAAGATCCATCAAATTTTCCGATGAATCCTCCAAAATGCGGAAACGGGCACGCGGCTCTGTCTGTATGTAATGTTCTGCCAGTTCTGCCAGAGAGCCGTGGAGCACACCGGACACACAGCCGATGTGCAGCACGATGGGGGCAGTCTCCCGACTGGTCTGCAGGGCTCTTGTAGCGGAGTCCAGTTCATCCAGCGCGGAGCAGACTTTTTCCTGAAAATAGCGGCCCTGCTCCGTCAGTTTGATATTTCTGCCGACCTTTTCAAAAAGCTTGACGCCCAACGCATTCTCCAGCTCGTGGATCGCGCTGCTGAGGGAGGGCTGGGAGATCCCCAGCCGTGCGGCGGCGATGGTATAGTGCTCCACCTGCGCCAGCACAGAGAAGTAACGAAGATGATTATAATTCATAAGATCACCGATCCATAGATTTTGCCTATAAATAAAATACCATAACTTTATTGGTTTTTGCAAGAGAAAGTAGTATAGTTCTCTGGCAATATGTTATTGGAGGTATATGATGGCTCGAATCAGCGAAGTCGGTGTCAAGAAGATCCATGAGATCTGTGACAGATATGCCGATGAAAAAACACCCCTTATGATGATCCTCAGCGATATCCAGAACGAATACGGCTACATCCCGCTGGAGGTCCAGCAGATCGTGTCTCAAAGGACCGGTATCTCGGTCGCGGAGATTTACGGTGTCGTCACCTTCTATTCTTTCTTCTCTCTGGAGCCCAAGGGAAAGTATGTCATTGGCTGCTGTCTGGGTACCGCCTGCTATGTCAAAGGCGCACAGCAGGTGATCGACAGATTTTCTGAGCTTTTGGGCATCAAGCCCGGTCAGACTACCGCTGACGGCCTGTTTACGCTGGATGCTCTGCGCTGTATCGGTGCCTGCGGCATCGCCCCTGCCGTCACCATCAACGGCAAGGTCTATCCCAAGATGACGGTGGATGCAGTTTTGGAAGTGGTCGAAGAATATCTGGTCAAGGAGGGGAAGATGTGATGAAGAATCTTGCGGAACTGGATGCTAAGATCTGTAGCTGTACCGATGCGCTGAATGCCAAGCTGGACGGCGCTGGCGGCAAGCGTGCCATTTTGCTCTGCGGCGGTACCGGATGCATCTCCTCCAACTCTCTGCAGATCAAGGAAAAGTTTGAGGCGCTGGTCGCGGAGCATGGTGTAGGCGACAAAGTCAGCGTGAATATCGTCGGCTGCTTTGGCTTCTGCTCTCAGGGCCCCTTCGTTAAGATCTTCCCCGAAGATACGCTGTACCGTCTGGTCACGCTGGACGATGTGGAGGAGATCTTTGAGAGGGATATCATGGGCGGTGAGATCATCGAACGCCTGCTGTATGTGGAGCCCAACACCGGCAAAAAGGTCGCAAAGCAGGATGATATCAACTTCTATAAAAAGCAGAAGCGTGTCGCTCTTCACGGCGGCGGTGTGATCGATCCTGAAAATATCGAGGAGGCCATGGGCTATGGTGCGTTCCGCGGTCTGGAGAAGGCACTGAAGATGTCTCCGCAGGAGGTCATCGACGAGGTGCTCGCTTCCGGCCTGCGCGGCCGCGGCGGCGGCGGTTTCCCCACCGGCCGCAAGTGGCAGTTTGCCAAAGCATCTGCTTCCGACCAGAAGTATGTGGTCTGCAACGGTGACGAAGGCGACCCCGGTGCTTTTATGGACCGCTCTATCCTGGAGGGCGATCCCTATGGCGTCATCGAAGGTATGATGATCGCGGGCTATGCCATCGGTGCCACCGAAGGCTACTTCTATGTCCGTGCGGAGTATCCTATCGCGGTCAACCGTCTGAGAAATGCCATCCGTCAGATGGAAGAGGCCGGCATCCTGGGTGAGGATATCTTCGGCTCCGGATTCTCGTTCCGCGCCCACATCCGTCTTGGCGCAGGCGCATTCGTCTGCGGCGAGGAGACGGCATTGCTGAACTCCATCGAGGGCAAGCGCGGTATGCCCCGCCCCCGTCCTCCGTTCCCTGCGGTCAAGGGCCTTTGGGATGGGCCTACCATCGTCAACAATGTAGAGACGCTGGCCTGCGTCCCCTATATCCTGCGGGAAGGCGCGGAGGTCTTTGCCTCCTGCGGCACCGAGAAGTCCAAGGGCACCAAGGTCTTTGCTCTGGGCGGCAAGGTCAACAATGTGGGTCTTGTGGAGATCCCCATGGGCACTACCCTGCGGGAGCTGATCTACGACATCGGCGGCGGTATCCCCGGCGGCAAGAAGTTCAAAGCGATCCAGACCGGCGGCCCCTCCGGCGGATGCCTGACGGAAGCGCATCTGGATGAGCCGATCGACTTTGACGGTCTGGTGGCAAAGGGCTCCATGATGGGCTCCGGCGGTGCCATCGTCATGGACGAGGACAACTGCATGG